>JAIEOP010000147.1 GCA_019750465.1 Acetobacteraceae bacterium | reverse complement strand
CGCCGGCCGCAGCCCACCGCGCCGGGCCAGCGCGGTGCGCCCCCGCTCCACCCGCGCGCGGAACAGCGCCAGCATGCGGGCCTCGGCCAGGCGCAGCGTGGCGCGGTGCGCGGCGATCACCTCCCGCGGATGGCGCAGGCGTGCGGCGAGGTTCTCCAGCGGCGCGCGCCGGCGCCGCAGCGCATCCGCCGGCGCGCGGTCCAGGCGATCGGACCATTCGTCCAGCCGCTGGCGCATGCGCCCGACGAGGCCGGGCAGGTCCGGCAGGCGTCCGGCAGCGCGCGTCACGCGCAGCCGCGCGCGCTCGATGGCCGCGCGCTGCGCCTGGCCCAGCCGCAGCGCCTTCTGCCGCAGGTCGTCCAGCAGCTCGGCCCGCGCCGGCACGGCGAGCTCGGCGGCGGCGGTCGGGGTGGGCGCGCGGCGGTCCGAGGCGAAGTCGATCAGCGTGGTGTCGGTTTCATGCCCGACGGCGCTGATCAGCGGGATCGGGCTCTCCGCCGCGGCGCGGACCACGACCTCCTCGTTGAAGGCCATCAGGTCCTCGAGGCTGCCGCCGCCGCGGGCCACGATGATCACGTCCGGGCGGGGGATCGGGCCGCCCGCCGGCAGCGCGCCAAATCCGCGGATGGCGGCGGCGATCTGCTCGGCCGCGCCGCTCCCCTGCACGGCGACGGGCCAGAGGAGCAGCCGGCGCGGGAAGCGGCGGAGGATGGTGGTGCGGATGTCCTGGATGACCGCGCCGTGCTCGGAGGTGACGATGCCGATGACGGCGGGCAGCCGGGGCAGGGCGCGCTTGCGCTCCGGCGCGAACAGCCCCTCCGCCAGCAGCCGCTGGCGCAGCCGCTCGATGCGGGCGAGCAGCGCACCCTCCCCGGCATAATCCAGCCGGTCGATGACGAGCTGGTACTTGGAGCGGTCGGCATAGGTGCCGATCTTCCCCGTGGCGATCACCTCCGTGCCGTTCTCCGGCATGACGCCGAGGTTGCGGATCGCGGTCTTCCAGATGACCGATTCCAGCTTGGCGTTCTCGTCCTTCAGCGACAGGTAGATGTGGCCGGACGGGTAGCGCTTGCACTCGGTGATCTCGCCGCGCACGCGGACCCGGCCGAAGGTGGTCTCGAGCGTGCGCTTGATCGCGCCGGCGATCTCCGAGACGGCGTATTCGGGCAGGTTGCCCGCCGACTCGCGGGCCAGGGGGGCCGTGATGGGCGTGTCCATGGCCGGACCATATGCTAACCGCGCCGCGCCGGGGAGGCCGTTCGCATCCCGTTCCGCAGGAGGCATGCCATGAAGGTGCTGGTGGTCGGCGGCGGCGGGCGCGAGCATGCGCTGTGCTGGGCGATCGCGGCCTCGCCGCTGCTCACGCGGCTGTGGTGCGCGCCGGGCAATGCCGGCATCGCCGATGTCGCCGACTGCGTGCCGATCGGCGCGGAGGACGTGCCGGCGCTGGTGGTCTTCGCCCAGGGGCAGGGCGTGGACCTTGTGGTGGCGGGGCCGGAGGCGCCGCTGGCGCTTGGCCTGGCGGATGCCTGCGCCGCTGCCGGGATCCGCTGCTTCGGCCCCACCGCCGCGGCGGCCCGGCTGGAGGCGAGCAAGGCGTTCACGCGGGAGGTCGCTACGGCCGCCGGTGCCCCCGGCGCGCGCTGGGCCCGCTTCGAGGATGCGGACGCCGCCCGCGCCCATATTCAAGCCCAAGGCGCGCCCATCGTGGTGAAGGCGGACGGGCTCGCCGCCGGCAAGGGGGTGGTGGTAGCGCAGACCGTTGCCGAGGCTGAAGCGGCGGTCGCCGAGATCATGGAGGCCCGCGTGCACGGCGCCGCCGGCGCCAGCGTCGTCATCGAGGAGTGCCTCGTGGGCGAGGAGGTGTCGCTCTTCGCGCTCTGCGACGGCGAGACGGCGCTGCCGCTGGCCGCGGCGCAGGATCACAAGCGGGTGGGCGAAGGCGATACCGGCCCCAATACCGGCGGCATGGGTGCCTATTCGCCGCCGCCGGCCTTCACCGATGCGCTGCGCGACCAGGCGATGGCCGAGATCGTGCGGCCCGTGCTGGCCGAGATGGCGCGGCGCGGCACCCCCTTCCGCGGCGTGCTCTTCGCCGGGCTGATGCTGACCGCCGAGGGGCCGCGGCTCATCGAGTTCAACGTCCGCTTCGGCGACCCGGAGTGCCAGGCGCTGGTGCTCCGGCTGCGCTCCGACCTGCTGGCGGCGCTGGTTGCGGCCTGCGACGGGGAACTCCGCAGCTTCGCCCTGCGCTGGAGCGCGGAGCACAGCATCGTGGTGGTGATGGCGGCGCGCGGCTATCCGGGCGGCCATGCGAAGGGCAGCGTCATCCGCCGCCTCGATCGCGCCGCCGCCGTGCCGGGGGTGCAGGTGTTCCATGCCGGCACGGTGCGCGGGGCGGATGGGGCGGTGACGGCGCAGGGCGGGCGGGTGCTCGGCATCGCCGCGACGGGACCGACGTTGCGTGCGGCGCGCGACGCGGCCTATGCGGCGGTGGACGCGATCGACTGGCCGGAGGGCTTCTGCCGACGCGACATCGGGTGGCGGGCGTTGTAGGACTGGCGGGCGTGGCGTCCGTGGCGGCCCGCACTGCGGGACGAGCGCGCTTCTGCGCGCCGCCGCGGGTGCGGCGAAGCCAAGCGGGCGGATGGCCGCGCCCGGCGTCTGAGGGCATCGAACAGTGACCTGGTCCTTCCCCATCGGCACCGTGCAGGGCACGGTGATCCGCATCCACCTCACCTTCCTGCTGCTGCTGCTGTGGATCGGCGGCAGCGGCTTCGCGCAGGGCGGCACGCGGGAGGCCATCGCCTCCGTCGTCTTCGTCTGCCTGCTCTTCCTCTGCGTGCTGCTGCACGAATTCGGCCATGTCTTCGCCGCCCGCCGCTACGGCGTGCGCACGCCCGACATCACCCTGCTGCCGATCGGCGGCGTCGCGCAGATGGAGCGCATCCCGGAGAAACCTGGCGAGGAGCTGGTGGTGGCGCTGGCCGGCCCGGCGGTGAACGTGGTGATCGCCGCGGTGCTGTTCCTCGCCCTCGGCGGCGTGCCGTCGATGCAGGCGGCGGCCGAGCTGCACAGCCCCGGCCAGGGCATCCTGGAGCGCCTGGCCTGGGTGAACGTGACGCTCGTGGTGTTCAACCTGATCCCGGCCTTCCCGATGGATGGCGGCCGGGTGCTGCGCGCCTTCCTGGCGATGCGCATCGGCCATGTGCGCGCCACCCAGCGCGCCGCCGCGGTGGGCCAGGTGGTGGCCTTCGGGTTCGGCATCCTCGGCCTGTTCGGCGGCAACCCGCTGCTCGTCTTCATCGCGCTCTTCGTCTATCTCGGCGCGGCGTCGGAGGCGCATGCGGTGCAGATGCGCGAGGTGGGCCGCGGCATCCCGGCCTCCGATGCCATGGTCACGCGCTTCGAGGCGCTCGCGCCCAGTGCCCGCATCGAGGACGCCGTGGCGCTGCTGATCGCCACCACCCAGCGCGAATTCCCCGTGGTGGACGGTGCCGGCACGCTGCGCGGCGTGCTGACGCGCGACGACATGATCCGGGTGCTGAAGGAACAGGGGCCGGACGCCCCGGTGCTGGACGCGATGCGGCGCGACATCCCGCTGATCGGGGCGCGGCAGTGCCTCGGCGAGGCGATGGAGGCGCTGCAGCAGACCGGCGCGCCGGCGGTAGGCGTCACCGACCCTGCCGGCCGCCTGCTCGGCCTGGTGACGCCGGAGACGGTGGGCGAACTGATGATGGTGCATGCCGCGCGCCCGCCCGGCGGCGGCGCCGCGCCGCGCAACCCGCCCGGCCATCCGCCGCCGAATCCCTGGGCGCCGCGCGCGTGAGCCCTTGGCGCGTCCGGGTTCGTCCACCGATACTCGGCCGTGCCATCCCCGGGAGATCTCCATGCCGCACCCGATCGGCCGTCGCGCCGCGCTTGTCCTCGCCGCCGCTCCGCTTGCCCGGCCTGCTCTCGCCCAGCCCGGCTTTCCCACCCGCCCGATCCGGCTGATCGTGCCCTGGCCGCCCGGCGGCTCGGCCGACACGCAGTTCCGCATGCTGGGCGAGATCGCCTCGAAACGCCTCGGCCAGCCCGTGCTGGTGGAGAACCGGCCCGGCGCCACCGGCACGCTCGGCCTGGCCGCGATGGCGAACGAGGCGCGCGGCGACGGCCACCTGCTCGGCCAGATGCCCGTCACCGGCTTCCGCCTGCCGGTGATGACGCGGCGCCCCACCTTCGACCCGCTGCGCGACTTCACCTACGTGATCCACCTCACGGGCTACCTGTTCGGCGTGGTGGTCCGCACCGACAGCCCGTGGCGGAGCTGGCAGGAGTTCCTCGCCCACGCGAAGGCCAACCCGGGCCGGGTGAGCTACGGCACGCCCGGTGTCGGCAGCACGCTGCACATCACCATGGAGCGCATCGCCGCCGAGCAGGGCATCGAGTTCCTGCACGTGCCCTTCCGTGGCGGCGCCGACACCTCCCAGGCGCTGCTCGGCGGGCAGATCGACGCCCAGGCCGACAGCACCGGCTGGGCGCCGCTGGTCGACGACGGCAAGTTCCGCCTGCTGGTCACCTGGGGCGAGCAGCGGGCAAGGCGCTACCCGGCCGTGCCGACCCTGCGCGAGACCGGCACCGACATCGTCTCGGTCTCGCCCTACGGCGTCGTCGGGCCGAAGGGGATCGACGCCGGCGTAGTGCGCGTGCTGCACGATGCGTTCAAGGAAGCGCTGCACGACCCCGCCCACGTCGCGGTGCTGGAGCGCTACGACATGCCGGTGGCGTACCTGGACAGCGCCGCCTACGCCGCCTTCGCGCGCGACCTGTTCGAGCAGGAGGCGGCGATCATCCGCAAGCTCGGGCTGCGCATGGACTGATCGCACGGGCGTGACCGGCCCGCAGAGGCGGAGCAGGTCCTGGCGCGTTACACCTCCCTGACGAGAGGGCGGCGCGCGCCGTCCCGGATCGGGAGAGATGCCATGCCCCTGCTGACCGGCCGCCGTGCCGCCCTTTCGCTTGCCGCCCTGGCCGCGCTCGCCCGCCCGGCCCTGGCGCAGCTGCCCAGCCGCCCGGTGCGCATGATCGTACCCTGGCCGCCTGGCGGCACCACGGACGTGCAGATGCGCGCGCTCTGCGACGGCGC
The DNA here is from genome assembly GCA_019750465.1 of Acetobacteraceae bacterium. Taxonomy (GTDB): domain Bacteria; phylum Pseudomonadota; class Alphaproteobacteria; order Acetobacterales; family Acetobacteraceae; genus JAIEOP01. The sequence continues at coordinate 79,933 of JAIEOP010000147.1, read as the reverse complement.
CGCGAAGCGCATCGGCCAGCCGGTGGTGGTGGAGAACAAGTCCGGCGCCAGCGGCATCCTCGGGGCGCAGACCCTGCTGAACGAACGCCCGGACGGCACGGCGCTGTCGCAGATGCCGGTCAGCGTGTTCCGCTACCCGGTGATGGCGCAGCGCGCCCCCTTCGACCCGATGACCGACTTCACCTGGGTGATCCACCTCACCGGCTACCTGTTCGGCGTGGTGGTGCGCGCCGATGCGCCCTGGAAGACCTTCCCCGAATTCCTCGATGACGCGAAGCGTCGGAAGGGCGAGATCACCTACGGCACGCCCGGCGTGGGCACCTCGCTGCACATCACCATGGAGCGCATCGCCGCGGAGCGCGACATCGACTGGGTGCACGTGCCGTTCCGCGGCTTCGCCGACAACATGCAGTCGCTGCTGAGCGGCCAGACCGACGCGCTGACCGACAGCTCCGGCTGGGCGGAACTGGTGCAATCCGGCCGGCTGCGCCTGCTGGTGACCTGGGCCCAGGAGCGCGCGAAGCGCTTCCCCGAGGTGCCGACGCTGCGCGAGGTGGGCATCGATATCGTCTCCGCCTCGCCCTACGGCATCGCCGGCCCGAAGGGCATGGACCCGGGTCTGGTGCGCGCGCTGCACGATGCCTTCCGGGAGGCGCTTTACGATCCGCAGCACCTGGCGATCCTGGAGCGCTTCGACATGCCGGTGATGTACAAGGGGCCGGAGGACTACGCGGCCTTCGCGCGCAAGCAGTACGAGGAGGACGCGGCGATGATCCGGCGGCTCGGGCTGAAGCTGTAGAGCAGGCGAGCCCGGGTCGCGCGGCGCGGGTGACGCGCCGCCGCGGCCGCGCCATCATGCCCCGCGACCGCCGGCAAGGCCGGCATTCCCGCTGAGGTCACGCTTGTCCAGGATCCCTGCCCCGCGCCGCGCCGTGCTTGCCGCCGGTGCCGCCATCCTCTGCCGTCCCGCCTCTGCCCAGCCACGCTACCCGGACCGGCCGATCCGCGTCTTCGTCCCCTGGACGCCGGGCGGCGCCACCGACATCCAGATGCGCGCGGTGTGCGAGGTGGCGGCGAAGCACCTCGGCCAGCCGGTGGTGGTGGAGAACCGGCCCGGCGCCTCCGGCACGCTCGGCGCACTGGCGGTGAAGGAGGCGAAGCCGGACGGCTACACGCTCAGCCAGATGCCCAATGGCGTGTTCCGCATGCCGGCGATGGTGGCGCGGCCGCAATGGGACCCGCTGCGCGACTTCACCTGGATCATCCGCATGGTGGGCTACATGGGCGGCGTGGTGGTGCGCCCCGACGCGCCGTGGAAGACGATGGCGGAGCTGATTGCCCATGCCCGCGCCAATCCCGGCGTGGTGAACTACGGCACGCCGGGGGTGAACACCACGGACGTGCAGATGCAGCGCCTGGCGCGCATCGCCGGGATCGACTGGGTCAGCATCCCCTTCCGCGGCGCCGCGCCGAACCTGCAGGCGCTGCTCGGCGGGCAGATCCACTTCTCGGCCGAGACCAGCGCCTGGGCCGACATGGCGCTGGAAGGCCAGGTCCGCCCCCTCGCGCTGTGGATGAGCGGGCGCGTGGCCCGCTTCCCCGCCGTGCCGACCTTCCGCGAGCTCGGCTACGACGTGGTGGGCGAGAGCGCCTACGGCATCGCTGGCCCGCGCGGCATGGACCCCGAGGTGGTGCGCACCATCCACGACGCCTTCAAGGCCGCGGTGTACGACCCGCAGCACCTCGCCGTCATCGCCCGCTTCGACATGCCGGTGCGCTACATGGACAGCGCAGACTTCACCGCCGAGGCCGCCGTGCAGGTGGAGGAGGCGCGGCGCATCGTGCAGGAGCTGAACCTGCGGGCGTCATGAGGCGGCCTGCCCCGGCACCTGGCGGCGCCGGGGCGCTGACGGCCGGCTCAGCCGCCCGCGCGCGTTGGGCGCTGCCCCGCGATGACACGCGGCGCCGCGGTCGGCGCGGGCGCGTAGATCACCTCCGCATCTTCGCGGCTGCCCTGCAGGCGGGCGACGCGGCCGGGGATGGCGAGCGTGTCGCCATACGCGAAGCTGGTGTCGTTGCCGGACCCGCTCCAGCGGACCGCGGCACCGCCGACGACGGAGCCGGGCAGCCCGTTGCCGTACTCGACAACGGCATTGTCGCCCGAGCCGCGCAGCGTGGGGTAGTCCTGCGCGGGCGCCGTGCCGGCGGAGACCGTCAGGGCGGAGGCGAGGATCAGGGTGCGAAGCATGGTATTCTCCTCGATCAGGGCGCCGGCCGGTGGCCGGCGGCTTGACCGGGAAGCTGGGTGGCGCTCCGCCTCCAGCCCAATGCCGGGCGGGAATGGCGGGCATCAGGCGCGCTGATCGCGGCATGCCGGCGCAACCGGCGGAAGGCGCACGGTGCCGCGCCGCGCCAGGATGCCGCGACCGCACAGGGGACCCAACATCATGCTGCCGCGCTTCCGCTGCGTGCCAGTCGCCTCCGAGACCGCGGCGCGCTGGCGTGCCACCGGGCGCGACGATCGCGGCGGTGTGCTGCACCGGCGCGTGGTGGACGGGCCGGGCTTTCCCTGCCGGCATTGCCTGCAGCTCGGCGCGCCCGGAGAGGCGATGCTGCTCGGCTCCTACAGCCTGCCGCATCCCCGAGGTGTCTGTTGGACGCCGAGCCCGATCTTCCTGCATGCGCAGGACTGCGCGCGCTTCGAGGCCGAGGACGAGATCGCGCCGATCGTGCTGGCCAACGGCATCGTCTCCGTGCGCAGCTGCGATGCGGCGGAGATGTGCCTCTACGACTTCGGCCATGCGTGCGAGGGCAGGGACGTGGCGGCGCCGCTGCTGCGCGCGCTGGCCGACCCGCGGGTGCGCGCCATCAACATCCACACCGCGCGGCCGGGCTGCCTGCTGACGGCGGTGGAGCGGCGCTGATCAGGCGGCTTCGAGCTTCTCGCTCAGCGCGAGCCATTCGCCCTCGAGCGCCTCCGTCTCGCGCGCGATCGCCGCGCGGCGGGCGGTGGCGCGGGTGATGAGATCGGCCCGGTTGCCGGCGTAGAGGCGCGGGTCGTTCAGCGCGGCGTCGATCGTCGCCGCCTCCTCGGCCAGCGTTGCGAGCCGGGCTTCCACCCGCTTCAGCCGCTCGCGCACCGGGGCGAGGGCGGTGCGCGCCTCCGCCCGCTCGCGCCGCTCGTCGCGCCGCGTCGGCGCGGCCTCCTCGGTGCGGGCACCGCTTCCGCGGGCGCGTTCCGACAGCAGCGCGCGGTAGTCGTCGAGGTCGCCGTCGAAGGGCGTCACCGTACCCTCCGCCACCAGCCAGAGCCGGTCGGCCACCAGCTCCACCAGATGCGGGTCGTGGGTGATCAGCACGACTGCGCCGCCGTATTCCGCCAGCGCCTTCACCAGCGCCTCGCGCGCGTCAATGTCGAGGTGGTTGGTCGGCTCGTCGAGGATGAGAAGCTGCGGCGCGTCGCGCGTGCAGAGCGCCAGCAGCAGCCGCGCCTTCTCTCCCCCCGAGAGCGCGGCGACCCGCGTCTCCGCGCGGTCCGCGTCCAGGCCGAAGCGGGCGATCTGGCCGCGGCAGGCGGTCTCCGTCGCGCGCGGCATCAGCGCCTGGATGTGCGACAGCGGCGTGCCCTCGGGGTCCAGCTCGTCGGCCTGGTGCTGCGCGAAGTAGCCGACCTTCAGCCGCGGCGCGCGGTGCTGCTCGCCCTCCAGCAGATCCAGCCGCCCGGCCAGCAGCTTCGCCAAGGTGGACTTGCCGTTGCCGTTGGCGCCGAGCAGCGCCACGCGGTCGTCCTGGTCGAGCCGCAGCGTCATCTCCCGCAGCACCGCGCGCCCGCCATAGCCCACCGCGGCGCGGCGCAGCGAGATCACGGGCGGCGGCAGCGCCGCGGGTTCGGGGAAGGCGAAGCGGGTGACGTGGTCCTCCACCACCGCCTCGATGGGCGGCATGCGCTCCAGGGCCTTCAGCCGCGACTGTGCCTGGCGCGCCTTGCTGGCCTTGTAGCGGAAGCGGTCGACGAAGGCCTGGATGCGGGCGCGCTCGGCGCCGACGCGTTCGTTCTGCGCGGCCTGCTGCGCCTGGCGCTCCGACCGCACGCGCACGAAATTGGCGAAGCTGCCCGGGTAGAAGGTGATCCTGCCCCGATCGAGATGCGCGATGGCATCGACGCAGCGGTCCAGCATGCCGCGGTCGTGGCTGACCACGATGGCGGCGCCCGGGAAGCGCGCCAGCCAGCCCTCCAGCCACAGCGTCGCTTCGAGGTCGAGGTGGTTGGTCGGCTCGTCCAGCAGCAGCAGCTCGGGCTCGAGGAACAGCGCGCGCGCCAGCGCCACGCGCATGCGCCAGCCGCCCGAGTACTCGCCGACCGGCCGCGCCTGCGCCGCCGCATCGAAGCCGAGCCCGTCGAGGATGGCGGCGGCGCGGGCCGGCGCGCTCTCGGCCCCGATGGCGATCAGGCGATCGTGGATCTCGGCCAGCCGGTGCGGATCGGGATGCGCCTCGGCCTCCGCCAGCAGTGCCGCGCGCTCGGTATCGGCGGCAAGCACGGTCTCCAGCAGGCTGGCGGGACCCGCCGGCGCCTCCTGCGCCACATGGCCGAGGCGGGCGCGGGCGGCGAGGCGGATCTCCCCGCCATCCGGCGCGATCTCCCCGATGATGGCCCGCAGCAACGTGGACTTGCCCGCGCCGTTGCGCCCGACAAGGCCGACCTTGCGGCCAGGATCGACGACGAGGTCGGCCTGATCCAGCAGCGTGCGGCCGGCGATGCGCAGCGTCAGGTCGCGGATGGCCAGAACGGTCATGGCGGGCTCTCTAGGCCATGTGCGGGCCCCGTGGAACAAGGCGGGCTTGCCCTTCCAGGCATCCCCGCCTATCCGGCGCGCGAACCCGACCAAGGAACGCCGCCATGGCCGCCGAGCGCACCCTCTCCATCATCAAGCCGGACGCGACGCGCCGGAACCTCACCGGCAGGATCAACGCGAAGTTCGAGGAAGCCGGCCTGCGCATCGTCGCCCAGAAGCGCCTGAAGCTCTCGGCCGAGCAGGCCGGCGCCTTCTACGCCGTGCACGCGGCGCGGCCCTTCTACAACGACCTCGTCGCCTTCATGACCAGCGGCCCGGTGGTGGTGCAGGTGCTGGAAGGCGAGGACGCCGTCGCCCGCAACCGCGAGATCATGGGTGCCACCAACCCGGCCAATGCCGCGCCGGGCACCATCCGCAAGGAATTCGCCGAGAGCATCGAGGCGAACAGCGTGCACGGCTCCGACAGCGTCGAGAACGCGGCGACCGAAATCGCCTTCTTCTTCGCCGGCACCGAGATCGTCGGCTGAAGCCGGTGTCGCGCCCGCCACGCTCCGGGGGGGCGCCGCCCGGTCAGAGCAGGAAGATCGCCATCAGGACGAGGATGACGGCGGTCAGCACGGCCGCGCCGGTGACGAATTGCGTGAAGCGGGTCCACTCCTCCTGCCGCTCGGCGAGGATGTCCTTCGAGTCCACGGCGGCGAAATCGTAGTTGGAGTGCTGCTCGGCCACGTTGCTTCCCCTGAACCCCGGCTTCCGTCAGGCCTCCGGTGTATGCATCGCCGGCCCGTCGGGCAAGGGGTTGCGCAGCGCCGCATCCACGGCCGCCTGGGCGCCGGCGACAACGGCCCGCCCGCCTTCCAGCCGCACCCGCCCCGCCGCGAGCCAGGCAAGGGCGGCCGGATAGAGGCGGTGCTCCTCGGCCAGGACCCGTGCGGCGAGGCTCTCCGCCGTGTCCCCCGCCAGGACCGGCACGGCGGCCTGGGCCAGGATCGGCCCCTCGTCCACGCCCGGGCTCACCAGGTGGACGGTGCAGCCATGCAGCCGCACCCCGGCGGCGAGCGCCCGCGCATGGGTGTCGAGGCCGGGGAAGGCCGGCAGCAGGGAGGGGTGGATGTTCACCAGCCGCCCCGACCAGTGCCGCACGAAACCCTCGGTCAGCACCCGCATGAAGCCGGCCAGGGCGATCAGGTCGACCCGGTGCTCCGCCAGCACTGTCCCCATTGCTGCCTCGAAGCCGGCGCGGTCGCCGCGGAAGGCGCGGCTCTCGACGGTGGCGGTCGGCACCCCGAACGCCGCCGCGCGCCCAAGTCCACCCGCATCGGGGCGGTTCGACAGCACGAGGGCGAATTCCGCCGGGTAGGCCGGATCGTTCGCGGCCGCCTTGAGCAGCGCGACCATGTTGCTGCCGCGCCCGGAGATCAGGATCGCCGCGCGCGGCCGGCTCACCGCGGCCAGCCCGCCGGCAGGTTCTCGATGCGCAGCCCGGCGGGGCCGAGGCCGGCGGCGAGGCGGCCGATGCGGAACACCGTCTCGCCGGCGCCGCGCAGCAGCGTGGCGGCCGCCTCGGCACGATCCGCCGGCACCACGCAGACCATGCCGAGGCCGCAGTTGAAGACGCGCAGCATCTCGTCGGCCGCGACGTTCCCGGCCGCGGCGAGCCAGGCGAAGACCGCCGGCACCGGCCAGGCGCCGGCATCGACGATGGCCTCCAGCCCGGCGGGCAGGACGCGCGGCAGGTTGCCCGGCAGGCCGCCGCCGGTGATGTGCGCGGCCGCCTTCAGCATGCCGGTGCGGTGCAGCGCGAGCAGCGGCTTCACGTAGATGCGCGTCGGCGCGAGCAGCGCCTCGCCGACCGTCCTTCCCGGCGCGAAGCTGGCGGGGCTGGCGAAGCCGTGGCCGGCGGCGCCGAGGATGCGCCGCACGAGCGAGAAGCCGTTGGAATGCACGCCGCTGCTGGCCAGGCCCAGCAGCACGTCGCCCGGTGCCAGGTCGCGCCGCGGCAGCAGCGCCCCGCGCTCCGCCGCACCGACGGCGAAGCCGGCCAGGTCGTAGTCCTCGGCCGCGTACATGCCCGGCATCTCGGCCGTCTCGCCGCCGACCAGCGCGCAGCCGGCGATGCGGCAGCCCTCGGCGATGCCCGAGATCACCGCCCGCGCCTGCTCCACGCGCAGCCTCCCCGTCGCGAAGTAGTCGAGGAAGAACAGCGGCTCCGCCCCCTGCACCACCAGGTCGTTCACGCACATCGCCACCAGGTCCTGCCCGACCGTGTCGTGCCGCCCGGTCTCGATGGCGACGCGCAGCTTGGTGCCGACGCCGTCTGTCGAGGACACCAGCACCGGGTCGGTGAAGCCGGCCGCCTTCAGGTCGAACAACGCGCCGAAGCCGCCCAGCCCGCCCATCGTGCCACGGCGGTTGGTGGCGCGGGCGAGCGGCTTGATCGCCTCCACCAGCGCATCGCCCGCATCGATGTCGACCCCGGCCTCACGGTAGGTGAGCTGGCTCGGCGTCGGGTCGGAGGAGTGGGTGTCACTGGCCATCGCGGCCTCCGATCGGGTAAGGGCTGCGCAGGTGGTGCGGGGACCGGGAGAGGGCGGGGCGGCGCCGCGCCCTCCCCTAGAGCAGATCGACCCCGGGCGGAAACGCCCGCCGCGGTGCGAATGTCCTTCCGGCGTGCCAGGATGGGTCCGTGACCCGCTGCATTCGGCGTGGCGGGGACGTGGCGGGAGGGCTCGGATGCTGGCTTGGCGAGCGGTTTCCCTGGGCGTCGCGGCGGCCCGATCGCTGGGCGTCGGCTGCGCGCTTCTCGCCCTGGCCGGCGCGCCCGGGCCGGCCGGGGCGCAGGAGGGTGGCACCGCGGCGGCCACGTCGTCTGGCGACCCCTATGTGCAGCGCGGCGTGCCGGCCGAGGCCACGGCGGAGAACGGCGTGGTGGCGCGCGAACGCGCCTTCGCCGCGGGGCGCCGTGCCGCCTGGGCCCGGCTCGCCGCGGAGCTTGGCCTGGCCAGCGCACCGGCGATCTCGGACGCGCAGCTCGAATCCATGGTCTCCTCCATCGTCATCGAGCAGGAGCGGGTGACGCCGACGCGCTACGCCGGGCGCATCACGGTGCGCTTCAACCCTGGCCGTGCCCGCGGCGTGCTGGGCGCGCGCGCGCCGGCCGGCGGCGATCCAGGTATGGGCGGCGGCGGGCCCGTGCCGCAGGCGCCGTCCGGGCCGGCGACCAACTGGGTCGAGGCGGTCGCCACCTACCGATCGCTTGAGGAATGGCTGGAACTCCAGCGCCGCCTCAGGGCGGCCGGCGCCGTGGCCTCGCTGCAGGTGCAGGCCATCGCGGTGGACCGGGCCCGGATTCGTCTCGGGCTGCGCTCGCCGGGGCCGGTCGCGGCAGGCGAACTTGCGGGGGGCGGCGTGGTGCTTGCCCCATTGGTGGGCGGCGCCGGCGACGGCTGGCGCGTGGGCATTGCCGGGGGTGGCTGAGCATGCAGCGGCGCGGCGCCCCTGCGATCCACCCGGCACCGCCAGGCTGAGCGCCATGCCGGGCGAGGAGGCGCCGGTGCACCCGCTGCTGCTGACCGTGCCCAACCTGATCACGCTCGCGCGCATCTGCGCGGTGCCGGCGACGGTCTGGCTGATCCTGCAGCACCGGCTCGACCTTGCCTTCCTGCTCTTCGTCGGTGCGGGGATCTCGGACGCCATCGATGGCTGGCTGGCGCGGGCCTGGAACGCGCGCAGCGCGCTTGGCGCGCTGCTCGACCCGGTTGCGGACAAGTCGCTGCTGGTCTCGGTCTATGTCACCCTCGCCGCGGTCGGCGTGCTGCCGGACTGGCTGGCGATCCTGGTGGTGTTCCGCGACCTGGTGATCGTCGGCGGCGTGCTGGTGCTGTGGGTGCTCGGCCAGCCGCCGGCAATCCGGCCGATCTTCGTCTCCAAGCTGAACACCGGGGTGCAGATCGGCGTCGCCGCGCTGGCCCTGCTGCTGGCCGGCTTCGGCCTTGCGGCGGAGGTGCTGCTGACCATCGGCATCTGGGCGGTGGCGGCGACCACGCTGGTCTCCGGCGCCGCCTATGTGACGGCCACGCTGCGCCGGGTGGCGGGTGCCGAGGATCGCACGCGGTGAACATCACCCCGTCCGCCCCGCCGCGCCTGCCCTCGCCCAACCGCCCCGGCGGGGACGCGGTCGCGCCGCCCGCGGCGCATGCCAGCACCGCGGGTCCGCCTGCGCCCGGCCGCGGCCGCCTGCCGCCGCCCGGAGCGGCCAGGGTGGCAACGCGGGGCCAGCGGCTCGGCCTCACCTTCGGCGTGCTGGTGGCGGTGGCCCTGGCGTTCTGGCTGTTCTCGCCTATCCTGACCCCCTTCGTGCTGGCGGCCTGCATCGCCTACTTCCTCGATCCGGCGGCGGCCCAGCTGGAGCGCATCGGCGTGCGGCGGGGCTTCGCGGCGCTGCTGCTGGTGCTCGCGCTGGCGCTTGCCGCGCTGCTTGCCGTGCTGCTGCTCTATCCGCTGCTGATCGCGCAGGTCACGGTGCTGCTGCAACGCCTGCCGGGCTACGTGCTGCGCACCGGCCAGACGGTCCGGGATGCCATGAACGCCCTGACCGAGGCGCTCGGCGAGGACGTGCTGGACAGCCGGCTGCAGGACCTCGCCGTGGGCCAGGCCGGTGCCATCGTGTCCTTCCTGGGCACGACGCTGGCGCGGCTGCTCGGCGGCGGCATCGCCATCTTCTACGTGTTCACGCTGGTCACCGTGACGCCGGTGGTCGCCTTCTACCTGCTGCGCGACTGGCCGGCGATGGTGCGCCAGGTCGATGGCTGGCTGCCGCGGCGTTCGGCGGCGACGCTCCGCCAGCTCGGGCGGGACATGGACCGCGTGCTGTCGGCCTGGCTGCGCGGCCAGCTGATCTGCTGCGCCATCCTGGCGGTGTACTACGCCGCCGCGCTCTCGGCGGTGGGGCTGGAACTCGGGCTGACGGTCGGGCTGATGGCGGGGATCCTCTCCTTCATCCCCTATGTCGGCTCGATCACCGGCATGATCACGGCGCTGCTGCTGGCGCTGGCGCAGTTCGGCACCTGGGGTGCGATGCTCCTGGTGCTCGGCGTCTTCGTCTTCGGGCAGGTGGTCGAGGGCTACATCATCTATCCCCGGCTGCTGGGAAACCGGGTGGAGCTGCACGCGGTCTGGGTGATCTTCGCGCTGTTCGCCGGCGGCGTCGTGTTCGGCTTCCTCGGCGTGCTGCTGGCTGTGCCGATCGCCGCAGCGATCGGCGTGGTCGCGCGGCACTGGCTGCGGCGCTACCTCGAAAGTCCGCTCTACCTCGACCCACCGCGAACGGGCGAATGATCGCGCGGCGGGGGGCTGGGTTGCCGAACCTGTATCGGTCCTCCGCATGATCGGCCCGGCGTTATCCTCGCCGCCCGGGATGCCGAGCAGTCCCCGCGCTGCTTCGTCGCCCGGGAGGCCGCGCGGGAGACGCGGGTCCATCGCACCCCGCCGGTCACGCCGGCGGTCCTTCCCGGGCCGATCAGGCGCAGCCATCGGGCCGTCGAAGACAGCCCGCACCGGGTCATGGACATGCCGGGTCATGGACATGCCGGGTCATGGACATGAGCGTCCGCGACGACGGCCGCGGTGTCCGGACCGAGCACGCACCCGCCACCTTCAGGCCCATGGCCCACACCCTGCCGCGGGCCGCTTCCGGCAGGCACCCGCCGCGCCTCGGGCGAGAGATCGCCGCCTGCGGTGACGACGTCCCGGCCAGCCCCGTCGCCGCGCAAAGGGCTCACCAGATCGCGCTGCTGCCTGGCACCTCAAGGCTGGAGGGGGGTCATCCGCGACCCTCGCCGACCAGGCTCGCGCCGATGCCTCGCCGCTCCCCGAGGGCAACGGAGGGCGTGCGCGTCGAGACCAGGCCGCGCGGCCGCACCACCATGATCAGCACCATGGCCGCGCCGAAGACCAGCATGCGCCATTCCTGCAGGTCGCGGAACAGCTCGAACCCGCCGATCATCACCAGCGCCGCAATGGCGATGCCGAGCTGGCTGCCCATGCCCCCCAGCACGACGATCGCCAGGATGATCGCGCTCTCGATGAAGGTGAAGCTCTCGGGGGAGATGAAGGCCTGGCGGGTCGCGAAGAAGGCGCCGGCGAAGCCGCCGAACATGGCGCCGATGGCGAAGGCGGAGAGCTTGGTGTTGCGCACGTTGATGCCGAGCGCGCGGCAGGCGATCTCGTCCTCGCGCAGCGCTTCCCAGGCGCGGCCCAGGGGCTGGCGGCGCAGCCGAAGCGAGACCCAGTTCGTCAGCAGGGCCAGCGCGAAGATGAGGTAGTAGAGGAAGATCACGCGGTGGCTCGGCGAGGGCTCCAGGCCGAAGACGCCGGCGAAGGTCCCCTCGCCGCCGGCCGCCGAGAAGGGCAGGCCGAAGAAGGTCGGGCGCGGGATGCCGGAGATGCCGTTCGGCCCGCCCGTCAGGCTCACCCAGTTCACCAGCACGATGCGGATGATCTCGCCGAAGGCCAGCGTCACGATCGCCAGGTAGTCGCCGCGCAGCCGCAGCACGGGAAAGCCCAGCAGCACGCCCCAGAAGGCCGCCAGGATCCCCGCGAGTGGCAGGCAGATCCAGAAGGACAGGCCGAACTGCGTCGCCAGCAGCGCATAGGAATAGGCGCCGACCGCGTAGAAGGCGACGTAGCCGAGATCGAGCAGGCCGGCGAGGCCGACCACGATGTTCAGCCCCCAGCCGAGCATGATGTAGGTCAGCACCAGGATGCCGAGGTCGAGCTCGTAGCGGCCGATGCCGGGGATGAAGGGCAGCACCAGCGCGAAGGCGAGCAGCGCCGGCGCGACGAAGCGCCCGGCCGCGGCGGTTGCCGTGGCGAGGCGACCCGGCCCCGCAAGCGCCGCGGCCGCCCTCGCGGCATCGCGCCGGGCCAGGCCGAGCGAGATCACCAGCCGGCCGGCGAAGACGACGCCGCAGAGGATCGCCACCTCGGCCCAGCGCTGCCGCAGCGCCAGCCGCCCGTCCGGCCCGACCTCGGTCTGCAGCCCGACCATCAGCACGAAGAGGCCAAGGGCGACGAGCGCCGCGACGACGGCGTCCCGGAGCGCGTGGGGAAGGCTCATACCTTCTCGACCTCCTGCCGCCCGAGCAGGCCGGTCGGCAGGAAGATCAGGGTCAGCACCAGGATGGAGAAGGCGGCGACGTCCTTGTACTGCACGCTGAAATAGGCCGACCAGAAGGTCTCGATCAGCCCGATCAGCAGGCCGCCCAGCACCGCCCCCGGCAGCGAGCCGATGCCACCCAGCACGGCCGCGGTGAAGGCCTTCACCCCGGCGAGGAAGCCGATGTAGAAGTCGATCACGCCGTAGCGCAGCAGGTACATGGTGCCCGCGACGGCGGCCAGCGCCGCGCCGATGACGAAGGTGAGGCTGATGGTACGGTCCGTATCGATGCCCAGCAGGGACGCCATCTTCCGGTCCTGCTCGCAGGCGCGCATGGCGCGGCCGAGCGGCGTGCGCGTGACCAGCACGGTGAACACCGCCAGCACGGTCAGCGTGGTCAGGATGATGGCGATCTGGATGGCCGAGATCTGCACGACGAAGTGGCCGTCCCGGAGGATCTCGAAGCCGCCGGGAAGCTGGGGTTCGAGGGGCTTCACCCGGGCGCCCTGGCTGATCTGCACGTAGTTCTGCAGCACGATGGACATGCCGATGGCGCTGATCAGCGGCGCCAGGCGGAAGCTGCCGCGCAGCGGACGGTAGGCCACCCGCTCCACCGCCCAGCCGTAGAGCGAGGTGAACAGCATAGACAGCGCCAGCACCAGCAGGATCGCCGCCGGCCCGTCCATCAGCCCGGCGAGTTGCAGCAGCAGGATGGCGATGAGCGCGATGAAGGCGCCGATCATGAACACGTCGCCATGGGCGAAGTTGATCATGCCGATGATGCCGTAGACCATGGTGTAGCCCACGGCGATCAGGCCGTAGATCATGCCGAGGCTGATGCCGTTGATCAGCTGCTGCAGCGCATAGGCCAAGCGCCCCGTCTCCCGCTTCCGCCGTCCCTGCAACGGAGCCTAGGCGGTCCGGAGCGGGTTGCGAAGGGGCGGCGGGCGGGCGCATCCTGGCGCGCAGCCCAAGAGGAAACGTCCATGGACAGCACCACGCATGCCGGGCCGGAGCGCCTGCCGCTGATCCCGGAAGAGCAGCGGACCGAGGCGCAGCGGGCGGTCGTCGCCAACATCATGGCCGGCCCGCGCGGCAGCGTCCGCGGCCCCTTCGCCGCGCTGCTGCGCAGCCCGACCGTTGCCGACCGTGTGCAGTCGCTCGGCGAGTACCTGCGCTTCCGGTCCTCCATCCCGCCGGCGCTGAACGAGCTGGCGATCTGCATCACCGCCCGGGAATGGACGGCGCAGTACGAATGGTACGCCCATGCCCGCCTGGCGCTGGAGGCCGGGCTGCCGGCGGCGATCCTGGACGCGGTCGCCGAGGGGCGCGAGCCCGCCGGGATGGATGCCGACCAGCGCCTGGTCTGGACCTTCTGCACGGAGATGCACCGCGACCGCGGCGTCTCCGACGCGACCTACGAGGCGACCAAGGGCCGGTTCGGCGAGGGGGGCGTGGTCGATCTCATCGCCGTCAGCGGCTACTACACGCTGGTCGGCATGACGCTGAACATCAGCCGCGTGCCGCTGCCCGCCGGCGTGCCGGTGCCGCTGAAGCCGCTCAAGCCCTTGGCGTGCCGATAGCGACGGGCGCGGGCTCGCGGCCCAGCACCCGCACCGCCGCGAGCCCGGCCAGCGTCAGCAGCGCGATGTGCCCGAAGCCGATGCCCCAGCCCAGCGCGCCGTCGCCGAAGGCATCCAGCGCCAGCCCGACGCCGAGCGGGCCGAGGAAGCCGCCGGCGTAGCCCAGCATGGAATGCAGCCCCATGGTCGCGCCACGCAGCCCGAGCCCCGCCGCCTGCACCGTGCCCGCGGTCAGCGCCGAGCTGTCGAGGTAGATCGCCGCGTTCCAGGCCAGGACCAGCGCCAGGGCCAGCACGAAGCTCGCCTCCATCATCCACCCCGTGGCCAGGGACAGAATCGCGGCACCGCCCATGGCGATGGTCACCACGCGGCGGCGGCCGAATTTCTGTGCCGATTCGTTGCCGGTGATGGAGATCAGGATGCCCAGCAGCCCGGCGGCGGTGAACAGCACCGTCGGGTCCGGCACCCATTCCGGCACGCCATGCCGCGCCGCGGCCAGCGCCAGGAAGGTCACGGCCCAGGCGCGCAGCGCCGCCATCTCCAGCGTGTGCACGGAATAGCCGGCTATCCACGCCATGGCGCGGCGGTTCGCCAGGACGGGGCGGAAATCCAGCAGGCGTCGCCGCGGCCCGCCTGCTTGCGGCGGCGGCGTGCCAGGCATGACGCGCAGCGCCAGCAGGAAGGCCAGCGCCGCGCAGAGCGCGACGGCGAGGAAGGCCATGCGCGGCCCGGCGACGGCGTCGAAGAAGCCGGCCACCAGGAAGGAACAGGCGCCCGCGATGCCGACGGCGGCCGCATGCAGTGTCACTGCGCGCGATTGTGCCGTGCCGGCCAGCGGGTCGGCGATCGCCTTCAGCCCCGGCATGTAGCAGCCGGCCCAGCCGATGCCGGCCAGGGTGCGCAGCACCAGCGCGCTCCAGAAGCCGTCGGCGAGGAGCGCGAAGCCGAGATGCGAGAGCGCCGTCGCGCCGCTGCCCACGAGATAGACGCTGCGCGCCGGCAGCCGGTCCGTCAGCGACATCAGCACCGGCACCGCGGCGACATAGGCGGCGAAGAAGATGCCGAGCAGCCAGCCGGCCTCGGTCTTCGTGAGCGACCAGGCGTCGATGTAATGTGGCAGCAGCGCAGGCAGGGCGAAGGCGCCGATCTGCACCAGCACCTGCGCCGCGATGATCACGCCGACATAGGCGCGGCCGCTCAGCGTCAAGCGCGGGCGCCGCGGATCAGGTCGATCAGCTGCAGGGGGTCGGCCGGCACGGCGTCGCCGCGCCACGCCACGTGCCGATCGGGGCGCGCCAGCACCAGCGCATGGCGGTAGAGCGACGGTCCCTCATCGGCATCGAGGTCGAGCAGCGCCATCGGCACGCCGCGCACCCGCGCCGCCGCCAGCAGCGGCGAGGCGTCCACCGCGCGGTCGCGCCGGAGCAGCGTGAACCATGGCCCGAGCGCGTCATAGAGCGGCCGTCCGTCCTGCAGCCACAGGAACGGCAGACGGCAGCCCGGGACGGTGCTCGGCGTGAAGTGGTACATGGAGTAGGGTGGCGCCGCCTCGGCATCCGGCGCGATGATCGGCGAGTTCTCGTAGAAATACCCGAAGTTCAACCCCCCGCAGCAGTACTGGTTGACGTTCAGCTCGTAGGCGTCGCGGCCGACGCGGGCGCGCAGCGCCTCGCCCGCGGGGCCGGGGGCCTCGATGTCCGCCGGCACGGCGCGGCGCTGCACGGCGAGCGCCAGCTCGTGGTTCATCGCGTAGCGGCTGACCTGTTCCGTGATCGGCAGCCGCTCCGCCTCGTGCGCCGCGAGCAGACCCTCCGGCGCCCAGCCCCCCTGCACGGCAGCGAGCATCCAGGCAAGGTTCTCCGCATCCGCGATGCCGGCATTCATGCCGTAGCCGGCCATCGGCACCCAGATATGCGCCGCGTCGCCGCAGATGAAGACGCGGCGGTCGCGCAGCCGGTCGGCCACCAGCCGCCGCCCGTACCAGTCCTCCCTGCTCACCACGGCGTACTCGAAATCCGGTCCGACGCCGAGGATGGCGCGGATGCAGGCGTCGCGGTCCACGCTGTCGAAATCGGCCTCCTCCGGCCGCAGGTAGTTGTGGATCAGCCACAGCTCGCGGCCGTCGATCGCGTACATGTTGCCGGCGCGGCGCGGGTTCAGGCTGAAGGTGCCCCAGGCCGGCCGCGCCTTGAACAGCCCGAGCAGCGCGGGTGCGCGGATCAGCGTGGACTGTACGCGGCTGACCACGGCGTCGCCCTCGAAGCGTGCGCCGATCTGGCGGCGAATGGCACTGCCGCCGCCGTCGCAGCCGATGAGCCAGGCGCAGGCGACCTCCGTTGGCGCGCCGTCGTCCAGCGCTTCCGCGCGCACGACCACGCCCTGCGAGTCCTGCGTGAAGTCCAGCACGCGCGTGCGCTCGAGGATGGTGATGCCCGGCATGGCCTCGGCATGCGCGAACAGGATGGGTTCGAGGTAGAGCTGGTTGATGCGGTGCGGCGGCTCGGCCGTGGGCCACCAGGTGTCGGGGCCGCCGGTGGCGGCGAAGCGGTCGCGCCGGCAGGGGATGGGGATGCGCGCCAGCTCCGCGCCGGTGGCGGTGATGCGGTAGGCGACGTCGTTCGGGTAGTCGGGCGGCAGGCCGGCATCGCGCAGCGCGGCCGCGACGCCGAGGCGACGGAAGATCTCCATGCTGCGTGCGGCGACGTGGTTGCACTTGACCGGCGGCGCCTCGCCGCGGTGGCGGATCTCGGCGACCATCACGCGCACGCCGCGCGAGGCGAGATCCATCGCCAGGGTCAGCCCGACCGGCCCGGCACCGACGACGAGGACCTGGGTGGTGCGGCGCGCAAGCCCTCCCCCGCGCGCGGGGGAGGGTTGGGTGGGGGTGGCCGAGGGCACACGCGCCGCACCCCCACCCCGGCCCGGGAGGTGCCTCGTCGTCACAGCTCCAGCCTGTAGACCCTTGCCGCGGTGCCGCTGAACAGCGCGGTCCGCTCCTCCGCGCTCGCCCCCGCCGCCAGCTTCTTGCAGGCGTTCCAGAACACCCCGTACGAATAGCTGCCCTTGTCCACCGGGAAGTTGCTCTCGAACATGCAGCGGCGTGCGCCGAAGAGATCGATCGTGGTGTCGATCCAGGGCTTCCAGGCGGCGGCCAGCGCGTCGGAGCCTGGCGGCTCCGCGGCCAGCTCGAAGTCGAAGCCGTTGATGCGCATGCCCAGGCCCCCGAGCTTCACATGCACGTTCGGGCAGGTGGCCAGCTCCGTCATGCCGGCCTTCCACGCCGCGAAGACCTCGTCGCGCCGGCCCTCGTAGCCGCGGATGCCGAGCGGGCCGCCGACATGGTCCAGCACGATCGGCGTCCCGGGGAAGGCACGCGCCAGGCCGGTGAGCCAATGGATCTGCGGGTGGTAGAGCCAGGCGTCGAAGCTCAGCCCGCGCTTGCCCAGCTCGGCGAAGCCGGCGCGGAATTCGGGGCGCGCCAGCATGTCCTCGGGCGGCGTATAGGCCGGGTTCATGATCACCGGGTCGGGATCCCAGGCGGAGATGTGGCGGATGCCGCGGAAGCGCCCGCCGCCGGCGGCGATGTGCGCATCCAGCACCGCCCCCGCCTTGGCGCCGATCATCAGGTTCACATGCCCGACGATGCCGGCGCAGATCTTGGTCGGGCCGTAGCCGCCCGAGGCGCTCATCGCCGCGACGCCGTTGACGAACTCGGTCTCGCCCACCGGCTTGAAGTCTTCCGGACCCGCCGCGCGATGCATGGCGCGGCACTGCACGAAGACGGTGGCCACCACGTTGTGGCCCTGGTTGGTGTCCGCCAGCAGGTCGTCCAGCAGGTAGCGCCAATCCGGCCGGTCCCACAGGTGGTGGTGCGGATCGACGATCGGCAGCGCGGGGTCGAGCGCCGGCTCGGCCCGGCGCGCCAGCCAGTCGTCGCGGACCGGGATGTAGTGGGCGTGCCGGGTGGTGCTGCTCATGGGGGCGTTTCCCTGGACGGTTCCGGTCGCAGGATAGACTGCCTGCCGGTCCCGCCAAGCCGGTCCGTGACGCCTGGCCGTCGTCATTGCGCCGCCGGCGTGGGCCTGCCGCACGCCATGCTGCGCAGCGTGCGCTACGCGCTCGACGCGGTCCTCGGTATGGTCGAGGACGGCGGCGGGCTGGTGATGTTCTCCGTGATCCGCGCCCATGCCCTGCCGGCGTGCGCCGCGCCGCGCGACGACACCTCGTGCTGAGGCGGCGGCACCTCGAGCGCCTCGCGCGACACATCCTTCGCGGGTGGGAGACGGCAGGCGCGGCGCCGCCAGTGCGCCTGGCGCGCGGCACTTGGCGGCGCGTTCAGGGCTAAGCAAACCTCTGGAGGTTTGCGCCCGAACAGGAGCCTAAGCAGGCTTGCATTTCAGGCGCTTGGACCGCACGAAGTGTGGGCCAAGCCACGAAAGCCTGCTTAGGATGTAGCGCCGGCCCGGCGGGCGACGTCCCCGTGCCGGCGCACCGTCGGCGGAACCTCCGCCAGGTCGAGCACGCTTCGGGGCCGGCCCGAAGTGCTGGACCGAAGAGAAACGCCGCGCCATGTCCGAGAGCCGAACGCCGCCGGAGTCGCCGGCTCGCAGCAACCCCCTGCGTACGCTGCACAACAGCCTCGCGGAGGCCCGGCGGGCCTGGCCCGGCCTTGGCTTCTACGAGCGGTTCGAGCAGGTGATCTGCTTCGTGCTCACCCTGATCATAGCGGGCGTGGTGGTGGCGGCCGTCGCGGTGCTGCTGATCCGGGTCGTCGGCCTGCTCGTGCTCGGCGTGATCGATCCGGCCGAGACTGCCGTGTTCCAGACGATATTCGGCATGATCCTGACCGTGCGGATCGCGCTGCTGGCCATCGCACGAAAATTCGTGATCCTCGATCTCGCCGAGACGGAGGCGTTCAAGCTGCTCGGCCTCGCCGCCGCCGCGCGGGCGCTCGGCAGCGTGTACTGGCTGGTGCGCGAACAGGACCGGCGCGATCAGGCGAGCGGGAGCGGCGGCCGGGGATAGGTTGCGCGCCGGCCGGGTTCCGGGGGGCGCGCCATACCCCTATCCTGCGGGCAACCATGCAGGAGGAACGGATGCTGCCGCTCGAAGGGGTGCGGGTGATCGAGGTGGGCCAGGCGCTGGCCGGGCCGCTCGCCGGCGCGATGATGGCCGACATGGGCGCCGACGTGATCAAGGTGGAGAAGCCGGACGGCGGCGACGATGCCCGCCTCTGGGGTCCGCCCTTCGGGCCGGACGGCGGGACCTCGCTCTACTTCTACGGCCAGAACCGCAACAAGCGCAGCGTCACCCTGGATCTCAAGGCGCCCGCGGACATTGAGGCGCTGCACCGGCTCTGCGAGACCGCCGACATCCTGGTGCAGAACCTGCGCCCCGGCGTGGTGGACGACCTCGGCATCGGCCCCGATGCCATGCGGGCGCGCCACCCGCGGCTGGTCTACTGCTCGATCTGGGCCTTCGGCGCGGCCGGCCCGATGCGCCTGCGCCCGGGCTTCGATCCGCTGCTGCAGGCCTATGGCGGTATGATGAGCGTGACCGGCCGGCCGGAGGACCCGCCGACCTTCTGCGGCGCCTCGATCAACGACAAGGCGACGGGGATGTTCACCGTCATCGGCGCGCTGGCGGCACTGCGCCGGCGCGACATCACCGGCCAGGGCGCGATCGTCGATACCTCGCTGTTCGAGACCGCGGTGCACTGGGTGGAGGGGCAGGTGAACAACCATCTCGCCACCGGCGAGGTGCCGAAGCGCCACGGCACGGGCGGCGCGGTGATCGTGCCCTACCAGGTCTTCGAGACGGCCGACCGGCCGCTCTGCCTCGCCGCCGGCAACGACCGGCTCTGGGCGCGCTGCGCGGCGGTGCTCGGGCACCCTGGCTGGGGCAGCGATCCGCGCTTCGCGCGCAGCCGCGACCGGGTGGAGCACAAGGCCACGCTGATCCCCCTGATCGCCGAGGTGCTGCGCGGCCGCACCCGTGCCCACTGGATCGAGGCGCTGGAGGCGGCCGGCGTGCCCTGCAGCCCGGTGAACGACATCGGCGAGCTCGCGGCCAGCGCCCAATTCGCGGCCGTGGACATGGTGCAGGCCCTGCCGGGCAGCGGCGTGCGGGTGGTCGGACTGCCGATCTCCTTCGACCGGACGCGCCCGCGCTCGGCACGCGGCTCGCCCGGCGTGGGCGAGCACAATGCGGAGGTGCTGGGCGGCCGCTGAGGCCGCCGGCGCGTGCCCCGCGACGAGCGTCGCCCGAACGGCCGATGCGTAGTCCTGCGTCGGGGGAGCAATCCGGTTGCCGACCGCCATGGCCGGGGCGGCCCTCCGCCGGACCTGGGATCCGGTGCGCCGGCCGGTCGGCCTCCTGCTTGCGGCTGGCGGCGACACTGCTTCCACCAACAAGATCCACCACGTCCTCGATGCGCTGGACATCGCGTTGGTGACCTATGCAGGCTTTCGTGGCTTGGGCCGCAGGAAGTGTGTGCCAAGCCACGCAAGCCTGCTGAAATCGCCTACCTGAGCGAGGAGGCGGTGGCGGCGCTGCTGCCGCGGCCCTTGGCCGGCCGCGACGTGGTACCCGTGCTATCCGGGCCCATGGGCGCGCTGCCCGGCTGCTGAGGGGGCGCCGCGGCGACGGAACTTCGGGGCATCATCGCGGTTGGAAGCCGCGGCGGGTTGGCTTCCCCGGTCACCCCGTTCCGGTGCCTGTATCGGGTGCCGGCGTGCTGCGGATACGAAAAAGGCGCCGAGCGGACACTCGACGCCTTGACGGATTCAGGTCCGCCGCTAGATGAGCGATGCAGCATCACGGTTCATGCCGTGACCGCTGTTTTCTTGGACGTTTCCTCCCTAAACTCGGCGGCGCCCTTCGGGTGCCGCCCTTTTTTTGCCCTGTGGCAGGAGGAACCCGGGCGGCCAAGTGTCTCCCATGTTTCGTGTTGGGGGTCAAGACGGCAGGATTATTGCGTATCTGTGGCGATTTTCGGCGCGACGCATCGTGCGGCGGCACCGATCTCGCCGGTTTCGTGCCGCGTACTGCCCCAACCCTGCGGTGCCGTGCGAGGTCCGAACCAGGGCCTCCTGGCGTGGTCCCCGGCGCCGATGCACAATGATCGACAGGGATCCGGCCTCGGCGGGGACCGGCGCCCTTGCGGTCTGCGCCGGCATGGCATGCGGCCTCCGGTGCCGTCCGGACGGTTCAAGGCCATCGGCTCCGCGAGGATGGCAGCCCTGAATTCAGGGCTTTCTGGTGATTCCCTCGACGGTTGTGGCATCTCCGAACGGGCCGCCGGGCCGGTCGCCCAGCGTTCGCGCCGCGATGCGACCCCGGTGGTCGGCCAGGGGCGCAGACCGGTGATCGCCCCCTGCCGCATCGGACCTTGGTGGGTTCACGGTGTTATGGCAGCAATCCGGGGCCGACGCTCCGCGCTGCAACCTGTCGCCGCGCCGATGCGGTGATCGGCGCCCGCCGGAACGGCCGCTTTTCAATCACAATTCCGTGATGATTCAGTGCCGGCCCGGCGCCGGCCGCCCTGACCGACGTCGCCAGACAGATCGGGACGGCGCAGCATGGTGCTGGACCAGGGAGAGGAACGGGCATGGATTTCGTGCTGCTTGCCGATGACGGCCAGGACCCGGGCGCACCGGCGCGGCGGGAGGCGGCGCGCCCGCGCCAGGTCGCCAAGGTCCGCACCAACGTCGCCGCCGGGCGGCTGGTGATGTCCGCGCCGCGGCTGCGCACCGATGACGTTACCACAGGTTCGCTGCAGGTCTTCCGTCTGGCCGACGAGGCCGCGATGGCGGCCTGCCCGGCGAGCGAGCCCTTCGCGCAGACGGGCATCTGGACCGGCTGGCAGGCGCTGGATTTCCGCATTGCGCCGATGCCTTGGAAACCGCAGGCCGGCCGCGCCGGCGGCGAGACCGGCCCGGCGCATGGCTTCGCCATTACTGCCCGCGACGGTGCCGACGCGGAGGCCGGGCAGCGGCGCCTGGCAGCGCGCCCGCGGCATTTCGCGCGGCTGGCGCCGGAGGTCGCGGCCGGCCGGGTGCGGACCGGCGGCGCGGTCCCGGACGCGCCGAAGGGGCGGATGGTTGGCTCCGTTATCCCCCTTGCGATGCCGGACGAGGCGGCGGTGCGCGCCCGGCTGACCGGGGAGCCCTCCGTTGCCGAGGCAGCCTGGCAGGACATCCGCATCGAGCGCTGGCGTATCGGCGCGCAGCCCCACCATCCGCTCCCCGGCGCAGGGGGTACCGCGTGATGCGGCGTCTGGTGGAGTATGCCGAGGCAGCGCCCGAGGTCCGCGCCGTCTTCGACGAGATCAAGGCCGCGCGCGGTATCGCGGACGTGAACAACTTCTGGAAGGCGCTGGCGGTCGACCCCGCCACCCTGCGGCGGACCTGGGACAGCCTGCGCGTGGTGATGGCGCCGGGCGGGGCGCTCGACCCGCTGGTGAAGGAGATGCTTTATTTGGCCGCCTCCATGGCGGCGGGCTGCACCTATTGCATCGCCAGCCATACAGCGGCAGCGCAGGCGAAGGGCATGACGGAGGCGCAGTTCGGCGAGTTGCTGGCGGTGGTCGGCATGGCCGCAGAGACCAACCGCCTGGCGGAGGCGCTGCGGGTGCCGGTGGATCCGGCCTTCGAGTAGAGGTCCGAAGCTTGCGCCGGCGCGCGGCGGCGATGGAGGATGGTGCACAGCTTGTGGTGGCGACGCGATCCCGACCTGGACCTGCATGACCCTGCATGACGACGGGACGGGGGCGGGCGATTTCCTCGCCTTCCCGACGATGTCGAGCTGCTCGGCGATCATCTGGCGGCTCGATGCCACGCTGGTCGGCATCCACAAGACGGCGGGCTGGGATGCGATAGCGGACCGGCTGTTCAACAACGCCTTGGAGCTGATCAACGGCGCGGCGGTGCGCAGCCTGTTCATCCTCGGCTGGACGCTGGACGACGCCGCCAACCACGACGTCACGCGGATCCGCAACGCCCTGGGCTGCCAGGGCGTGG
The DNA here is from genome assembly GCA_019750465.1 of Acetobacteraceae bacterium. Lineage (GTDB taxonomy): Bacteria > Pseudomonadota > Alphaproteobacteria > Acetobacterales > Acetobacteraceae > JAIEOP01. The sequence goes on along the minus strand of JAIEOP010000147.1, from coordinate 57,378 downwards.
ACACCCATGCCTACAACTACTCCAACGCGAAGGTCGTGAGGGGCTCGGCGACCTTCCGGGCGCCGCGCAGCTTCGGCAAGGTCGTGGCCGATCTCTGCACGCCGGCGCAGCGGCAGGCGGATGACGATCCGATCATCAGCGTCAAGCGCACGTCCAAGGTGCTGGTCACCCCGCTTGGCGACGAGCAGGCGACGCAGGACCACTGCAACCTGCACGGCAACAATGCGCGCTTCCGCGGCGTGGACGAGGCCGTCACCAGCGACTCGGGCAACACGCACCGCATCCGCAGGACGCTCGATTTTTCGAAGCTTTAGCGCGGCGTCGGCTCACCGGGCCGTGGCCGCCGGGCCGGCGAAGAGCCGCCGCGCGCCCCAGCTCACCACCGAGACGACGATCGACCCGAACACCGCCGGCCAGAAGCCCGCGATCGAGAAACCCGGCAGCACCAACGCGGTCAGGCCGAGCATCGCGGCGTTCAGCACCAGCAGGAACAGGCCGAAGGTGATCACTGTCAGCGGCAGCGAGAGCAGGAAGGCCGGCGGGCGCACCACCGCGTTCACCAGCCCGAAGACGAGCGCGGCCAGCAGCAGGCTGATGAGGCCGGAGACGCGGATGCCCGGCACGATCCCGGTCGCCACCCAGAGCGCGAAGGCGGTGATGGCCGTGCGTGCCCAGAACCCCATGACGAGACCTCCGCCAACGAACCCGCGCTATATGGGGTGCGACGCTGCCGGGACGCATCATCATGTCCGTGACAGAAGGGGCCAGCCTGGAGGGGCCACGTGCGACAACCCGCGCCGCCACGCTTGCCGGCAGCGGCGCGCTGGTGCTCTGGGCGTTCCTGGCGCCGCTGTCGCGGCTGGCGCAGCCGCTGCCGTCGCTGCTGCTGACCGGGCTGGCCTTCGGCCTCGGCGGGATGCTGGCGCTCGGGCTGGTGGCGGCACGCGGCGACCGTCCGGCGCGGCGGGTGCTGCGCGCCCTGCGCCAGCCGCCCGCCGCCTGGGTGCATGGCGTCGCCGGGCTGTTCGGCTTCCATGCGCTCTATTTCGCCGCCCTGGCCCTGGCGCCGCCGGTCGAGGCGAACCTGCTGAACTACACGTGGCCGCTGATGATCGTGCTGCTCTCGGCGCCGGTGCTCGGCCTGCCGCTGGGGGCGCGGCGGCTGGCGGGCGTGGGGCTGGGCGCGGGAGGGGCGGCGCTGCTCATGGCCGGGGGCGGCGCCGCCTTCCACGCTTCGGCGGTGCTCGGCTTCGCCGCCGCGCTCGGGTCCGCGGTGATCTGGGCGGTCTATTCCGTGCTGGCCGCCACGCGCCGCTTCGCCGGCGTGCCGACCGAGGCGGTGGCCGGGTTCTGCCTGGCCTCGGCGGCGCTGTCGCTGGTGGCGCATGCGGCCTTCGAGCCCGCCGCGGGGCCGATCGGCGCAACCCAGTGGCTGGCGATCGCCCTGCTCGGCCTGGGCCCCATGGGGGCCGCCTTCTTCCTGTGGGATGTCGGGATGAAGCGTGGCGATCCGCGCCTGCTCGGCACGCTGGGGTATGCCACGCCGGTGGCCTCGACCCTGCTGCTGGCAGGATTCGGCCTCGGCGCATTGACCTGGCAGGCCGGGGTCGCGGCGGCGCTGGTGGCGGGCGGCGGGCTGCTGGCGGCGAGCGCGGCGCGCTGAGCGCAGCAGTACGGCGCAGTTCCTCGGTCGGCGCCGCCCGATCCGCATCGCCGGACGCTGGATTGTCCTGGGACACGAGCTAGCCCACACGTCGTGCGGTCCAAGCTCCTGAACTGCAAGCCTGCTCGGGCTCCCGTTCGAGCGCAAACCTCCAGAGGTTTGCTTAGGGGTCCCTTGGACAGGCTGCTATCCTTGCGCCAAGCCAGGGAGGGATCGGCGGCCATGGAACTCGTGTGGTTCGGCCCTGTGCTGTGCGCTGAGCTGCCGGAGGATTTCCGGGAGCGGTACCCCGCGGTTCGGGTCGATAACCGCAGTTCGCCGTTCGACGTGCTTCTGCGGCCGCTGCCTGCGCAGGGACGGAGGCCGGGTCGCGCCGCCCGGCCACATGACGGAGGCGACGCGGCGCGCCGGGCTGCACAGCCAAGTCCCCGAGGCCGCGCGCAGCGACGCGCCGCAGGACGACACCACCCCCGGCAAGGGCACGCAGGAGCGCTTCGCCGGCACGGCCAGGGACATGCAGGGAATCATCCGCCGCGGCCATGTCATCATCGGCCGCCCGAACGAGGCGGCGGAGGAGGTGCGCGAGGTCGCCGCCCGCCTGAACGTCGGCCACGTCATGCTGCTGCAGTATGGCACCACGTCCAAAGCGCGCCCAGGCGACGACACGCGGCTCTTCGCCGAGGGGGTGATGCCGCAGTTCGAGGGCATGTTCTCCGGGTGGGAGGACCGCTGGTGGCCGCAGCCAACGGCACAGGATGAGCATGCCGCGCTGCACGCCTTCGCACCCCGACTTGCCGCGGCGCAGGTCATCTCCCCCCGCTTGCGGCGGGCAGGGGTGCGGGCGGCGCATCGGCACCCACATGGCTGCCATGCATGCCCGCCTCCTGCTCGCCGCACTCCTCGCCGCCATGCCCGGCGTGCCGGCAGGGGCCCGTACCCCCGCCGAGCATTGGCCCGACTACGAGATCATCCTCTGGCAACGCCAGTCGGACGCGGCCTACGCGACCCTGCCACGGCTCGGCTACTCCGGCGCGGTGGTCTTCGGCCGCCACGCCGGCGTGGATGCGGCGGAAGCACGGCACGACGTTGCACCGCTGCGCGCCACCGGCCTGCGCTGGTACGTGGAGAACATCGCCACCGACTTCTACAGCGCCTACCATCGCTGGGAGGGCCCTGATCGCCCGGTGAATGCGCGCTTCCTCGACCTGCAGCGCCGCTACCGCGAGAACCCGCGCGATCCGGCGCTCCTGCTGCGCGAACCCAGCCTGTCCGACCCGGGCTGGCTGGCCCGTATCCGGGACCGCCTGGCGGCACATGCGCGGGTGCACGCCGCACTGGCCGCGCCGGGGCGGCCCCTGTTCCTCAACCTTGGCGACGAGCCCGGCATCGCCGACCTCTCGGCGGCCTGGGATTTCGACTGGTCGCCACCCGCGCTCGCCGGGTTCCGCGACTGGTTGCGTGCAGAATACGGCACGCTGGATGCGCTGAACGCACAGTGGGGCGCGGGCTTCGCGTCCTGGGGCGCGGTGCTGCCCGAGACCACCGACGCGGCGCTCGCGCGCGGCGACGGCAACCACTCGTCCTGGTCCGACATGAAGGCCTGGATGGACCTTGCCTTCGCGCGGGCCGTCGCGGCCGGGCGCGATGCCGTGGCCGCGACCGATCCGGCGCTGCTGGCTGGCATTGCCGGCGGCCAGGCGCCGGGCTGGGGCGGCTGGAACTACGCGCTGCTGCCGCATGCCGTGGATGTGCTGGAGACCAACGACCTCGGCGGCAACGTCGCCGTCGCGCAGGGCTTCAACCCCGGCCTCGTCACCCTGTCCACGAGCTTCCGCGCCGATGCGCGCGAGTGGCACCGCCTGTGGCGACAGGTGATGCGCGGCATGCGCGGCACCATCGTGTGGGAGGAGGGCGATGCGGTGGTCGCCGCGGACGGCACGCCGGGGCCGCGCGGCCTGGCCTCGGCGGAGCGCTTCGCGGCGCTGCGGGCGGGCATCCCGGCGCAACTCCTGGCCAGCGAGGTGGAGGTCGGCCCGGTCGGCATCCTCTACGCGCAGCAGGATTTCCGGCTGCGCTGGCTGCTCGACCGGCGCGCGGACTGGCAGCGCGACGGCGCCTCCTGGGCGGCGCGCGGCGCCGAGCGGGAGCACGTCGAGGAGAATGCCTGGCGCGCCGCGCTGCGCCGCTCGCTGCGCGCGCTGGCGCAGCAGGGGGTGACGCCGCGCTGGCTGACGCCGGCGATGCTGGCGGCGGGCGTGCCCGCGGCGCTGCGCGTGCTTATCCTGCCGCATGCCCTCGCGCTGGGGGACGCGGAGGCCGCCGCGGTGCGTGACTTCGCCGCGCGGGGCGGTGTGGTGCTGGCCGATGCCGCGGAGCCCGGTGCCTTCGACGCGCGTGGCCGCCGCCGCGACCAGCCGGCGCTGGCGGGCCTGCCGCTGCACCGCCCCGAGATCCTGCTGCGCGACCCCGCCGATGCCGAGGCCGCGCCGCACCAGGCCTTCGCCGCCCTGCTGCGCGATGCCGGCGCCGCGGCGCCCGATCTCCATTTCGACGGGCCTGCCGTGGAGATGCGCAGCTGGCGCAACGGCGCGGTGCGGCTGGTTGGCGTGCAGCGCGAGGTCGGCGCCGACCGCCTCCCCGTGGCGCAGCCCGGCATGGCGACGCTGGCGTTGGCCGCGCCGGTGCACGTGCGCCTGCTCGGCGGTGCGCCGGGGATGGCGCGGGCGCAGCGCGTGGCGGTGCAACTGGATGCCGTGCTGCCGCGCGTGCTGGTGCTGTCGCCCGCGCCGCTGCCGAAGCCCGTGCTGGAAGGCGAGGCGCCGGCCTTCCGCTTCTCCCTCGACGGGCCGAGCCCGGCGGCCGCGCATGTGCTGCGGGTGGAGCTGCTCGACCCGGAGGGAGCGGCGCGGCCGGATCGTGGCTGGAACCTCGTGCTGCGGGGCGGGGCGCCCGCGGACTGGCCGCTGCCCGTCGGCGCCGCGAACCGGCCCGGCACCTGGACGCTGCGCGTGACCGACCTGCTCGGCGGGGAGCGGGTGGAGCGCGTCCTGGAGCTGCGGCCGTAGCGGGCGTGGCACGCGGGCCGCCATGCGACTTGCCGCCGCCGCGCGCGACTGTCCTACTCCGCACACGACGTGGAGGATGCAGGATGCCAGCCGAGCAGCCGGGCCCGGACCGCCTCCGGGCAGCGGGCGAGGCCTATGAGCCCTACTGCGCCGCGTCGCGCGCCCTGGCGCGACCATCGCCGCCGATGTCCGGGACTATGCCGGGGGCATGCAGATGATGCGCTGCTTCTGGGACGCCGCCGCCGCGCTCGATCCCGCGGGCGCCCGCGGCAAGGACGAGGCGCTGCGCTTCGCGCTGTGCCGGCCCGAGCCGCTGCGCGCGCTGTTCGAGGGCACCGGGCTGCGCAACGTGGCGGTGGACGCCATCGCGGTGCCGACGGTGTTCCGCGACTTCGACGACTACTGGTCGCCCTTCCTGGCGGGCGGTGCGCCGGCGCCGGCCTATTGCATGTCGCTCGATGCGGCGCGCAGGGCAGTGTTGCGGGAGCGGTTGCGCGCGACACTGCCGGTGGCGCCGGATGGCCGCATCCCGCTCTCGGCGCGGACCGGGATGGTGCGCGGCGCGGCGTAGGGCGGCCAGAGCAAGAAATCCGATCAGTTGGAATCACCCGATCGGATTTCTTGCCCTGGAAAATACGGGAGCTGGAGCAGCTTGTCGCCGCCCTGATGGAGCGCATCCGCGCTCCATCAGGACGCAGGCTGCTCTATCCCGCCGGCACCGTCATCCCGAGCGCCGCCGCCTGCCGCCGCTCCCAGGCCCGACACGCATCATCCCAGTGCCAGCCGCGGATGCCGCCGCGCACCGTGCCGGGCTCGGCGCTCTTGAAGGGTTCGGCCCAGCCGGGCGGCAGGCGGGGGCTGTCCGGCGTCGCCAGCCAGAGCCGCCAGAGCAGGCGCTTCCGCTCCGGCTCCGCATGGTCCTCGAAGGGCGTGCGGGAGTGCAGCACCACGTGGTTGTTCATCAGCTGCAGGTCGCCCGGCGCCAGCCACATCTCCGCCATCAGGTCCGGGCGGCGCAGCAGCCCGTCCAGCATGTCGAGCGCCTCCCACTGCAAGGGCGTCAGCTTCGGCACGCCGGGGAGGGCCTGCGCGCTCTTCACCCGGTTGCGGTTCCAGCGGCCGAACAGCCGGCCATCCGCCACGCCGTAGATCGGGCAGCGCAGGAAGGGCGGCTCGTCCGGCGCCTGCTCGCCCTGGCGGGAGTAGCAGAAGGGCTCGTAGAGGGGGTCCACCAGGTCCGGACGCTCCGCCAGCATCGCGTTGTGCGCGCTGACCGCGGAGGTGAACATGCTCTGCCCGCCGGCGCGCGCGACGTTCCAGCAGGCCAGCGCGACGACGTCGCAGCCATCGACATGGAAGTCGAGCCCGGCATTCGAGGAGTAGCCGCGCCCCGTCGCGCTGCGGTAGTCGGTGCCCTCGTCGCGCACGGCGGAGAGGTACCCGCTCATCCTGCCCTGCGGCCGCGCCACGCCGAAATGCAGCCCGATGCCCCAGACCAGGGCACGGAACCGCTCGGCGGTCACATCCTCGCGCGGCAGGCCGCGCACCAGCGCGACGCCGGTGCCGTCGCGCGCCTCGGCGAAGGCGGCGCGCAGCACGGGGAGCGCGGCGCCGAGGTCGAACTCCTCCGGCCTCCAGTCGAAGAGCGGGCGATCAGGGTCGCGCAGCGATCGCGCCAGGGCCAGCAGGTCGCGTCGCGCGCGGTCCTCCAGCGGGAAGATCCAGCCGCGGTCGTCGCGCAGCCAGGGCGCCGACCAGGCTACCCGCTCATTGCTGTGCATCGGCTCGCGCATCGTCGCCATCCCGCCGTTCCGCTTCACATGGGATGCAAGCACGCCGCGGCTGGCGCGCCCAGACATGGCTGCGCGGCGCTACCCCATCACGGGGCCGCGATGCCTCACCGCCAGGTGGTCGAGGAAGCCGTCATCCGGCACGCGGTAGCGTTCCTGCGGCTCGACCGGGGCGGGGGCGGGGTGGCGCCAGTAGGGGCGCTGGTCGGTGTCGCCGAACTGGACGCGCCCGCAGCCGGTGGAGAGCGCGAGCAGCAGGAGCACCAGCGCCACGCGGCCGGCACGCATGCGCGGCGCGGCCGGCGTTGCCGTCGCCGTACTCATGCCGGTCCCTTGCCGCAGCGCGCCGGCGGCGGAGCCGAGGGCCGGGTCAGCAGCCAGGCAGCGACCAGCAGCAGGCAGGTGCCGGAAATGATCGCGACCGCCAGGTCGCGGACCAGCACGGTCGCCAGCGTCCAGCTTATCGCCATCGCCACCGCGGCTGCCCGCTTTGCGCGGCGGCTGACGGTGCGGTGCTGCTGCCAGTCGCGCAGCGTCGGGCCGACACGCGGGTCGGAGAGCAGGCGGGCGCGCAGCGCCGGCGAGGCACTGCCGAAGGCCCAGGCTGCGATGATGAGGAAGACCGTGGTCGGCAGCAGCGGCAGCACCGCGCCAAGGGCGGCCATGCCCAGGCAGGCATAGCCGAGGCCGAGCAGCGCGACGCGCTTCGCGCCGCCCGGCTCGGCGGTGATGGATGCGGGCGTTGCGGCGTCGTCCGTCGCGGGCCCTGGCACGGTGGTATCCGTCCCCGGAGCGGGCGTGGTCGGCGACGGATCGCGCGGCATGGCCATCGGCCGCAGGCTAGCCGGCCGGCGCCGTGGCGGCCATACGCGCCCGCGCTGTGCGGCGCCGACCGCCAGGCCGCGCCGCGCATCGGACGGAACGGTCCGCCCGACGGGCATCGTCAGGCGGCAACGGCCTCGTAGGGCAGGCGCCTTACGCGATCCATGTTCTGCCCCTCGATGCGCAGCAGGCGGGTCGTTGCTTCGCGGCGCGGCGAGTGCAGCACGCCCGGCTCGTAGAGGTAGGCGTCGCCGGGCTTCAGCGTGTAGTCGCGCACGTGCTTCGCCTTGCCGGGCGCGCCATCGGTCGGGCGAGCGACGCAATCCCAGTCCGTCATGATGGTCTCGCCCTCCGCCTGGCCGTAGATCGCCCAGGACGGGCCATGGTCGTGCGGCTTGCTGTTCTTGGCGCCGACATAGCGGTGCGCGAGGACGGCGAAGCCGAGCTCCGGATCCTCGAACAGCACCTGCCGCTCTGGCGTGGTCTCCGGGATGTAGGTGGCGACGAAGCCGGGGTCCTTGAGGGCGTCGCGTACCAGGTCGCGCACCTGCTCGCGGCCCTCGCGGCCCGGCTTCGCTAGGAGCGCGGCGCGGCAGCGGGCGGTGAATTCCTCGAGCGTCATGGCCATCGGCGTCAGTCCTCTCCTGCGGTTGCGTCGCCCGCGGGGGCGGTGCCGGCACGCGGCGCCGGCGCCGGCACCGCCCCCGCCCGGGCGCAGCCTATACCCCGTTGCGCCGGGACGCCAAGCACGGGCGGGACGTGGAAGGCGATCGCCTGGATGGTCCGGGGAGTGCCGTGCGAACGGAAGTCTGCTGCTGCGTGCGGCACCGGCTGGATCGAGAAGGGCGCCAACCTGCCCTTCGGCGAGCGGGGTTCCTGTTCTCGGGCCTCGTCATGACGCTTGCCGGCGCGACCGCCTCGTTCACCACGCCGTCATCGCCGAGATCGACGTCACCGAGATGGACGTCGAGGGCTACCACGGGACATCCGCCGGATCCCGAGAGGCCCGTGCCACGATGGGCGTCACCGCAGCATAGCCATTCCGGTTGTCGCGCCGCGACACAGCGGCCGCGTGCCCGGGGCAACCACCGCCTCGAACCGGACGTTGCCGCACCCGGCATCTCACCGTCACGGCAAGTGGCGGCGGCTGCGTAACCAACACGGGGGCTCCATTGCCACTGCGAATGTGTTCGGCCCGGCACATCGAACCGCCGGCCGTGGGTTCAGCGCCGGGCAAACCTGGAGCGGCCACTACCGTACGCGGAGCCGCCCGGTGGTCGCATGACCGCTGGGCCATGGTGGCTTGAAGCAGGACGAAGGCAACGCACGTCGCGATGCGGAATCCGGATGCCGAGCCAAGTGCGCGCTGGGTCCGCCACATGCGCCGCGGCGAGTGGGAGCGTGCATGGCGCCTCAGCGACCTCGCGCTCGCCTCGGGGCGGAGCGACCAGCGGTGGAGCCTGCCGCGTCACGAACAGCCGATCTGGGACGGAACACCGCTGCACGGCCGCCACGTTCTCATCCGCTGCTACCACGGATTGGGCGATACGTTGCAATTCATCCGGTATGCTCCGCTCGTCGCCGCGATCGCCGCAAGCGTGACAGTATGGGCGCAGCCGTCGCTGATCCCGCTGCTACAATCATTGCCGCGCGTTGGCCGCCTGCTGCCGCTGCATGACGGCGTGCCCGACGTGTCGCATGACGTCGATGTCGAGGTGATGGAACTGCCGCACGTCTTCCGCAGCACGCCCGATACGCTGCCATCGAGCGTTCCCTACCTGCATCCGCCTCGTCGGGGTCGCCTGCCAGGCGGCCGTCCTGGCCTCGCCGTCGGCCTTGTCTGGCAGGCCGGCGGCTGGGACCCCAGGCGTTCGATTCCGCCTGCGCTGCTGGTCCCTCTCTCGAGCATGCCGGGGATCGCGCTGCACATCCTGCAGCGTGGCCCCGCCCTCGGGGAGATCCCGCACGGCTTTGGCCTCCCCGCCGGCTCCGACGATGTGCTGGAGGCCGCGAGCGCGATGCTGGATCTCGACCTCGTCGTGACCGTCGACTCGATGCCGGCGCACCTCGCCGGCGCACTTGGCATCCCGGTATGGACGCTGCTGCAGCACGATGCGGACTGGCGCTGGATGGAGGGGCGTGCGGATTCGCCCTGGTACCCAACCATGCGGCTGTTCCGCCAACCGCGCCCCGGGGACTGGGCGGATGTCGTGGGGCAGGTGCGTGCAGCGTTGCGCCGGCAGGTTGGCGGCGCTGGGCGACGATCACCTGCGGCCTCGTCCCGTGACGGCGCCGGCCGATCCCAGCCATGATGGTGCTGCGTGCGCTCCGTCGTTGTCTGGAGCCGATACGGGGCGCGCCCCATGACGCTCCGCTGCCGGCTGTCGTCCAGGTGGCGAAGGCAGCTGACCCGACGCCTTCGGCCAGTACGGCGCCGGTGAGGCGCGAACCGGGGAACCCGCAGCCACAGCCTCACGGATGGTCCTGGGTTGCCGCATCTTGCGGCAGGACCTCCCGTTGAAGCCGCCGCCGACCGTGCGCGGCCGGCATTTGCCGCTGCCGTGCTGCCTCGACGATATGTGCCTCCAGCTCCGACGCGCGGTGACCGGCGGTGTGCGCGGCCAGCACGCGCGCCCGCGCCGCCCGTCCTATGCGTTTCGCCGCGGCGCCGTCCTGGTCGCCGAGCAATTGCTCCACAACCGTCTCCGCATCGTCGGCGAGCACGATCTCCTCGCCTGGCCTGAAAAGGTCTGACAGCCCATTCCAGATATCGGAGATCACCGGCGTTGCGCAGGCGGCCGCCTCGAACAGCCGCACGCTCGGGCTGTGGCCGGCGCGGATCATGTCGTCCCGCGTGACGTTCAGCGTGTAGCGGCAGGACGCGTAGAAGCCGGCGTGCTCCGCGGGAGGCAGGTGCTCGATGCGCTCGACATTCGGCGGCCAGAGGATCTGCGGCGGGTATTGCGGACCTGCGACGGCGAAGCGCAGCTGCGGTGCGCGCCTTGCCGGCTCCATCAGAAGTCGCTCCAACGTCGGCTGCCGGTCCGCGCTGTAGGTGCCGAGATAACCGAGATCCCACCGCCAGCCGGTATCAAGCGGTCGATAGGCCTGTTCATCGACCGAGCAGAACAGTACCCGCGCCCGCCGGGCGCCATAGCGATCACGCAGCACATCGAGCACGGGCCCGCCGGTGAAGGAGAGGTAGAGATCGTACCGGGCGATCTGCTCCGGGACGAGATACTCGTGCTCTCCGCGCGCGAGCTTCGCCAGCGTCACCGGCGTGTCGATGTCGTAGAAGGCGGTCGCACCGCGGGCGAGGCGCTGCACCAGGTCTCCGACGGCAACGCCGTCCGGAACGTACGAGCCGACGATAACCACATCGGCCTCGGCGATGGCGGCACCCCAGCGCTGCGCAAGCTCCTGCAGGTCTCCATAGAGGTCAAAGCGGCAGAAGTCCGGTTGCGGCAGGTCGCGGTGCGCCGCGTACCAGGGCACATCACGCTCAAGGAACAGCACGTCGTGCCCGCGTGCCGCGCAGGCGCGCAGCAGGGCGCGCCAGGTCGTGGCATGGCCGTTTCCCCAGGACGAGGAAATGCTGAGCCCCATGACGACGATCCGAAGCGGTGCCGATGCCGGTGTCACGCCGCGCTCCTTTCCCGCCGGCGTGCATGTTCCTCTTGCAGGAGGGCGTCCACCGCGGCGCCGCGCCTGGCGTAGGTATGCTGGGCCAGGATGCGCGCGCGCGCGGCTGCGCCGACAGCCCGCGACCGCGCCGGCGTGAGGGCGGAGAGTTGCGCGGCCACCTCGGCGCCGTTGCGCGCGACCAGCACCTCCTCCTCCGGCTCGAGGAACAGCTCGAGCCCTTCCCAGGCATCGGTGATCAGGCACGCGCCCGCGCCGGCCGCTTCGAAGACGCGCGTCGCCGGCGAGAAGCCGACGGCTGCCATGCTGTCGCGGGCGATGTTGAGGACAGCGAGCGGCGTGGAGTTGAAGGCATTGTGCTCACGCGTATAGACATGGCCGAGCCGGACGACGTTGGCGGGGAGCGCGCGACTGTCCCAGCCATTGCCGCCGATCAGGAACCGCCGGCGGGGCAGCAGCGTGGCCGGATGGAACAGGAACTCCTCCACCCGGGCCTCGCGATCCGGCAGTCGATTCCCGAGGAAGGCAAGGTCCGCCTCGAACCGTGGTTCTGGCGCGACGGAATGATGGGTTGCCGGATCAAGCGCATTGTAGATCGGCACGCAGCGCCGCGCGCCGAATTCCTCGTAAGCCGCCACCACCGGCGGCCCTCCGCCATAGGTAAGCACAAAATCGAGGCTCGGCAGCAGCCGGCGCAGCGGGTGCGTCGGCCCGGCGGCGCGCAACTCGGCCAGTGTCGCCGGCGCATCGACATCCCAGAAAATGCGGATCGCGTGCGGCCGTGCCGCTGCCATCACGCCTTCCAGCAGGAGATCATCGAAGACGCCGACGCCGCTGGCCTTCACGACGACGTCGGCGGCCGCGGCCTGCGCGATGGCGCTGCGCGCGCCCATTTCGGTCGCCGGCCAGACTTGCACCGCGGCCCAGTCCGGCGGCTCCATGTCCCGGTGGAACTGACGGTCGAAGGCGTCGGGCTCGAAGAACGTGATGTGGTGGCCCCTCCGTGCAAGGTCGCGGAGCAGCCCGCGATAGTAGGTCGCCGCCCCGTTCCAGTAGGACGACAGCAGGCTTGATCCGTAGAAGGCGATCCTCATGCTGCAGTCTCCGGAAGGGCGCTGCGGCGGTCGCCGCCGATCGCGGCCACGATGTCGAGCAATTCCGCCGCGCGATGCGCGCAACTGTGTCCCGCCTCGATGGCGCGCCGGCCCGCGTCGGCAAGCGTGACCCGCAGGATGGGATCATCGCGGAGGTCGCGCAGGTGGCGGATCATGCCCGCCTCGTCGGGCGCAGCGAGGTAGTGCTCGCCGGCGCGGAACAGGCCCTCATCGTCGCGCCACGGCGCGGATACCAGCGGAATCCCGCATGCAAGCGCCTCGAAGACCCGGATCGTGGGAATGCCCGGCAGGGCGTCGACATAGAAGCGGCGGGGAACGTGCACCGTCGCAGCGTGGCGGGCGAAGATCTTCGGTACGTGCACATTCGGCACCCAGCCACGATATCGCGCGCCATATGACGCGAGCGTCGCAAGGGCGTAGGGCGGGTAGCGTACGCCATGGATGTCCAGCCCCATGCCCAGGGCGCGCGCCGGACGCAGCAGGAAGGTCTCGAGTTCCGCGCTGCGCTCGTCATCGCCCCAATTGCCGATCCATACCAGGCCATGTCGCGGCGCATCCGCCGGCATCGGTGGCCGGAACAGCGTGATGTCCGCCGCCTCGTGCCAGACGAAGGCGCGGCCGCCCCAGCCCCAGCGCCGATAGACCGCGGCCAGCGCCTCACCAAAGGCCAGGATTCCGTCATAGTCCTCGAGGTCGAAGGTACGGAGTGTGTCAGGGTCGCTGACGGCGCGGTGATGGGTGTCATGGAACAGCAGCAGGAAGCGGCTGCCGGCCCGACGCCGCACGCGGCCGAGCGTCGCGATCAGCCAGGGCTCGTTCCATTCATGCGCGATGACCACATCGGCGCCGTCAAGCGCGGCCTCGACCTCGGCCGGCATGGTGTAGGTCCGCGCGTGGAGGTCGGGATAGGCGGCGTGGAATGCCGCCATCCCCGCCACGCCATGGTCGCGCAGCAGGTTTTCGCGGCTCCAGCCCTTCGCCGGCTCCCAGGCAGCGGTCGCATGGCCGTGCGCGTGCAGCGCGCGCAGCACGCCGCGCAGGAAATGCGCGTTGCCGTGATTCCAACAGGAGGCGAGGGAGTGGGTGAAGTAGACGAACTTCACGCCTGCATCTCCCGGCGTCTCATCGCAAGCGTCCTGGACAGGGCCGCGGCATAGACTGCCAGCATGCCGCTGGTCATCGCCGCCACCCCGTAGCGGCGCGAGCGTGCAAGCGCCGCGCTGCCCAGGGCGGCACGATGCTTCGCGTTCTCCAGCAGACGCGCGATCGCACGGGCCAAGGCCTCGTCGCCGCCGGGCGCAACGAAGGTCGCAGCGCCATCCCACAGCTCTCGAAAGCCGGGCGTATCGGACAGCACCAGTGCGCAACCGGTCTGCGCCGCTTCGAGTACCGCGAGGCCGAAGGGCTCGTATCGCGCCATGGAGACGAAGACCGGGCGCCGTGCAAGCCATTCCGAGACGTCCCGCGCCGGGAGAGATCCCAGGAGTTCCAGATGCGGCAGCGCGACACGCGAGCCGTCCGGACCTTCGATCGGCCCCGCGGCGATGACCGGAAACCGCCCCCGTGCCGCAGCGCGATCGAGCGTCGCGGCGTCCTTGCCGATGTCCCACAGGCGGCCGGCGGTGAAGGCGAAGGGCGCCGCGGCGTTCGCGGTACGGACAGCAGCCGGATGCAGGCCGTTATGCACCGTCGCGGGATTGCGTGACAAACCGTGGGCCACCGCCGTCGCGCGCGCAAAGGCGGCCGTCGGCGCCACCAGCGCATCGGCCGCAGCGAGCCCGCGGGTCGCCAGCGAGGAGCGCCAGCGGAAGTCGTCCGGCATCGGGCCGCCGCGCACCGCCCGCCACCAGGTTGCCAGGCAGGAGTGGCTGACGGCGACGACGGGAACGCGGAAGCGCGCGGCAGCGGCAAGCGCAGGAGTGTTCAGCTGGACGAGATCAATGCCCATCCCATGCGCCGCGAGGTCAGCGATGGCCTCGCCGGCATGGGTGATCTCTCCAGGCGAGCTTGCCAGCCAGTCGAGAGGCAGGGGAAGCGATTGCAGGACCAGCCCGGGTACCGATGCCGCGGCCGCGCGCTGTTCTGTACCGGGCTGCGGGCCCAGCACCGCCAGCACCGTCTCGACGCCGCGTTCAGCCAACCCCGCTGCCAGACCGACCGCGTACGTCCAGACGCCACCGACGGCATCGGCGGTCATCAGGATGCGGCGCGGAGATGGTCCGCTCATGCCCTGCACGCCGCCTCCAACGCCTCCAGCGGAAGCGGGCGCGAATCCTGGATGTCGCTGAGTGCCGCTCCGAACTGCCCTGCGTAATGCGCGTGCGCGCGCTCCCAGGCGGCATCGTCGGGCGGACCGAACAGCCGGTGGTAGTCGGGTGAACTCGGATAGGGGTAGAGCGGCACCGGATCATTGGCCCAGACCCCGCCGCGCTGCAGCTGCTCACGCCACGCGGCGACCATCGTGGCATCATCCCCATCGGTCCGGATGAGGTTCGCCTGCACGAAGGGAACGCGGCGCCGCGCATAGAGTAGCCGTTCGGCGAGGCCGTCCGTCGACATGCGGCAATCCTTGTCGAGGGCGGCGCGGCCGGCCTCGGTCAGGCTCTCCACGCCGGCCTCGATGGAGACGCATCCCGCCTCACCGAGGAGATCCAGCATCTCCGGCTTCCAGAGATCGATGCGGGTCTGGATTCCGAAGCTCAGGCCGCGGCCGACCAGCGCCTGCAGCAGCGCGCGTTGCGGCAGGAAAATCTCGTCGATGAAGTAGAGATAGCCGACACCCTGTGTGCGAAGGCCGTCGATCTCGTCCAGCAGCGTGTCGAGGTTCCGCCGACGGTAGGAGTCGCGGAAGTCGAGCTTGGCGCAGAAGCTGCAGTGATACGGGCAACCGCGCGACGCCTCGACCTCGGCCCCGGGTACGTCCGGTTGCGCCTCGAAGCGATGATGGTGGTGGCGATGCCGCGCGACCCACTCGTCCGGCCAGCGCAGTGCGGCGAGGTCCGTGAACCGTCCCGCATGCGGCCCGCCCGTGACATGGATGCCTTCGCCCGAGCGGTATGCTATGGCATGCAGGCCTGCCAGGCCATCATCTGCGTCGGCCAGGCGTGCGACGACCTCCTCGCACTCGCCGCGTACCACGATGTCGACATCGAGCTTGCGAAGCACGGCACGCGGCGTCGCCGATCCGTGCGGCCCAACGGCAACGCTGCGCCCGCCGCGACCCGCCAACGCATCGAGGAATTCCCGCGCGACCCGCAACTCCGGCGGCGCGCAGCGCCAGAACAGGTAGCTCGGCGCAGTGGTGACGACGGTCATGTCCGGCGCGAAGCCGGCGATGATGTCGGCCGCCTGCTGTGCGGGGATGGCGCAGAGATGGGCGTCCAGCAGCAGGACCTCATGGCCTGCGGCCATCAGCAGGTCACGGCTGTAGCCCAGCTCAAGCGGCAGGTGCGGCTCATGGCATCCGAAGTAGATGCTTCCCTCGAAGCTCCAGGGCGGGTTGGCCAGCGCGACCTTCACGGCGCCGCCTCCTCCACCAGCACCCGCTCCGCCGCCAGCCAGCGTGCCAGCCCGATGATGCCGTCGTGCCATCGGCGCGGTGGGCCCAGACCAAGGGCGTGCGCGGCCCGGCGCGTGTCAGAGACATAGTAGCGCTGGTCGCCGGCACGCCAGGCGGCGTGCTCCACCTGCGGACGGCGCCCGAGGTGTTCGCCGATCAGCATGAGGACCTGGCGCAGGCTGACCGCGTTCTGCGGGCCACCGCCGAGGTTGAAGGCGTGGCCGGACACCTGTTCGATGCGCTGCCACGCGGCGACGTAGGCATCCACGGCATCATCCACGTGCAGCACGTCGCGCACCTGGCAGCCATCGCCGAAGATGGTGATGTGCTCGCCCCGCATCGCGCTGATGAGGAAGTGCGCGACCCAGCCCTGGTCCTCCGTTCCCATCTGGTGCGGACCATAGATGCAGCTCATGCGAAAGACCGCCGTCGGCACGCCGTAGCTGCGCGCCCAGTCCAGTACGTACTGATCCGCTGCGCCCTTCGAGCAACCATAGGGCGTGTGGAAGGCCAGCGGCCGGTCCTCCGCGACACCATGCGCACGGATTGCCGCGTCACAGGGCATGTAGGCCTCGTTCTCGAGGCGTAGCGGGACATCGGCGAGATCGCCGTACACCTTGTTCGTGCTGGCGAACAGCACCGGCACCGGGCGGCCCTGCCGGCGTATGGCATCGAGGACCAGCAGCGTCCCCTGGAGGTTCGTGGAGAAGTCGTCGCACGGATCGACGAGGCTGGTCGTGACCGCGACCTGCGCCGCCAGGTGGAAGACGGCGCTCGCGTCCCGGACGGCAGCCTCCATAGCGGCCTGATCGCGGACGTCGGCGATGAGGACGGAGATCTTGCGTGGATGGCGGGCACGCAGCCAGGCGAGGTTCGCGTCCACGCCGGGGCGCAGCAGGGCGTCCAGCACCAGGACATCCTCGCCCTGCTCCGCCAGGCGGTTGGCCAGGTTGCAGCCGATGAAGCCGGCGCCCCCCGTCACCAGAACCGGGTTCCGCAGGCGCAACCCGGGCGCGCCGATGCTCCGCGCGGTCACGCGACCAGCCCCCGCGCTTCGAGTTCCTGCCGCGCCTGCTGCACTCGATCCTCGGCGGCCCGCTGACGCGCCACCCAGTCGGACAGCTCCCGCAGACCGTCTGTGAAGGCGCGCCGCGGCGCATAACCCAGCACTTCGCGTGCAAGGGTGAGATCCGGGATGCAATGGCGGACGTCGCCCGCGCGCGCCTGCCCGGTGATCTCCGGTGCCAAGTTCGGTCGCCCCATCGCGGAGGCGAGCAACATTGCCACGTCCCGCACGCTGCGGTCCTCGCCGCTGGCGATGTTGAAGACCCCGCCGGGCGCCCGCGGATGTTCCAGCGCAAGGACGAAGGCCGCCGCCACGTCCTCGACATGCACGAAGTCGCGCCGCTGGTTGCCGTCCTCGAAGACCAGCGGCCGTTGCCCGTTGAGGAGCCGCGATGCGAAGATCGCCAGCACACCCGTATAGGGGTTGGACAGGGCCTGCCCCGGTCCATAGGCGTTCCACAGACGCAATGCGACGCCTTCCATGCCGTAGGCGGGGGCGAGCGTCAGGGTCAGGCGCTCCTGCACGAATTTCGAGATCGCATAGACCGAGGCGAGCGCAGGCTGCTTCCACTCGGGCGTCGGGATCGGCGTCAGCGGCCGCCCCTGCTCGTCGAGCGGGTCCCAGGCCGAGCCGTGCGCGGCACCGCTGCGCGGCAGCCGCGCCGCCTGCGCCACAACCCGGCCTTCCGCGTCGCGATACAGGCCCTCGCCGTAGATGCTCATCGAGGACGCAACAACAACGCGCCGTACCGGCGCCGCAATGAGGTGCTGGAAGAGCACGGCCGTGCCGTGGTCATTGACCGAGACATAGCGATCGACGGCATACATGCTCTGGCCGACGCCGACCTCCGCGGCCAGATGCACCACCATGTCGATGCCGCGGAGCGCGCGGCCGACTGCCGCATCGTCCCGCACGTCACCGATCACGAGGTCGATTTCGCCGTCTGCATCGCGGGTGCCGACCGCGGGCCGGCTGCCGTGCACCTGCTCAATGAGGTTGTCGAGGACCCGTACGTGATATCCCCGGCGCAACAACGCGTGAGCAAGATGCCGACCGATGAAGCCGGCACCGCCGGTGACGAGGATTCTGTCAGCCACGCGTGCCCGTCCTGCCGACGAAGCGGCACCGTGTTCCTGTTCTCATCAGCGCAACACTCCGGCTTCTGAGTTCCGCGCGATTCCGCTACCTGATGGCCGTTGCGGCGCGGTGTTCAGTGGGATGCGCCCACCTCGTGCCGGAAGAACGTGGCTTCCCCGCTCCGGTGCGGACACCGTTCTCGTCACATTCCGGTGTCTCGCCGACGCACCTCCACAGGGCTTGGAACGATGACAGGATCGGCGGGTTCATCGCCTGCCCGGCGACCTTTGCTGGTCGCCGCATCGCCCACTGGAGGATGACCCTTGGGAGCGAGGTCGCTGCGCGTTGGTCTTGTCGGCATCGGCAATTGTGCCTCTTCCTTCGTGCAGGGGCTCGAATTCTACCGTGACGTCTCGCCGTCCGAAGCGCCGCCAGGGCTGATGAGTGCCGAGATCGGCGGGTACTGCATCGGCGACGTGATCGTCTCCGCAGCCTTCGACGTTTCGGCTTCCAAGGTTGGCCGCGATCTCGCGGATGCCATCTTCGCGGCGCCGAACAACACCCATCGCTTCGCCAGCCCCGCGGTATCCGGTGTGGAGGTGCTGCGCGGCCCCACCCTGGACGGTCTCGGCCGCTACGTCTCTGGTGCCGTTTCAGAAGCGGATGGACACCTGGCGGACGTGGCCGGCGAACTGCGCCGGACGCGTACGGACGTGCTGGTATCGTATCTGCCGGTCGGCGCGCAGCGCGCAACGGAATGGTATGCGGAACAGGCGCTGGCCGCGGGCTGCGCCTTCGTCAATTGTGTGCCGGTGTTCATCGCGTCCGATGCGGGGTGGGCGCAACGCTTCGGGGCACGTGGGCTGCCGCTGCTCGGCGACGATATCAAGAGCCAGGTCGGTGCCACCATCCTGCACCGTGTCCTCACGAACCTGTTCCGCGAACGGGGCGTGCGCCTCGATCGCACGTATCAGTTGAATTTCGGCGGCAACGCCGATTTCCTGAACATGCTGGAGCGCGACCGGCTGGAATCCAAGAAGCTGTCCAAGACGCGGGCCGTGACCAGCCAGCTCGACGCGCCGATGGCCGAGGGCGACGTGCATGTCGGCCCCAGCGACTTCGTCCCGTGGCTGACCGATCGCAAATGGGCGTACATCCGCATGGAGGGAACGGCTTTCGGCGGCGTTCCACTCAACATTGAGCTGAAACTGGAAGTCTGGGATTCGCCCAATTCGGCCGGGGTGGTGATCGACGCCGTGCGCTGCGCCAAGTTGGCGATGGATCGCGGCATCGGCGGCGTGCTGGAGGGGCCGGCCGGCTATTTCATGAAGTCACCGCCCGTGCAGTTCACCGATCAGGAGGCCCGGGAGCGGACGCTGCGCTTCATTCGCGGTATGCCCTGAGGGTCGGGCAGGTGGCTTCGACGCTTCTCTGGCTCGTGCGGCATGCGACGCATACGCGCTTGGCCAGCGTCCTCTGTGGCCGGATGGCGGACGTCGGGTTGGACGAGGCCGGGCATGCGCAGGCCGCGCGCCTCGCCGATCGACTGATGCGCGAGAGCCCTCGGGCCTTGTATGCGAGTCCGCAGCGGCGCGCGTGCGAGACCGCTGAAGTTGTCGCATTGCGCTGCGGGCTTCCGGCAGCGGTCGCGCCGGATATCGACGAGATCGACTTCGGCGACTGGACCGGTCTCACCTTCGCAACCCTGCACGACGATCCGCTCTGGCAGCGGTGGAACGACGCGCGGGCGACCGTGCGACCGCCGCGCGGCGAGAGCATGGCGGAGGCGCAGGACCGTGTGCTGCGGTGGGCCTGGTGCCTGCGGGCACGCCACCCTGGCGGAACCGTGGTTGCGGTGAGCCATGCCGACGTGATCAAGGCGGCACTCGCCGGCATCCTGGGCCTGTCGCTCGACTGCCATGCCCGCTTCGAGATCGCGCCGGCGTCCATCAGCGCCGTCGCACTGTGGGAGGGCGGCGCCAAGGTTCTCCAGGTGAACGAGACAGTCGCATGAGCAGCTGGCAGGACAGGAGCGCCATCCGGCAGCGTGTCGAGGCGCTCGGCCCCTGGTTCCACAACATCGATCTTGCCGGCGTCGCCACGGCGCCGGCGCACTTTCTTGGCGACTACCCCGCCGTGAAGTGGCGCCGCTTCGAGCACGCCATCGCGCCGGACCTGACCGGCCGCAGCGTTCTCGACATCGGTTGCAACGGCGGTTTCTATGCCATCGAGATGAAAAGACGGGGTGCGACGCGCGTCGTCGGCATCGATTCGGACGAGCGATACCTCGAGCAGGCGCGGTTTGCCGCGCAGGTGACCGGACAGGACATCGAGTTCCACAGGCTCTCGGTCTACGACGTCGCGCGCCTGGGCGAACGCTTCGACATCGTGCTGTTCATGGGCGTGCTCTACCACCTGCGCCACCCTCTGCTTGCGCTCGACCTGATCCATGAGCATGTCGCGCGCGACAAGCTGGTGTTCCAGTCCATGCAACGGGGCGGCACGGAATTGGCGCCGGTGCAGGCCGACTATGCGTTCGAGGACATCGCCGCGTTCGATCATCCGGGCTGGCCGAAGTTGCACTTCGTCGAGCGCCGATATGCCGGGGATCCGACGAACTGGTGGGTGCCGAATCGTGCCTGCGCGGAGGCCATGCTGCGTGCTGCCGGGTTCGAGATCACGGCCCATCCGGAGGAAGAGGTCTATCTCTGCCACAGGACGGCGGCGCCGGATGACGGCGCGGCAGTGTATCCGGCGGCAGCGGCGTCATCCTTGAAGGACGGCGGGAGCGGCGGTCCATGATCGAAGCAGCCATGATCTGGAACGAGCCGAACAACAAGTCGCACTGGGACCCGGAAATCGACCCCGACTGGGCGCGGTTCGCGGAGATGGCGACCGGCGCCGCGAAGGCCATCCGCGCGACGCATCCGACGCTGCCGCGCGTGCTTGGCGGGATCTCCCCCATCGATCCCGGCTTCATCCGCAACATGGCCGGCCGCGGCGTGCTGGATCATGTCGATGCCGTTGCCGTGCACGGCTTTCCGCTCGACTGGAACCTCTGGCAGATCGACGAGTGGCCGGAAAAGATCGCCGAGATCGAGGCGGTGACGACGTTGCCGGTCTGGGTCTCGGAAGTCGGGGTGTCCTCCTTCGGCGCCGAGGAGGTGCAGCTTTGGGGCCTTGCGCGGACGGCTGCCTTGCTGACGGGCCGCGCGCCGCGCATCCACTGGTACAGCCTTTACGACCTGCCGCGCGCCTGGGAAGCGACGACCCGCCACCGCGAGGCGGAGGGGTCCTCCTACTACCGCCACTTCGCCATGGGTCTGCTGCGGGAGGACGGGACGCCGAAGCTGGCCCTTGAAGAGTTCGCCCGCCAAACGCCGGCACTCGGCCTTTGCCAATGGTTCCATTTCCTGGACCACCGGCTGGACGAGGCGGTGGCGTGGATGCGCCGCCTCGGCGTACGGCACCTGCGGACCGGGCTGTCATGGGCGGACAGCTTCCGGCCCGATGCGCTGCATTGGTTCGACCGGCAGATGGCGGCGCTCGCGGATTTCGATGTCACAGTGACCTTCTGCTTCACGCCGGAGCACCGCGGCATTGCGCCCCACCACACCAGCCCGCCCCTGAATCCGGAGGAATTCGCGGCGTTCTGCGCCTCTATGGTGGCGCGCTACGCGGCACGCTCGGCCTCGTCGTCCGAACCGGGCTGACCGGACGCGGCGATATCGGCCGCCCGATGCAACCAGCGGCGGGGCGGCGTGCTTGAGGCCGGTGAGCGCCGGTCCCCGCCCATGCCCTTCGACGACGACACGCAGTCGGCCGCCATCATCGATCCCCGCCAGGCCGCGGAGGAGGCAGGCCTGCGCTACGTCTCGGACGAGGGGCCGGGAATCGGCCGGCGGCGGGCCGGCAGCGGGTTCAGCTACCGGTTGCCGAAGGGCAGAGCGGTGAAGGATGCCGCGACGCTGCGGCGCATCCGCGCGCTCGCCATCCCGCCGGCCTGGACGCAGGTCTGGATCTGCCCGTACGCGGATGGCCATATCCAGGCGACCGGCCGGGACCAGAAGGGGCGCAAGCAGTACCGCTACCACCCGCAATGGCGCGCGGTGCGCGACGCCGCGAAATACGATCGGATGCTCGACTTCGCCCGCGCCCTGCCGGGCATTCGCGCCCGCGTGGCCGAGGACATGGGCCGCCCTGGCCTGCCGCGGGAGAAGGTGCTCGCCACCATCGTGCACCTGCTCGACACGACGCTGATCCGTGTCGGGAACGACGACTACGCGAAGCAGAATCGCAGCTATGGCCTGACCACCCTGCGCAACCGCCATGTCAGCGTCGAAGGGGCGGAGCTGCGCTTCGCCTTCAAGGGCAAGAGCGGCCGCACCTGGCAGCTCGGCATCCGCGACCGGCGGGTGGCGCGCATCGTCAAGGCCTGCCAGGACCTGCCGGGGCAGGAGCTGTTCCAGTACCGCGATGCGGACGGCGTGGTGCGCGACGTCGGATCGGCCGACGTGAACGCCTACCTGCGCGAGATCGCCGGCCAGCCGGTCACGGCCAAGGATTTCCGCACCTGGGCCGGCACCGTGCTGGCGGCCCTCGCGCTGCGCGAGTTCGAGGCGGTGGACAAGCAGGCGGCGGCGAAGCGCAACATGCGCGCGGCCATCGAGCGCGTGGCGGCGCGACTGGGCAATACACCCACCGTCTGCCGCCAATGCTACATCCACCCCGCGGTGCTGGACGGCTACCTTGATGGCGGCCTGGTCCTGGAGGCGGGCGAGGAAGCCATGGCCGAGCTGCGCGACGGCATCGGCGCGCTGCCTCCCGAGGAAGCCGCCGTGCTTGCGCTGCTGGCGCGGCGGCTGCAGGGCGGTGGCGCAGCCGCGGCTCAAAGATAGGCGGCGCGCAGGTCCGTCGTGGAGCGCTCGCCGAGATCGGCCCAGTTCGCGTCCAGCCACAATGCCGCGTGCCGGCGCCCGGCATCGCGCAGCTCGCACAGGAAGGCACGGTCCGCGTTCAGCTTGGAGTTGACGCCGAGCCGCCCCATCACCTCGTCGGCCGCGATGGCATGGACCAGCATGCGCTTCAGCTTGCCGTCCGGCACGCGGCCCTGGTCGATCAGGTCGGTGACGAATTGGATCGCGCGCATCTCCCGCATGAGCGAGGAGTTGAAGCTGATCTCGTTCACCCGGTTCAGGATGTCCCGGGCGGTGCGCGGCACCTCGGCGCGCATCGTCGGGTTGATGTGCACCACCACGACGTCGCGGCTCTCGCAGCCGTAGATCAGCGGGAAGATCGCCGGGTTGCCCATGTAGCCGCCATCCCAGTATGCCTCGCCGCCGATCTCCACGGCGTGGAACAGGAAGGGCAGGCAGGCGGAGGCAAGCACGGCATCGGCCGAGAGCTCTCCCTTCTCGAACACCTTCACCCTGCCGGTGCGCACGTTGGTGGCGGAGAGGAACAGCTTCACCGGGCAGGGGGCATCGCGCAGCACGGCGAAATCCACCGTCCGCTCCAGCACGTCGCGCAGCGGGTTCAGGTTGAAGGGATTGAACTCGTACGGGCTGAACAGCCGCGTCACCAGGTCGAAGGCCAGGTAGCTCGGCGACCATTGCAGGCCCCAATTCGCCTGCAGCCTGTCGATCCAGCTCGGCTGCAATGGGCTCATCGCGGCGCTGTCGCTGATGCGCATCCAGAAACGCTCCAGCACCGCGCGTGCCCTCTCCGGTCCACCCTCGGCCATGCCATAGGCGACGCAGGCCGCGTTCATGGCGCCGGCCGAGGTCGCGCTGATGCCCTCGATGGCGATGCGGCCGGCGTTCTCCAGCAGGCGGTCCAGCACGCCCCAGGCGAAGGCGCCGTGCGCGCCGCCGCCCTGCAACGCCAGGTTGACGATGCGGATGGAGGCGGCCGTGGCGCCGCCAACTGCGGCCGGGCGCTGTGGCAGGGTTCCGTCCATGCTAGTGCGCCGTCCAGCCGCCATCGACCGGCAGCGCCGTGCCGGTGATGGAGGCCGCGCCCGGCGAACAGAGGAACGCGACGGTGGCGCCGATCTCCTCCACCGTGGCGAAGCGACGGGTCGGCTGCTCGGCCAGGAAGACCTTGCGCACCACCTCCTCCTCGGACAGGCCGTGGGCCGCCGCCTGCTGCGCCACCTGGCCGGCCACCAACGGCGTCCAGACATAGCCGGGACAGACGGCGTTGCAGGTGACGCCGCTCTCGGCGGCTTCCAGCGCGGCCACCTTGGTCAAGCCTACCACGCCGTGCTTGGCGGCGACATAGGCCGACTTGAAGGGCGAGGCGACCAAGCCATGCGCCGAGGCGATGTTGACGATGCGGCCCCAGCGCCGCTGCTTCATCGGCCCGATCGCCGCGCGGGTCGCGTGGAACACGGCGGAGAGGTTGAGCGCGAGGATCGCATCCCACTTCTCCGGCGGGAACTCCTCCAGCGGCGCCACATGCTGGATGCCGGCATTGTTCACCAGGATGTCCACCTGGCCCATGGCGCGGCGCGTACGCTCCACCAGCGCCGCCACCGCCTCGGGCTGCCGCAGGTCGGCGTCGTCGTATCGCACCGGCACGTCGTGCGCCTCGCCCAGGCGCCGGCAGGTGGCGGCGATCTCCTCGGCATCGCCGAGCCCGTTCAGCGCCACCGCTGCGCCGCGCGCCGCCAGCGCCTCGGCGATGCCAAGGCCGATCCCGCCGGTGGAGCCCGTGACGATGGCGACGCGGCCTTCGAGCTCCCGCGCCATAGCCGGCGGGGCCGCTGCGGCAGCAAGCCCCGCCGGGGCTATCATGGTGCCGGTCATCCGTCCGCTCCTTCATCTTCCGCCGCCTTGTTCGTTCGGCCGGCCCCTCCGGTTTCGCGGTGCCCTCAGGGCTGCGCGGCGATGCCCTCCGGTCATGCAGACGGCCGTGCGGCGCGCGTGCTAGCCTGCCCTCGGCAATGCCGGGACGCATGCATGCCGCCGCCCGGAGCGCGCGGGTGCCTATCGGGGAGCTTGCCGTGGAGATTCACGAGATCCGCTACTTCCTGGCCGTCAGCCAGGCGCTGAATTTCACGCGCGCGGCGGAGCAGTGCAACGTGACGCAGCCTGCGCTGACCCGTGCCATCCAGAAGCTGGAGGGCGAGCTGGGCGGCCTGCTCTTCTCGCGCGAGCGCGGCAACATCCACCTTACCGAGCTGGGCCGGCTGATGCAGCCGCACCTCGAGGAAGTGCTGGCGCGCACCGCGGCGGCGAAGGAGCAGGCGCAGCGCTTCCTGCGGCTGGAGAGCGCGCATCTGCGGCTCGGCGTCATGTGCACGATCGGCCCGCTGCGCTTCGTCGGCTTCCTCAACCGGTTCCGCACGGACCACCCCGGCGTCGAGCTGACGATGACCGAAGCCGTGCCGGCGCGCCTGGCAGGGGCGCTCATCGCCGATGACATCGACATCGCCGTCATGGCGCAGCCCGGCCCGCGGGATGAGCGGCTGCGCGCGGAGCCGCTGTATCGCGAGCGCTTCGTCGCGGCCTGCTCGATCGGCCATCCCTTCGCACGGCGCAACGCGGTGGCGCTGCGCGACATGGACGGCCAGCACTATCTGCAGCGCATCAACTGCGAGTATCGCGACGCGCTGCGCGAGCAGTGCGAAGCCTGCGGCGCCAACATCCTGCGCTCCTACCGCAGCGAGCGCGAGGACTGGATCCAGACCATGGTCGCCGCCGGCATGGGGGTCTGCTTCCTGCCGGAATTCTCGGCGACGCATCCCGGCGTCGTCACCCGCCCCGTGACCGAGCCGGAAGTGGTGCGGGAGGTCGCGCTGGTCACCGTCGCCGGCCGCCGCTGGTCGCCGGCGGTCGCCACCTTCGTGCAGTCGCTGCGGCGCTACCGGTGGCCGGAGCAGGATGGCGCGGCGGACCGGCTGCCAGTGCTCTCGCCGGCCGCGGACTAGAGCGGGATGCGTTGAGGCAGAATCGCCGCAAACGCTGAATCCCGCGACCCGGCAAAGGCTGGAGCGGGATGCGTGAGCGCATGCGAACGCAATGCGCTCTGGGCGCGCCGGCAGCGGCCGCCGTCAGGCCGCCATGCCAACCCTCCTCCGCCGAGCGCGGGAGGCCGGGGGCGCGACCAGGTGCCGGCATGAGAAGCCCGGTGGGTTGCCCCGAGGCACCAATGACTGTCGGCGAAATCCGCCGGCGTTCCATGCGTCAGGCACGGCCCGCACGCTGGCGCGATGACCCAGCCGCATCGCATCGATGCCTGAACGGGCTTGGCGCGCGTGCCCGGCTCCAGCGGACACTGCCCCCATCGCGGGTTGCCGGTGCACGGCGGCCGGCGCGGAGGGATGCCGAACATGGACACGGCCACGCACGACGAGAGGCCCTGGGAAGCCCGCATGGCAGCCGCCATGGCCGGCGATGCGCGCGCCTACGACCGGCTGCTGCGCGACATCCTGCCGATGCTGCGCGGCATCGCCCGTCGCCGCATCGCCGACGCCGCGGAGGCCGAGGATGCGGTGCAGGACACGCTGCTGACCGTCCACCGCCTGCTGCACAGCTACGACCCGGCGCGACCGCTGCGCCCCTGGCTGGTCGCGCTGTGCGAGCGGCGCTGCGTCGACCGCCTGCGCTCGCGCGGCCGGCTGGCGGCGCGGCACAGCGCCATCGATGACTACGACGAGTCCGCGCTCACCCATGCCGTCGAGGGCGACCGCGCGCCGGAAGCGGAGCGCCGCCTTGCCGCGGCGGAGCTGCGGCGCGCCATCGCCCTGCTGCCGCCCACGCAGCGCCAGGCATTGACCCTGGCGAAGCTGCAGGATCTGCCGCTGGCGGAGGCCTCGGCGCAGAGCGGCCTCAGCGTCGCGGCGCTGAAGGTGGCGACGCACCGGGCCGTGCGCACGCTGCGCAAGCGGCTTGGCGTGACGCTGGAGGGTGCCGGCGAGGCCATGCCGGCATGACCGGCATCGAGCGCAGCGTGCCACCGGCGACGGGTCTGGGCGAGGCCATGCCGCCTGCCCGGGCCTCGTTCGGGCGGGGCGCCGTCATCGCGCTGACCGCCTTCCTGACGCTGGTCGACCTCTTTGCCACCCAGGCGATCCTGCCCTCGCTCGCGGCGCGCTACGGCGCGGGGCCGGGCACGATGGGCACGGCCGTGAATGCCTGCACCCTGGGCATGGCCGTGGCCGGGCTGGCGGTGGCGCTGTTCAGCCGGCATCTTGACCGGCGCCGCGGCGTCGCCATCAGCCTGGCACTGCTGTCGCTGCCGACGGCGCTGCTGGCTGTGGCGCCGGACCTGCCGACCTTTGCCGCGCTGCGCGTCGTCCAGGGCATGCTGATGGCCGCTGCCTTCACCCTGATGCTGGCCCATCTGGGCGAGCGCTTCGGCATGGCCGAGGCCGCCGGCGCCTTTGCTGCCTATGTCACCGGCAATGTCGCCAGCAACCTGGTCGGGCGCCTGGTATCGGCGACGCTGGCCGACCATCTCGGGCTGGCCGCGAATTTCCTCGGCTTCGCCCTGCTGAACCTGGCCGGCGCCGCGCTCGCGCTGGCAACGATCCGCAGCGCCGGGCCAGGGCCGGCAGGCATGGCGGCGCCGATGGACGCGCCGGCGATGCGCGCCGCCTGGCGAACGGAGCTCGCCGACCCGCGCCTGCGCGCCGCCTTCGGCATCGGCTTCTGCATCCTCTTCGCGTTCATCGGCACCTTCACCTACGTGAACTTCGTGCTGGTGGGTCCGCCCTTCGGGCTCGATCCGATGGCGCTGGGGCTGGTCTATCTAGTGTTCCTGCCCTCGGTGGTGACGACGCCGCTGGCCGGGCGGGTGGTGGCGCGGATCGGGGCGCGGGGCGCGGTGCTGCTCGGTCTCGGCATGGCGGTGCTGGCGCTGCCGCTGCTGCTGCTGCCGACGCTGCCCGCGGTGCTGGCGGGGCTGGCGATGGTCGCGGTGGGCACCTTCCTGGCACAGGCGACGGCGACCGGCTTCGTCGGCCGCGCGGCGCGGCAGGATCGCGGCGCGGCCAGCGGGCTCTACCTGGCGGCCTATTTCGCCGGCGGCATGGCAGGCAGCGCGATGCTGGGGCTGGCCTTCGGGACGCTGGGATGGGCCGGCTGCGTCGCCGGCATCGGGGTGGCGCTGGTGCTGGCCGGGCTGCTCGCCCGCCGTCTCGGCTGAGCTACTGCGCCAGCTTCAGGATGGCGGCCTCGACGGCCACGAAGAAGCCGCCGGTCCAGATCACGCCGACGATGCGGGGCAGCAGGTCGGCGATGGCGTCACGCAGCGCAGGGGATAGGGTCGGCATCCTGGCCTCCTCGTCCGGGCTTTGCCCGTTGTGTGACGAGAGGTTGCTGCCGCCGCGCGGGATCGGCTGCGCGATTTCGCACAGGACCCGCCGCGGGCGAAGGTTACCGCTCCGCGTCGTCCCCGATGGTGCGGTCCACCGGACAGGCGGCGGCGCGGCGCTGCAGGTAGGCGCTGCGCAGGACCGCGTAGGCGTCCAGCGATTCGGCCTGCAGCCGCTCGATGTCCGGGTGCAGGGCGGCGTAGCCGAGGAAGGTCTCGGCGCCGCTCCAGGCCAGCAGCGCCTCGGAGCCCACAAGCTGTGCCAGGGCGGTGGCGGAGAGCGCCTGCGCGCTGGCATCGCGCAGGGTCGCGGGACCCAGCAGCGGCAGCACCAGGTAGGGGCCGCTCGGGATACCCCAGCGGCAGGCGGTGTCGGCGAAGCCGAAGGCGTGGCGCGGATAGCCCATCCCCGTCGCGACGTCCCGCGTGCCGGCCCATCCCAGCGTGGCGTTGATGGCGAAGCGCGCCGCGGCGTTCTTGGCGAGATCGACCTCTCCGGCAGCCAGGGCGGCGACGGTGGCGACCGGCTCGCCCAGCGTCGCCAGCGCCTGGGCGGCACCGCGCCGCACCCCCGCCGGCATGTGCCGCAGGGTGAGCCGCGCCAGGGGGGCGACGAGATTGCCGCGGACCGCCTCGTTGAAGGCGTGGACGCGGCGGTTCATCCCCTCCAGCGGGTCCTCGGCGGCGTGGAGCGGGAATGACGCCACGAACAGAAGAGTGGCGGCGAGGATCAGGGGGCGGCGCATGGCGTGCCAGCATAGCATAAGGTCAGCGCGCGTGCCGCTCCGCCGTCGCGGCCGGCACCGCTGCCGCCGGCCGGCGCAGGACCAGCGTGATGGCGATGAGAACGCAAACCAGCGCCGCCACGTCCATCGCCCCCACCGGGCGTGCCACGAACAGCGCGCTGGCGGCCAGGCCGATGCAGGGCACCACCAGCAGGGACAGGCTGGCGACGCTGGCCTTCAGGCGCGCGACCAGGGGAAACCAGGCAGCATAGGCCAGGGCATTGGCGAAGACGACCATGTAGAACAGCCCGACCAGCCCGCGCGTCGCATCGGGATTCAGGTAGGTGTGCCCCTGCAGCACGAGCCAGACCAGCAGGATCGGCGGCGTGCCCAGCAGCAGCTGCCAGGTGGTGATCAGCAGCACCGGGCTGCGGAAGCGCAGCCGCTTGCTCAGCACCGTGCCGGCGCCGAAGGTCGCCCCCGCCGTCAGCCCGAGCAGCATGCCATGCAGGTTGGGCGCGCCACTGGCGCGCTGCCCGGCGAGCACCAGCAGCACCGCCACAAGGCCAAGGCCAAGCGCCGTCGCCGTGCGCCGGTCCAGGCGCTCGCCCAGCACAGGCACGGCGAGCAGCGAGGCCCAGAGCGGCATGGTGTAGTTCAGGATCGCCGCCTGCCCCGGTCCCACCAGCATCACGCCGGCGATCAGGGCGAAGGGGAAGAGCACCATGATGAGCAGGCTGAGCGCGGCGATGCCGCGCCATTCCCCGCGGTGCGGCAGCAGCCGCGCACCGGGTGCGCGGGCGCAGAGCAGCAGCAGGAGCAATCCCGCCCCGGCATTGGCGCAGAGCCGGGCGGAGACGAGATCAACCGCCTCCAGCGTCCAGTACATGAAGGGATAGCTGAAGCCCCAGCACATCCAGACGGTCAGCAGCAGTGGCCAGGTCACGCGTTGGGAAGCGGGCAAGCAGGCCATCCGCACCGGAGCAGGAAGACGCATGGGCCCGTCGCGCGGCCGTCGCGGCCGGTCTCGGACGCCTGCTCTGGTGTAGGGGAGGGGTCGAGGGCCGGCTAGCCCAGCACGTCCAGCACGAGCTGGCGCAGTTCCGTGCCTGACAGCGGGCACGGTTCCGGACCGCGGGGCTCGGGCCGGTTGTCGCGT
The DNA here is from genome assembly GCA_019750465.1 of Acetobacteraceae bacterium. GTDB lineage: Bacteria > Pseudomonadota > Alphaproteobacteria > Acetobacterales > Acetobacteraceae > JAIEOP01. Next base: position 27,375 of record JAIEOP010000147.1, on the reverse strand, counting down.
GGATCAGCGGGCTTGCGGCGGTTCGGGACCGGAGAGAGCGGCGCGAAGCTGTCGCACGCGATCTCGAGTGGGATACGCATGATTGCGATAAGGCGCCACGGCCTGAAAGGTGCCGTCGGCGCAGTCCTCGGTAGTTGGGTGTGATGCCCCAGGCCGTCGAAACCGGCCAGGCAGGAGGAGGGGCGCCGTGGCGCCCATCCAGTTGCCGGCCCCGCGGGGCCGGCCCGGTCGAGCCGGTCTCAGGAAAGGCGCAGGTTGGTCGCCGACGTCTTGCCCTGCTGGCCCTGCTGGAGGTCGTAGCTGAGCTTGTCGCCCTCGCGCAGGCCGTCGATGCCGGCGCGCTGGACGTCGGTGATGTGCACGAAGACGTCCTTGGAGCCGTCATCGGGCTGGATGAAGCCGAAGCCCTTGGTGGGGTTGAACCACTTGATGGTGCCGGTGGCCATGGATGGAAATCCGTTCGCAATAGGTGGAGCCGCCGCGCGGGATGCGTGGCGGGACAATCGTCTGAAGGGAGCGGGCAGCGGGCTCGGGGCTCGATCACGAGCTGGGCGGGCGGCCGAACCGGACAGGGTTGACGACGGCAATATGGGCTTGCGGTTGCCGCGGGACAAGGCGCGGTTGCGTTTCCTTCACGCGCTTCGAAAGCGCGGAGCCACCTGCTACTCCAATTGCCTATGATTTATACTATTCTGATTAAAAACTTGCCAGCCAAAGATCTCGCTTTCCGCTTTGCTCAAAGCATGCTCATAATGCTGCGCCGCACCATGGGCGGCAACCACGCAGCCAAGGGCAAGGCGATGCAGATCGGCGTGTTCATCCCCATCGGCAACAATGGATGGCTGATCTCGACCACCTCGCCGCAGTACAAGCCGAGCTTCGACCTCAACCGCGCCGTCACCCAGAAAGCCGAGGCCATCGGCTTCGATTTCGCGCTCTCCATGATCAAGCTCCGCGGCTTCGGCGGGCCGAGCCGCTACTGGGACTTCAACCTGGAGAGCTTCACCCTGATGGCCGGCCTCGGCGCCGTGACCTCGCGCATCAAGCTGTTTGCCTCCATCGCCGTGCTGTCGATCCCGCCGGCCATCGTCGCGCGGATGGCCGCCACCTGCGATTCCATCAGCCATGGCCGGTTCGGCGTGAACATGGTCTCTGGCTGGCAGAAGGCCGAGTACACGCAGATGGGCATCTGGCCCGGCGAGCGCCACTTCGCCCGCCGCTACGAATACTGCGAGGAATACGTCACCGTCATGCGGGACCTCTGGTCGAGCGGCGTCTCCAACCACAAGGGCGAGTTCTTCCAGATGGAGGACTGCCGCATGGAGCCGATGCCGACGGCACCGATCCAGATCATCGCCGCCGGGCAGTCGAACCGCGGCATGAAGTTCGCAGCCGAATACGCCGACTACAACTTCCTCTCCGGCGGCGGCATGAACACGCCGCAATCCCTGGCACCCCATGTCGAGCGCCTGCGCGCGGCGACCGCACTCTCCGGCCGCAGCTGCGGCGCCCTCGCGCTGACGATGATCATCGCCGACGAGGCCGACGAGCTCGCCATGAAGAGGTGGGAGCACTACGTCGCCGGCACCGATCTCGAGGCCCTGGCGTGGCGCGATTCCCAGGCGGCGCAGGACGTGGCGGCCGAGAGCCATTCGACCGTCGGCCGCATGGTGCGCTCCGAGCGCCTGCCAACGAACATGCTGCGCCTCGTCGGCTCCTTTGAGACCGTGGCGCGGCTGCTCGACGAATGCGCCGCCATGCCGGGGCTGCAGGGCGTGATGCTGACCTTCGACGACTACCGCGAAGGGCTGGAGAAATTCGGCACCCGCATCCAGCCGCTGATGCGCAGCCGCGCCAATCTCTCGATCGCCGCGTAGGGCGGGATCCACCATGGATCGCCTGCCGCAGCTCGACCTCGAGATCCGTTCGCTCCGCAAGCGCTACGGCGGCTTCACCGCCGTGGACGGCGTTTCGCTGCAGGTGGGCAAGGGGCAGTTCGTCTGCCTGCTCGGCCCCTCCGGCTGCGGCAAGACCACCACGCTGCGCTGCGTCGCCGGCCTCGAGGAGCCCGATGGCGGCGACATCCTCATCGGCGGCCGGGAGGTGACACGCGATCCGCCCTGGCGGCGCGACATCGCCATGATGTTCCAGGACTTCGCCCTCTTTCCGCACATGACGGTGGCGCGGCAGGTTGGCTTCGGCCTGGAGATGCTGCGCAAGCCCAGGGCGGAGATCGCCGCCCGCGTGGCCGAGGTGCTGGCGGCGTTCGAGATCACCGCGCTGGCCGATCGCAAGCCGGCCAGCCTTTCGGGCGGGCAGCGCCAGCGCGTGGCGCTCGCGCGCGCCATGATCACCGAGCCGCGGATCCTGCTGCTCGACGAGCCGATCGGCGCGCTCGACTACTCCCTGCGCGAGACCGTGATGATCGAGCTCAAGCAGCTGCAGCGCCGCGTCGGCATCAGCTTCATCTGGGTGACGCACGACCAGAACGAGGCCTTCTCGCTCGGCGACCATGTGGTGGTGATGAACCACGCACGCATCGAGCAGCAGGGCGCGCCGGAGGACATCCTCCATCGTCCGCGCACGCCCTTCGTCGCCGGCTTCGTGCAGGGCAACAACAGCTTCCACGGCAGGATCGCCGGCGCCGAGGGCGGCATGCTGCGCATCGCCGGGGAGGCGGGCAGCTTCCTGGTGCCGGGTGCATCGCGTGCGCCCGGCAGCGCCGCCAGCTTCTCCGTGCGCGCCGAGCGCATCGGGCCGGCCGCGGCGGCGCATGCGAACCGCCTTGCCGTGCGCTGCGTGACCGTCGAGTACTTCGGTTCGATCCGCCGCTACATCCTGGAACGCGCCGGCGGCGCGCTGCTGAAGCTCGACCAGTTCGGCGCGGAGCCCGCCTGGCTGCGCCAGGGCGAGGCGGCCGAGATCGGCTGGGCGGCGGAGGACTGCGTCCTGCACGCCGTTCCCGAGGAAGCGGCACCGGCGTCCTCCGCCGCGCCGGCACGCGAGGTGGTGCCGGCGTGAGCAGCATCCGCCCCGGCTCCCCCGCCGCCTACTGGCTCGCCCTGCCCGCGACGCTTTGGATGATGGCCGCGGTGGTGGTGCCGGTCGGCATGATCGTCTGGGTCTCGTTCTGGGGCGGCCGCGCCTTCTCCCCCGACAGCCCGCTGAGCCTCGACAACTACCAGCGCTTCTTCGCCAACCGGACCTACCTGGCCCTCGTGCTTGAGACGCTGCGCCACACCGCCACGATGATGCTGATCTGCGGCGTGCTCGGCTACTGCATCGCCTATTTCCTGGTGGTGAAGGTGCGCAGCCCGGGCTGGCGCACCGTGCTGTTCCTGGCCTTCGTCATCCCGTTCTGGACCAGCGCGCTGATCCGCGCGATCGCCTGGGTGCCCTTCCTTGGCGTCAACGGCGTGATCAACCAGGCGCTGCTGGCGACGGGCCTGGCCGAGAAGCCGGTGGAGGTCTTCCTCTACTCGCGCACCGGCATCTCCATGGCGCAGGTCTCGCTCTATACGCTGATGGCGAGCGGGCCCGTGGTGTACATGCTGGCGCAGATCCCGCCCGCCCTGCTCGAGGCGGCGATGACCCTGAAGGCGGAGCCGGTCACCGTGTTCCGGCGCGTGATCTTCCCGCTGACCCTGCCGGGCGTGGTCATCGGCCAGGTGCTGGTCTTCCTCAATGTCATGGCGGACTTCGCCACGGTGCAGACGATCGGCGGCAACAAGATCGCGCTGCTGCCGAACCTCGTGATCAACTTCTACGAGGGCGCGCAGATCCGCGCCGCGGCGGTGGTCGCGGTGCTGCTGATGCTCTGCATGCTGGCCGGCGTCGCCGCGGCGCTGCGCGTGGTGGATGTGCGCCGGCTGGGGGCGACCTGACGATGGACGGGACTGCCTACGCGCCCGGCCGGGCACGCGCCGCGCGGCGGCCGCTGCTCGATCACCGCGCCCGCTCGCGCCTGACCGCCTGGGTGCTGGGCACGCTCACGGTCGGCTTCCTGCTGTACCAGTGGCTGCCGATCCTGACGCTCTCGCTGCTGTCGTTCAGCGGCCCGACCGGCGGCACGACCTTCCCGATGAACGGCGTCTCGCTGCACTGGTACCGCGAGCTCTGGGACGCCTCGATCATGAACGATTTCAAGCCCCCGCTGGGACGGTCCTTCGTGCTGGCCATCGCCTGCGCGGTGACCACCTGCCTGCTCTCGGTCGCCTCGGCCCAGGCGATGCGCGGGCGGTTCCGCGGGCAAGGCCTGTTCTTCTACCTGATCCTGCTCGGCATCATGGCGCCCGGCCTTCTGGTGGGCTTCGGCTTCGCGCTGGTCTGCCGCATCCTCGGCATCGAGACGGCCTGGAACACCACCGCCTTCCTCGTGCACGTCTCCTGGACGCTGCCCTTCGGCTTCCTGACCATGCTGGCGATCTTCAACCGCTTCGACCCGAAGCTGGAGGAGGCGGCGCTCACCCTCGGCGCCAGCCGCTGGACCGCCTTCCGCCGGATCACCCTGCCGATCGTGCTGCCCGGCGTGATCGGGTCGCTGCTGTTCGGCTTCTCGCTGTCCTATGACGAGTTCGCCCGCAGCATGTTCACCACGGGCGCCGACATCACCCTGCCGCTGGCGGTGATGGCGCAGCTCGACCGGCAGTTGACGCCGGAACTCTTTGCCATCGGCGCGGCCACCACGGTGACCTCGCTGCTGGCCATTCTCGCCTGCACCTTTGCGCTCTGGGGATTGCGGCGCGCGCAGCGCAGGTAGATCGGTACCAGGGACGGACAACGCCCCCGCACGGCCGGACCAACCGACCGAACCCGAGGGGAGCCACGACATGCCCATCAGCCGCCGCCACCTGATCGGGGGCGCCGCCGCCGGCCTTGGCGCGCCCGCGTTCCACATCCCGCCGGTGATGGCGCAATCGCGCACCATCAACCTCGCCGGCGCGAGCTTCGACATGCGCGAGCCGATCCTGCGCGAATTCCAGCGCCGCACCCGCGTGACCCCGCGGCCCTGGCTCAATCCCTCCACCCAGGCGCGGGTCGATCGGCTGCGGGTCGCGCAGGTGGACTGCGCGACGCTGGATGCACCCTTCTCGCTCTTCGCCTGGGAGGAGAAGCTGATCCAGCCCGTGGACACCACGCGGCTGCGCAACTGGGACAAGCTGCATCCGCTGCTGCGCGAGGGCCGCGCCAGCCCGACCTCGCCGCTCGGCCTCGGCGCCAATCCGGGCCGGACCATGTACATCGACGAGGGCCGCAGCCGGACCACCTACGCGCCCATGTTCTTCCAGATGGATTCCATCGGCTACAACAGCGCCTTCGTGGATGCGCCGGACAACGAGCTCTCCTGGGGCGAGCTGTTCAATCCGAAGTACCGCGGCCGCGTCGCCCTGTTCGGGATCGACTGGCTGGGCATGCTGGATGCGGCGCTGGGGATGAAGGCGCTCGGCCTGCTGCCGCCGGAGACCAATCCCACCGGCCTGACGGACAAGGAGGTCGACACCGTCGTCGCCTTCCTCATCGAGAAGAAGCGGGAGGGTCATTTCCGCGCCCTGTGGCGCGCCTATGGCGAGCTGGTGAACCTGATGGCGGCACAGGAGGTGGTGATCGCCGACGCCTGGTGGCCGGTTGTCGTCGAGGTCGCCGGCAAGGGCATTCCCGTGCGCTACGCCGTGGCCAAGGAGGGCTACCGCGCCTGGTGCGTCGGCCAGGCGATCAGCCACAATTGCCGGGACATCGATCTCGCCTACGAGTGGCTGAATTTCTGGATGGACGGCTTCGCCGGGGCGCGTCAGTCGGAGATCGGCTACTACTCCACCGTGGACACTTTCCGCCCCTACCTCGATCCGGCGTTGATCGAATCGGTCTATGAGGGCAAGGGGCGGGATGGCGGGTCGCTCGGCGACCGCACCGCGAAGGTCTATGTGTGGAACACGCGTCCGAAGAACCTCGAATACTACACCGAGAAGTGGAACGAGTTCCTGGCGGCGTAGCGCAGGCGCCGCCTGGGTCGAGCCGGAGGAAGGTCATGCAGGAAAGCAGCCTCACCGCGCGGCAGATGTTCGGGGCGCTGCTGGCCGGGCCGCGACGGCCGCGCTTCGGCTTCGGCCGCCGGCCCGCGCTGGTGAACGTCGACCTGCAGCGCGCCTACACGGAGCCGGCGACCTTCCCCGCGACGGCCTATGAGACCGACCCGCGCCAGGCCGAGCATGTCAACAACCTGGCGGCGCTGTGCCGCGCACGCGGCCTGCCGGTGGTGTGGACCTACGTGGCCTACCTGCCGGACGGATCGGACTGCGGCGTCTGGGGCACGCGCACCGATACGCCGGACAGCCTGCAGAACATCAAGGAAGGCTCGCCCCGCGCGGCGCTCGATCCGCGGCTGGACGTGGCGGCGGGCGATGTGGTGATGCGCAAGCGCATGGCCTCGTCCTTCTTCGAGACCAACCTGCGCTCGCTGCTGGCCTTCCACGGCGTGGACACGGTGGTGGTGACGGGCGGTTCCACCTCCGGATGCGTGCGGGCGACGGTGGTGGAGGGGTTGTCCTGCGGCTTCCGCATGGTCGTGCCCATCGAGTGCGTCGCCGACAGGCACGAGAGCCCGCACTTCGCGAATCTCTATGACATGGCGGTGAAGTACGCGGACGTGCTGCCGGTGGAGGAGGTCGCCGCGGAGCTCACCGCGATCCGGAGCTGAGCCATGGCGCCGGCCTGGGTCACCGCGCTCGTCATCCTGTTCGGTGTCGTCATGGTGTTCATGCTCGCGCGCGAGATCCGGCAGAACAACGCGCGGCGCAGTCGCCAGGAGGAGGCGAGGCGCATCCAGGACCAATCGCGCGACGATCGCTAGAGCGGGATGCGCTGAGGCAGAATCGCCGCAAACGCTGAATCCCGCGACCCAGCAAAGGCTGGAGCGTGTTGCGTAAGCGCACGCGAACGCAATACGCTCTAGGCCGCGACCTTCCGCGGCCGGGGCCAGCGCGCGGCTACGGCCGGCAGCACCTGCTCGATCAGCAGGCGTGACTGCGTCAGCATCTCCTCCTCGCCCGACGCCGCCGGGCGCAGGATGAACTTGGACACCCCCGCCGCCACGTAGTCCGCGATGCGCGCGAGCACCTGCTCCGCCCCGCCGACGACGAAGCGCTCGGACGGATCGCGGCCGGTGCGGCGGCGATAGCTTTCCATCGCGCGTGCGACGCCCGGATCGTCGGCGGAACCGAAGCGGTAGGCGAAGGCGGCGCCGTAGTGGTCCTCCTCGATGGTCCGGCCGGCCTCCGGCAGGGCTGCCTTGATGCCGGCGATCACCGCGCCCGCCTCCGCCGGCGTCTCCGGCCCGCCCTGCCAGCCGGTGCCGCTGCGCGCGGTGCGCCTGACCGCCGCGTCGGAGGAGCCGCCGATCCACATCGGCAGCTCCGCCTGCGCCGGCACGGGCGCGATGGAGGCGCCGCGCAGGGTGTAGTGCCGCCCCGTGAAATCCACCCGCTCCCCGGTCCAGAGCAGGCGGATCACCTCCAGGGCCTCGTCGGTGCGGCGGCCGCGTTCCTTCACGTCGAGCGCCATGGCCTGCCATTCCGGCGCCAGCGGGCTACCGATGCCGAAGCCGGGCAGCAGCCGCCCCTCCGACAGCGCGTCGATCGTCGCGCACTGCTTGGCCAGCACCACGGGGTCGCGCATGGCGAGCGACACCACGTTCATGCCGAATTTCACGCGGCGCGTGCGGCCGGCGATCGCCGCCATCGCCGCCATGCATTCCAGGATCGGCTCGCGGCTGATCAGGCGGTCGGTCTGCCACAGGCTGTCCACCCCGCCCCCCTCGCAGAGATCGACCCAGCGCCAGAAACCGGCCACGGCGGCGAAGGGGAACTCCGCCAGGCCGAGACCGACGGCGATGTGCCGCCCCGCCGCGGCGCCGGTCACAGCGCGTCCGCCACCGCGGCCTGGAACCGCCGCATCGCCGCGAGATGATCGGCCATGGTCCTGCCGGCGATGCGCTTGTGGTGCCGGCGGCCGAAGGTGTTGGTCAGCGTCAGGTGCGTCGCGCCCTGGCGCTTCCAGTAGCGCGCCTCCTCCGCCCAGCTCCGCTCGTCGCCGGCCCCGCCGCTGATCCAGACCTCGAGGCCGATGGCGGCCGGATCGCGCCCGGCGCGCTCTGCCATGCCGCGGATCTTGCCCCATTCGGCCTCGATCTCGCGGCCCGGCGGGTAGGCGTTCATGATCCAGCCGTCGCCGATCGTGGCGATGCGCTCCAGCGTCTGCTCGACATGACCGCCGAACCAGACGGGAATGCTGCGGCGCACCGGCAGGGGGTTGATCCCGGCATCCTCGATGCGGTGCCACTTGCCCTCGAAGGAGACGTAGGGGTCGGCCCAGAGCTTCTGCATCACCACCACCTGCTCCACGCTGCGGCGGCCGCGGTTGTGGAAGTTCTCGTTCAGCCCGGTGAACTCCACCGGGTTCCAGCCGACGCCGACGCCGAGCCGGAACCGCCCCTCGCACAGCACGTCGAGGCAGGCCGCCTGCTTCGCCACCAGCGCGGCCTGGCGCTGCGCCAGGATCAGCACCTGGGTGGAGAACTCCGTCGTCGGCCGGCACAGGGCGGCCAGGTAGCCGAAGGCGACGAAGGGATCATGGTACAGGCCTGAGGAGAGCGAGCGCTGCTCCGGCCCCGGCGTCGCGGCAGCCGGGTTGCCGCCCAGCACGTGGTCGGGCAGGCCGAGGTTGGTGAAGCCGATCTCCTCCGCGGCGAGGGCGAATTCGCGCACCGTCCGCGGGTAGCCGCCGATATCGCCCAGCGGCATCATCACACCCAGTCGCATCATCGGTCTCCTCGTGGCGCAGGCGACGGCCCGCGCTGCTCTCCTGGTTCGTCATGGCCGGATCAGGGCCCACAAGGACGTGCCGGGCGTGCCGCCGCGTCCTCAGTTCACCCCCACCGCCTCGCCCAGCACGTCGCCGATGCCGCGATGGATCACCAGGTCGGCGATGGCGTCGAGCCCCGTCTCCTCGCGGTTCACGATGGCCAGCCTGGCGCCGCGGCGCTTCGCCGTCTCGGGGAAGCCCGCCGCCGGATAGACCACCAGCGAGGAGCCCAGCACGATGCAGAGGTCGCAGGCCTCGATGGCCAGGGTGGCGCGCAGCATCGGCACCTCCGGCATCTGCTGGCCGAAGGAGATGGTCGCGGTCTTGATCAGCCCGCCGCAGGCGCGGCAGTCATGCACGTCGCCGTCGCGCTCGAAGGCGGCGCGCAGATCCCCGATCTCGTAACGCTCGGCGCAGTCGAGGCAGGTGGCGTAGGTGGTGTTGCCGTGCAACTCGATGACCTGGCGGTCCGGCACGCCGCTGGCCTGGTGCAGCCCGTCGATGTTCTGGGTGATCACGGCCGTGACCTTGCCTTCCCGCACCAGGCGGGCGACGGCGCGGTGGCCGCGGTTCGGCTCGGCTGCCCGCAGGGTAGGGTCCTGGACGAAGCGGCGGCGCCAGGCCTCGCGCCGCGCCTCGGCCGAGGCGACGAAATCCTGGTAGTGGATCGGCCGCATCTGCTGCCAGATGCCGCCCGGGCTGCGGAAGTCGGGGATGCCCGATTCCGTGCTGATGCCGGCGCCGGTGAACACCACGGCGCCGCTTGCCTCGCCAATCATGCGCCGCAGCGCGGCGATCTGCTCCGTCTGGTCCATCCCGCTGCTCCCTGGGCGAAGCTTGTCCCGCTTCGTGCCCGGCAACAAGGCCGGATTCCGCGGGTTTGACGCCCTCCGGCCGCTGCCCCACTCTCGGCGCCAAAGCCGGACGGAGGACAGGAATGGCCGGGACGATGCGCGCCCTGGTGCTGCGGAGCCACGGGGATCTCGACCAGCTCGCGCTGGAGGAGGACTACCCGCAGCCGACCGCCGCGGAGGGGCATGTGGTGATCCGCGTCGGCGCCGCCTCCTTCAACTACCATGATGTCTTCACCGTGAAGGGCATGCCGGGCATCAAGGTGCCGATGCCGGTGGTGATCGGCCTCGACATGGCTGGCACCGTGCACGAGGTCGGGCCGGGCGTGACCGGCTGGGAGGCCGGGCAGCGCGTCATGGTCAACCCGATCAACCGGAAGAAGGGGCTGATGGGGGAGATGCTGGACGGCGGCATGGCGGAATACTGCCTCGTCGGCGCCGACCAGCTCACCGCCATCCCCGATGCGGTGAGCTTCGAGCAGGCAGCGTCGCTGCCGGTGGCCTACGGCACGGCGCACCGCATGATCGTGACGCACAACACGGTGAGGCGCGGCGACAAGGTGCTGATCCTCGGCGCCTCGGGCGGCGTGGGCACGGGCTGCGTGCTGCTCTGCAAGGGGCTCGGCGCGCATGTGGTCGCGGCCGCCGGCAGCACCGAGAAGTGCCGGCGCCTGCTGGAGATCGGCGCCGACGAGGCGATCAACTACAACGAGGTCGATTTCAGCAAATGGGCCATCGAGCGCTTCGGCAAGCCGCAGCGCCGCAGCTACGAGGGCGGCGTCGATGTCCTGATCAACTACACCGGCGGCGACACCTGGGGGCCGGGCCTGCGCTGCGTGAAGCGCGGCGGGAAGATCCTGGTCTGCGGCGCCACGGCAGGCTTCGATCCGAAGGAGGATCTGCGCTTCATCTGGACCTTCGAGCTGCAGGTGATCGGATCGAACAGCTTCTACAATGAGGATTTTTCGTCGCTGCTCGGCATGATCGAGCGCGGCGAGATGCGGCCGGTGATCGACAGCGTCGTGCCGCTGGAAGGCGCGGCCGAGGGCCTGGCGCTGATCCGCGACCGCCGCGTGATGGGCAAGGTGGTGGTGACGCCATGAGCGGGAACGCGAAGCTCACGCTGGAGCAGGTCCAGGCGCTGGTCACCCGTGCCCCCTTCCACCAGTGGCTGGGCCTGAAGGTCATCTCCTTCGCCGAGGGCGAGATCGAGATCCGCGCGACCTGGCGCGAGGAGTGGGTGGTGAACCCGGATCGCCGTTACACCCATGGCGGCATCCTTGGGGCGCTGGTTGATCTCGCGGCCGACTGGGCGATCGGCGCGACGCTCGGGCGGGGCGTCCCGACCGTGGACATGCGCGTCGATTACCACCGCGCCGCCATGCCGGGCGACCTGGTCTGCAAGGGCAAGGTCGTGCGCATGGGCGGCACGCTCTCGACCGCCGAGGCCTTCATCCACGACCTGGACGGCAAGCTCTGCGCCTCCGGCCGCGGCGTCTACATGACGGCGCCGCCGAAATAGGATGAGCGGCTTTCCGTTCTTCAACCAGGGCGCGCTGATCGGATCCGGACGGGATCCGGGCGCGACGGCGCTGATCGACCTCTCGGGCGCGGCGCCGCGCCACATCAGCTATGCGGCGCTGGATGCGATGGCCAACGCCGTGGCGCGCGGGCTGCTGAAGCGCGGCCTCATGCGCGGCGACCGCATCGGCATCCTGGCGGCGAACAGCGCGGAGTTCCTCGCCGCCCTTTATGGCGCGCAGCGCGCGGGGCTGGTGGCGGTGCCGGTGAACTGGCGCTTCCCGCCGGCCACGGTGGGCTACGTGCTGCGCAACAGCGGCGCCGTGCTGGTGTTCTGCGATGCCGCTCGCCGCGCCACCGTGCCGGAAGGCGTCGCGGCCGTGGAGATGGGCAGCGCGGAATGGGATGCGCTGCTGGATCCCGGCCCCTTCGCACCCGTGGTGCCGGAACCGGCCGAGCCCGCGCTTTTCCTCTACACCTCCGGCTCCACAGGACGGCCGAAGGGCGTGGTGCTGTCGCACCAGTCGCATCTCTGGGTGGTCGAGCAGCGCCTCAAGGGCGCCGACATAGGCCGGGAGCGCGCGCTGATCGCGGCCCCGCTCTACCACATGAACGGGCTGGCCCTGGCCCAGCTCTGCTGCGCCGCGCACGTCACCGTGGTGCTGCTGCCGCAATTCGACGCGCGCGCCTACCTGCGCGCCATCGGCGAGCACCGCGTCACCTGGATCACCGGCGTGCCGCCGATGATCGCGATGCTGCTGCAGGAACGCGCGCTGCTGGCGGAGACCGACACCTCCAGCGTCCGCCACGTCCGCTGCGGCTCCGCCCCAACCTCGCCGGCACTGCTGGAGGCGATCCGCGCAGCCTTCCCGCAGGCGCGGTTCGTCAACGGCTACGGCACCACGGAAGCCGGTCCCGTGGTCTTCGGCCCGCACCCCGGCGGCCTGGCCACGCCGCCGCTTTCGGTCGGCTATCCGCACCCGGCCGTGGAGCTGCGCCTGCGCGCCGCGGGCGGCTCGATCGGCGACGAGGGCGTGCTGGAGCAGCGCTGCCCGGCGATGATGAACGGCTACTGGAACCGCCCGGACATCACGCCGCCAATCACGCCGGACGGATTCTACGTGACGGGCGACGTGTTCCGCCGCGACGAGCACGGCTTCCACACCGTGGCGGGCCGGGTGGACGACATGTTCATCTCGGGCGGCGAGAACATCTTCCCGAGCGAGGTCGAGAAGGTGCTGGAGATGCACCCGGGCGTGGAGCAGTCGGCCGTCATCCCGTTGCCCGACGAGATCAAGGGTACCAAGCCCGTCGCGTTCATCGTGCGCAGCACGTCCGGCGCTGCCATCGACGAGGCCGCGGTCAAGGCGCATGCGCTGGCGCATGCGCCGGCCTTCATGCACCCGCGCCGGGTCTGGTTCCTGGATGCGCTGCCGCTGATGGGCACGAACAAGATCGACAAGGCACAGCTCGCCGCCTGGGCGCGCGAGAGGCTGGGCGGCGAGGACTGACGCCGCCCGCCGCGTTCAGCGCTTGCCGCCGCGACCTGCCGGCGTGGCGCTGCCCGGCCCCGGCGCCGAGACCGGTCCCGGCCGCAGGAACGAGGTCGCGCCATGCGCCGGCGCGGCCTTCACCGCGGTCTTCGGTTTCTTCGTCTCGCGGTTGCCGCGCTTCTGGCCCTTGGCCATCGATGCCTCTCCTGCGGTTGCGGCTACAGCGGCGCGGATCAGGAGTCGGCGGGTTCCGCCGCATCCTCCTCCGCATCCTCGGGCCAGATGTAGAGCACGCCCAGCGGGTCCCCGCGGCGGGCCCGCAGCTTGCGCAGCGCCAGCGCCTCGATCTGCGGGCGCGCCGTGGCGAAGCACTGCAGCAGGTCACCCGCATTCGGCCGCTTGCCGCCCGAGGCGATGTCGCGCAGCGCATGCTGGGCGATCGCGCAGGGGATCTCGCGCCCATCGAGCAGCACGGTGAACAACACGCGCCGCCCGTCCGAGCGCGGCTCGTTCGGATCCCGTGCGGGGGCCGGCTTGCGGGCGCGCTGCACGGGTTTCGTCGGTGCGGGGGTACCGGTCATGCCGGCACCGCGTCGGCGGTCAGGGCCGCCGCCAGTCCGACGGGGTCCACCGGAATCGTGCGCAGCGTGCGGCCGGGCGGTGCGTCACGCAGCCGTATCGTGGTGGCGGTACGCCGCCAGGCCGGGAAGGAGAGGGATTGCAGCAAATCCTCCTCGGTCTGCACGACCCAGGTGCCCGCGGGGCAGGCAGCCTCCTCCCCGCGCAGGTGGAAGGGCCGGCGGAACACCACCAGGTCCAGGCGCGTGCGTGTCAGCATCGTGCGCGGTCAGGAGCTCAGGCGGCGGGCGCAGGCCTGCTGCACGTCGGGATCGACGGCTGCGCCGGCGGCGGCGCCCGGCATGGCGGCCCACTGCTTGGCCAGGTCGTAGCCGCGGTTCCAGTCGAGGTGCGTGGTGCCGGCGGGCAGGGTGGCGCGGGCGCGCTCGCTGCAGAACATCGCCTGCTGCTCGACCACGCTGGCGCGCATCGCCGCCTCGGCGGCGCTGGTGCGAGTCTGGAATCCCAGCATCCCGGTGAGGATCGGCCCGGCGATGAGCCCGCCGATCAGGGCAAGGGCGACCGGCTTGGATCGCTCCCAGCGCTCGACCAGGCGGTCGCGCATGCCGGGCTTGGCGGCGGTGGAGCTGGACATGGTGCGATCCTTGCGGTGGGGCACGCGGCGGCACCCGCGCCGGAACAGATGATGCGGCTGTCAGGCCTTGAGGTCATCTGCTGTGTATCGACGCGGGATTGCAGATGGCCATGAAATCCGCGGATTTCAATCACGCGAAGAAAATAAATCGAGGCCACTGTTCTCGGCAGGACTGCCGCATGAGCCTGCTGTTGCGGCACGTGCGGACTCAGGACATGGTCTCGCCCGGCCGCGGCGGGTGCCGCGCCACCTCCCAGCCGCCATCCACCGCCACCACCTGGCCGGAGACGAAGGAGGCATCCCCGGACGCGAGGAAGGCGATCACCGCCGCGACTTCCTCGGGCCGCGCCGCCCGGCGGGCCGGCGTCGCATCGCGCATGGCGCGCTGGAAATAGGCGTCGCCGCGCAGCCGCGCCTCCGTCATTGCCGTCTCGATGAGACCGGGCGCCACGGCGTTCACGTTGATCCCCTCGGGCGTCAGGTCGGCGGCGAGCTGGCGCGTCATCTGCGCCACGCCGGCCTTCGCCACCGCATAGGGCGTCGAGAGCGGATACCCCGCCATCCCGAACACCGAGGCGACGCTGACGATGCGCCCGCCGGGGCGGGTCAGGTGCGGCATGGCGGCGCGCGTCACGCGCAGCACCGCGGTCAGGTTGGTGCCGATGATGCGCTCCAGCAGCGCGTCGTCGCACTCCGCCAGCGGGCGGGAGCCCGAGATGCCGGCATTGTTCACCAGGATATCGAGCCGGCCGAAGGCGGACAGCGCCGCCTGCACCATGCGCTCGCCGGCGCCGGGCTCCGCCACGTCCAGCACCAGGGCGGGGGCACCGAGCGCGGCCGCGGTTGCCTCCACCACCGGTTGCCGGTCCACCAGCAGCACGCGCGCGCCTTCCTCCGCCAGCCGTGCCGCCGTGGCGCCGCCGATGCCGCGCGCGGCGCCGGTGACGATCGCCGCCCTGTCCTGCAGCCCGCGTGGCATGGCCCTCTCCTATCCGCGCAGCATCGGCAGCAGGGTGGCGGCGATGCGCTCGAACACCGCCATCTGGTCCTCGGCGATGGGGTGGTAGAGCACGATGTCGGTGATGCCGAGGGCGAGGACGCGGCCCGCCATGTCGCGGAAAGCCCGCTCGCTCTCGTAGTAGGCGATGCGCCCGCCGCCTGCCCGCGCCGTGGGGTCGAACATCAGGTAGGAGCGGCGCAGGCTGGCGGGATCGCGGCCGATGGCGGCGCAGGCGGCGTCCAGCGTGGCGATGCGCTGCCGCGTCTCGGCAAGCTGCGCCTCGGAGTCGCGCGCGAAGCTCAGGCTGTTCCAGGTATCCGCCCAGCGCGCCGCGTGGCGCAGCATCACCGGGCCGAGCGCCGCGATGGTGATCGGCGGCCGCGGCGCCTGGATCGGGCGCTGGCCCAGCGTCGCGCCCTCAAGCCGGTGGAAGCGGCCCTGATGGGTCACCACCTCCTCGGTCAGCAGGCGGTGCACGATCTCGACATATTCGGGGAAGCGCGCGACGCGCTGCCCAGCCGGCCAGTTCTCGATGCCCATCATGCGGTAGCTCGGATCCACCTCGAGGCCCGTGCCGAGGCCGATCTCCAGCCGACCGCCGGAGATGTGGTCCGCCGTCAGCGCCTGCAGCGCGAACATCGCCGGCTCCCGCAGCGGGATCTGCGCGACCAGCGTGGCGATGCGGATGCGGGATGTCGCCTGGGCGATGGCGGCGAGATGCGTCCACATCTCGTACCAGGGGCCCGTACGGCCGGTCCAGTCGGTGAAGTGGTCGGCCAGGCACAAGGCATCGAAGCCCAGCGCCTCCACCCGGCGGCAGCGGCGCAGCAGCTCCGGCCAGGGCAGGGTCGGCAGCACCAGGACGGAGAAGCGAGGTTGGAAGGCCATGACGGGCTCCCGCCGAGGGGTCGGGCCAGGGTAGTCGCCGCGCTGCGCCGGCTACAAGGCGGGCGCGACGCCGCGCCCGGCGAACTCGGTGTCCCGCTTCGGGATCAGGTCATAGGGCAGGGCGAAGCCGGGCAGGGCGCGCAGCCGCTCCGCCCAGCGCGCCAGGTGCGGAAAGGTGGTGATCGCGATGCCGCCCTCGGCCATGAACACCATGCGGCCCCAGCAGCCGATATCGGCGGTGGTCGGGCCGGGGCCGCCCGCCAGCCAATCGCGGCCATCGGCCAGCACCGAATCGACGAAGCCGAGCGCGGCCTCCGCCAGCGGCCGGAAATACGCCATCACCGCCGGGTCGACGGCGCGGAAGCGGCTGTAGTGCCGAACCTTGGCGACGTTGGTGATCTGGTCGGACTCCCAGCTCAGCCATTCGCGCGCGGTCCAGCGTTCCCCCTCGGTGGCGCCGGCGAAGTGGCCGGTGGCGCGGGCCAGGTAGTCCAGGATCACGTTCGACTGCACGAGGGTGAGCCCGCCGTGGCGCAGCGCCGGCACCTGGCCGTAGCGGTTCACCGCCAGGTATTCGGGCGTGCGCTGCACGCCGTTCTTCAGGTTCACCGTGCGGAAGCTGAACGGCAGGCCGGCCAGCGCCAGGTAGAGCATCGGCTTGTAGCTGGAGGAGGAGGTGAAGCTGCCGAACAGCACCAGCCGCCCGGGCCCCGCATCCGCCGTGTTCACCGCCATGGCGCCGATCCCCTCCACGACGGTTGGGATGCTGGGGGCGCGGCGAGGCGCTGTCCAGCGCGCGCGGCGCCGGCGCGAAGCGGCTCGCCGCACGGCGTGCCGTCGCGCTATAGGGGCGGCAACGAACACGTGCTCCGGGAGACGTCACGCCATGCCCAACCGCCGCAGCATCCTTGCCGCCACGACCCTGCTGCCCCTCGCCAGGCCGCGTTTGGCCCGTGCCCAGCAGGCCGGCGCGGCGCGCTGGGTTCCGGAGCGCCCGATCGTCTTCGTCAGCGGCTACGCGCCCGGCGGCAGCACCGATATCGGCGCGCGGCTGCTCGCCGACCCGATGGCGGCCGTGCTCGGGCCGGAGGTGCGCATCCTGGTGGAGAACCGTCCCGGCGCCGCCGGCACCGTCGCCACCGAGTGGGTGAAGAACCGCCCTGCCGACGGCACCACCATCATGATCCAGGAAACCGGCGCCGGCGCCGTCGCCCCGATCGCCACCATCGGCGGCACGCGCTACGACCCGCTGACCGACTTCACCCAGCTCGGCGTGATCTCGACGCCGCCTGAGGTGCTGGTGATCAGCCCCGGTTTCGTCCCCGCCGGAACCCCGCCGGCGGCGGTGCTGGCGCAGCTGCGCACCGCCCCGCGCGACAGCATCACCTACGCCACCTCCGGCTTCGGCGGCGTGCTCCACTTGAAGTCGGAGATGCTGGCCAAGGCGCTGGGCACCGGCTTCGTCCACGTGCCCTACCGCAGCGGCGCGCAGATGGTCACCAGCATCATGCAGGGCGATGCGCAATTCGGCATCGCCGCCATCGCATCCGCCTTGCCCTTCCTGCGCGACAACCGGGTGCGCGCCGTGGCGGTGATGGGCACCGCGCGCTTTCCCGCCCTGCCCGAGGTGCCGACCCTGTCCGAACTCGGCGTGCCGGGCTTCGAAAGCGGTGGTTGGTTTACCCTGATCGGCCCCGCCGGCATTCCCCGCCCCGCGGCCGAGGCGCTGAACCGCGCACTGGTCGCGGCGTTGCGCGATCCCGGCGTGCGCGAGCGGATGCTCCTCGCGGGGCACCTGCCGGTGCAGGGCGAGAACACGCTGGAAACCACCCGGGCCTTCGTCGAGCGCGAACTCGCCACGGTGCGCCAGATGGTCGAGCGCACCGGGATCCGCCTGCAGCCCTGAGCCGGATCCCGGCCCCGGCCGCTACAGCAGGAACACGCCCTTGCCGCCGGTCTGCCGGTCGAACAGCCCGTAGGCTTCGGCCGCCTGGTCCAGCCGCCACTGCTCGGTGAACAGCGCGTCCACGTCGATGCCGCGATCCACCACGAAGCGTGCGCATTCCGCCTGGCCGATGGTGGAGAAGGTCCAGGAGGCGATGACCGTCGCCTGCCGCCGCAGCATGTCGGGGCTGACGTCGATGGTGACCTCGCCCCCCTCGCCGACGAAGCAGCAGGTGCCCCAGACCTTCAGCGCGCGGATCGCGGCGATGCGCGCCTCGGGGGCGGCCGAGCTGTCGAGGGTGAGATCCGCCCCCTCGCCATGCGTCAGCTCGCGGATCGCCGCCACGGGATCGTTGGAGCCGGGGTTGATCACCTCCGCCGCGCCGAATTCCCGCGCCCGCGCCAGCCGCTCCGGGCTGATGTCGAGCGCGATGACCCGCGCCCCCATCGCGGCCGCGAGCTGCGTCGCCGAGAGACCCACCGGCCCCTGGCCGAAGATCGCGATGGTGTCGTTGCCCGACACGTTCAGCCGGCGCAGCGCGCCATAGGCCGTGCCGGTGCCACAGGAGATCGCGGCGCCCGCGGCGAAGCTGAGGTCCTCGGGCAGGGGCACCAGCGTGTTGGCGGGCACCGCCATGTACTCGGCATGCCCGCCATGGCTGTTGTTGCCATAGACCTTGATGGCGGTCCTCTGGCAGAGCTGCTGCCATCCCGTGCGGCAATGCCCGCAGGTGGTGCAGCCCTGGTAGTGGTGCACCATCACGCGATCCCCGACCCGGGCCTGCCGCGGATCGACCCCCGGCCCGACCGCGGCGACCACGCCGCAGGGCTCGTGCCCCGCGATCACGGGACCGGCGGCGGCGGGGATGCCGCTGGCCTGCCGCACGCCCCTGGGCCGGCGGTAATGCTTCAGGTCCGAGCCGCACATGCCGCTGGCCTTCATCTGCAGCACCACCTCGCCGAAGCCCGGGGTGGGATCGTCGAAGCGCATCAGCTCCAGCGTGCGATCGCCGGTGAACACCACGCCCTGCATGGCTGCGCCTCCCTCAAATCCGTGCCGCAGCGTCGGGCAGATCGCGCCATGGGGCAATGCCACGCGACCGCTCGCCTGTTTGGAGGATGCGCCGCGCCGGCGGCCTAGCGTTCGACGCGACGGATGCACCGGCCGACATCTCCGGGTCGGCATGCGCGCCGCACGGGGCTGCGCGCCGCCTTCGCCGACCCACGCCGCCCCGAACCCGCCGCGCATGCCGCGCGGCGCGATCCCTGGAAGGGGATGGACCATGCCCGACTTTCCCGACCGCCTGCTCCACGGCGGGCACGGCTGGATGAGTCGCGACCGCGCACGGCTGCTGCTGGCCTTCAACATCGAGTGGCGCGGACGCGAGGACATCCTGCGCCGGCTCGCGGCGCTGACCCTGGTCCTGGAGGACTGGGCAGACAAGCCCGCGCCGACCCCGGCACCCAGGGTCAACCATGCCGACCGGATGGCCTGGGTGCGCAGCGCCGCCGAGGTGCCGATCTCGGACGAGCACCTGGCCCGTATCGAGCATGATCTCGACGCGGAGCTCGAGCGGCCGGAGGGCGGCGCCGCCCCGCTTGCCGCCGTGACGCAGCAGATGCCCCTGTTCGAGGACCCCGAGCGCTCCAGGCTGCTCGCGCCATGGCGCTATTTCCGGCTGCAGACGCCGCGCGGCGGCACCGTCTACGCGTTGCGTGACCAGTTGCGCGGCCGCTTCGGCGAGCAGATCGCCGATGTCCGATTCGAGGCCGAAGCAGCCCGGCCAGCGCTACGCCCTGCGTGCGGAGGTGACCATGCCGGCCGGCGCGGCACCGGGCGAGGGCCATCTGCTGTCCGTCGCGCAGCGCGACGAGGCCGGGCGCACCGTCGGCGGGGCCAGCGCCTGGGTGGTGGTGGAGGGCTGACGGGGGGCGACCGGTTGCGAGCAGCACGGCGGCGGGGCGCCTGCATTGCCTGCCCCGCCCCCACCCCTACGCTCACGCCGGGGAGAGTGCGGCCGCCCTGCGCAACCCGCAGTGGACATCCGCCCCGGCGGCCGCCATGCGGGGGGGGTGATGCCGCCGCGCCGCCGTCCCAACCGCCGTGCCCTGTCGCGCCGCGCCGGGCCGTTGCGCTGGGCGGCGCGTGTCTTCGCGGCACTGGGTATGCTCGCCGTGGTCGCCGCCCTGGTGCTGGCCGGCATGCTGCGCGGCACGCTGCCGCCGGAGGAGGAGACCCTGACCCTCGCGGCGCTGGAGAACCCCGTCTCGATCAGCCTCGATGCGCATGGCATCCCGCGCATCGCCGCGGGTTCCGAGCATGACGCCGCCGTCGCGCTGGGCGTCCTGCACGCGCGCGACCGGATGTTCCAGATGGAGGTGATGCGCCGCGGCGCGCAGGGGCGCCTGGCCGAGGTCGCCGGCCCCGCCGCCCTGCGCGCCGACCGCTTCGTGCGCACCCTCGGCCTGGCGCGCCGGGCGGAGGAGGACCTCGCTGCCCTGCCGGCCGGGACGCGCGCGCTGCTGGAGGCCTATGCCGCGGGAGTGAACGCCTGGATCGCCGCCCGCGGGCGACTGGCGGCACCGGAATTCCTCGCGCTCGGCGCGCCGGAACCCTGGCGGCCGGAGCACAGCCTGCTCTGGGCCAAGGTGATGGGGCTCTGGCTCTCCGTCGGCTGGCGCGACGAGCTGGCGCGCGAGCGCCTGGCCGCCGCCGGGCTGGCCGAGGCGCGCATCGCCGAGCTCTGGCCCGCCGACGAGACCGCCGGGCGCCCTGACCTCGCGATCCCCGAGGTCCGCGGCGCGGCCGTAGTCGATCCCGCGCTCTGGGCCCGGCTGGCGGCGGCGCTGCCCGGCTTTCCGCAGGATCCCGGCGCGCTGCCCGGCTCCGCCAGCAATGCCTGGGTGGTGGCGTCGGCGCGCTCCGAGAGCGGGGCGCCGCTGCTGGCAACCGACCCGCATCTCGGCTTCCAGGCGCCGGTGCTGTGGTACCTGGTGCGCATCGACCTGCCCGGCGGGCGGATGCGCGCCGGCGCGACCAGCCCGGGCGTGCCGCTGATCGTGCTGGGCCGCAACGAGAGCGTGGCCTGGAGCTTCACCACCACGCATTCTGACACCCAGGACCTCTTCGTCGAGCGGCTGGCCGGCACGGATGCCTATGAGACGCCGGAGGGCCCTCGCCCTTTCGCGGTGCGCGAGGAGGCGATCCGCGTGCGCGGCCGCGACGCGCCCGAGATCCTGCGCGTGCGCGAGACGCGGCACGGTCCCGTGCTGTCCGACCTTGCCGAGCTGGCGCGCGCCGCCCCCGGCACGGTGGTGGCCGCGGCGATGGCGAACCTGGCGCCCAACGATACCGCGGCGCCTGGCCTGCTGGCGGTGAACCGCGCGCGCGACCTGGATGAGGTGCGCGCCGCGGCGGCGCTGATCAGCAGCCCGCCGCAGAACCTGCTGGCCGCGGACCGCGCGGGCCGCATCGCCCTCTACCTGACCGGCCGCACCCCGGTCCGCCGCGCCGGCGACGGCAGCCGGCCGGCGCGCGGCTGGGATGGCAGCCAGGACTGGACGGGCTTCGTGCCCTTCGAGGACATGCCGCATGTCGAGGACCCGCCCTCCGGTGCGCTGGTGAACGCCAACAACCGGGTGGCGCCGGAGGGCGGCCCCTTCCTCGGCCGCGAATGGCCCGGCGACTGGCGGTTCCGGCGCATCGGCGAGCTGCTGGGGGCGGCACCGCAGCACGACGCGGCAGGGTTCGCGGCAATGCAGATGGACACGGTCTCGCTGCTCGCCCGCGCGCTGGTGATGCCGGCGGACGCCGTGCTGCGGCGGGTGCCGAGGCCGGAGGGGACGGCGGCGGCCCGGGCGCTCGATCTGCTGCTGGCCTGGGATGGCAACGCCGCGCCCGACCGGCCCGAGCCGTTGATCTTCGCCGCCTGGCGGGAGGCGGTGCTGGCGCTGGCCTTCGCCGGGGCCGGGGTGGCGGAGGCGGCGCGGCCGGCGGGCACCGCGGAATTCCTCGCCTTCCTGCTGCACCCCGATGGCCGCGGGGCCTGGTGGTGCGGCGGCGACTGCGCGGCGCTGGCGGGCCGCGCGCTGGTCCAGGCGGTGGACGGCCTTGCCGCCACGCAGGGCGCCGACCCCGCCGCCTGGCGCTGGGATGCGCTGCATGTCGCGCGGTTCGAGCATCCGCTGCTGCGCTTCGTCCCCATCCTCGGCCCGCTGATCCGCCTGGAGGCGCCGACCGGCGGCGATGGCGAGACAGTCAACCGCGGCGGCTACCGCGATGGCGGCCCGGGCGGCGGGCGCTTCCAGCACGTGCACGGCGCCGGGCTGCGGCTGGTGGCCGACCTCGCGGATCCGGACGCAACGCTGGTGATCATCGCGACGGGGCAGTCCGGCCATCCGCTCTCCCTGCATTGGGGCGACCTGCTGGAGCCCTGGCGCGGCGGCGGCACCTTGCGGCTGGGACGGGAGCCGGACAGCGTCGAGGGACGGATTCTGCTGCTGCCCTGACCCCGGGCCGGCGGTTGTGACGGGGTGTCAGGCGGACATGGCATCCTGGCCGCGGCGGAGGCCCGCCGGGGAGAGTGACGCACATGACCTATCGGACCATCGGCGTGCGCCCGCTGACGCCGGCCTGCGTGCCGAGATCGCCGGCGCCGATCTCGCGCGCGATTCCGACAACGAGCGGTTTGCCGAAATCTACGACGCGCTGATGCGCCACTGCGTGATCCTCTTCCGCGACCGGCACCTGACCATCAAGCAGCACAAGGATTTCGGCCGCCGGCTCGGTGCGCGGCACATCCATCCCGATGCGAAGCACGGCATCCCCGGGCACCCCGAGATCCTGGTCCTCGAGGCGGACACCATCGCGGGGCGCCGCGTTCCCGCCACCATGTGGCGGTCGGCGGCAACCGGTCGTTCCCGGAAGCAGGGCACGGCGCGGTAGCCCCGGTCGCCAGCCGGCGCGGTCCCGATTATCCTGTCGCAAACGTCCAGGGACCGCGCCGCGATGACTGCTCCAACCGGCCCGCTGAAGGGCTTCCGCATCCTCGACCTGACCACGGTGCTGTTCGGCCCCTTCGGCACGCAGACGCTCGGCGACTGGGGCGCCGAGGTGATCAAGGTGGAGACCCTGGCCGGCGACACCTGGCGCAACTCCGGCCAGTTCCGCAACCGCGGCATGAGCGGCCAGTTCATGGCGGCCAACCGCAACAAGCGCAGCATCGCCCTCGACCTGAAGCACGCGGAGGGAAAGGCGGTGCTGCGCCGGCTGATCCCGACGGCCGACGCGCTGGTCAGCAACATCCGCCCCGCCGGCCTGGGTCGGCTCGGCTTCGGCTACGAGGACTGCCGCGTGCTGAACCCGCGGATCGTCTATGCGGTGGCTACCGGCTTCGGCCAGGACGGGCCCTGGGCCGCGCGCCCCGCCTTCGACGAGATCATCCAGGCGGCCTCCGGCTTCGCCTCCGCGATGGGCACCGATGAGGAGCCCGCCTTCGTCCCAAGCCTGATCGGCGACAAGCTCTGCGGCATGGCGCTCACCTCCGCGGTGACGGCGGCGCTGCTGCACCGCGAGCGCACCGGCGAGGGCCAGATGGTCGAGGTGCCGATGCTGGAGACGCTGGCGGCCTTCAACAGCATCGAGATGTTCGGCGGCTACGCCTTCGTCCCGCCCATCGGGCCCTCCGGCTACCAGCGCATGCGGGCCAGGAAGCCGGTCAGGACGAAGGATGGCTGGCTGACCATGCTGCCCTACTCGGGGGAGAACTGGTGCGCCTTCTTCGAGGCGGTGGGCCGCCCGGAATGCATCGAGGAATTCGGGGTGCGCGACCCGGTGGCGCGCGCCCGCAACATCGACCGCATCTATGACCGGATGCGCGAGATCGCGCCGAGCCGCACGACCGCCGAGTGGGAGAGGCTGCTGCTCTCCATCGACGTGCCGCACACCGGCTTCACGAAGCTGACCGAGGTGCACGAGCAGCCGCACCTGAAGGCGGTGGGCATGTTTCCCGAGATCGAGCACCCGACCGAGGGCAGGCTGCGCCAGGCCCGGCCGCCGGCGCGCTTCTCCGCCAGTCCCGCCGGCCTCCATCGCATGGCGCCCAACCTCGGCGAGCACACGCGGGAGGTGCTGCGCGAGGCAGGCTACGACGAGGCCGGCATCGCCGCGCTGATCGAGGCGAAGGCGGTGCTGGCGCCGTAGTCGTCGCCGCGTCAGCGGAAGGCCCTGGCGATGCGCGCCCAGTCCTCGATGGCGCCTTCCTCGCCCGGGGTGATCGGGAAGACGATCTGGCTCCACCCCGCGCCCCGCAGCGCCTCGATGCGCTGCTTCAGCTCCTGTTCCGAGGCGGTGAAGGTGGTGCGGCGGATCAGCTCGGCGGTGACGAAGCGCTGCTCCTCGGGCTTGACGAAGACGAAGTGGCCGCGGTGGTTCATCAGGTAGCGCGCATCGGCGGGCTCGAAGCGGCGCGCCATCTCGATGTAGCCGTCGATGCTCTCCTGCACGGAGGGCGGCACCGGCGAGGTGTTCTGCCAGCCCTCCATGTCGAGGTCGGCGGCGCGGTGCAGCAGCACAGCGGCGCGCGGCCCGGCCTGGCGCATGGCGCGCGGGCTGTCCGCCGGCTCGTCGGGGGCGAGCACGCAGCCGCAGACCCAGGCGGTGGCGTAGAGCTCGCCCGCCGGCCGCCCGGAAGCGGCCCAGGACCCCTGCATGCCCTCCAGCGCGCCGAGCGCGCCGGGCACGTCGGAGATGAAGGTCTTCCAGGCGGCGCCGAGCCGTGCTGTCAGCGCCTGGGATTTCGGGCCGTAGGCGGAGACGTGCAGGCGGATCGGGTCCTTCAGGTTGAACAGCCCCGCATCGGGGTTGAGGAAGCGGATCCTGCGGCGCTTGCCCTCGATGGCCGTCTCCACCGTCTCCCCGCGCAGCAGGCCATAGACGACGCGGATGTACTCCTCCATCTCGGAGAGCTTCAAGGCCCCCAGCCCCATGGCGCGGCGGGCGGAGAAGCCGGTGCCGACGCCGAAATCGATCCGTCCCGGCGCCAGCCCGTTCAGCGTGGCGAAGGCATTGGCGGTGACGGCGGCGATGCGGTTGGACGGCACGAGAACGCCGGTGCCGAGGCGGATGCGCTCCGTCTTCATGGCCGCGGCGCCCATGGCGGTGAAGGGATCGGCCGTGATCATCTGGGTGTCGTAGAACCAGGCGTGGGTGAAGCCCGCCGCCTCGGCGCGCTGGGCGAGTTTCCAGCTGTCGCTGGACGTCGCGATGCCGATGCCGAAATCCATGGCCGTGATCCTTCCTGAACGCTTCTCCCGCCGTCCAGGCTGGGACGGGCGCGTGGCTGGCGCAAGCGTGCGGACGCGTCCGGGTCTATACTCGCCGCCATGGTTGCCCGCCGCCCTGCCAGCATCCCCGCTCGCGGCTTCGCCGAGGAGCCCGCCGCCGCGCCCGCCGACCTGTTCGGCGCCGCTGCACCGCCGCTCCCCGCACCGCAGCCGGAGCCCAGCGGAGCGCGCCCGCTGGCCGACCGCCTGCGGCCGCGCGCGCTGGAGGCGGTGGTGGGCCAGGACCACCTGCTGGGGCCGGAGGGCGCGCTGACGCGCATGCTGGCGCGCGGCAGCCTGGCCTCGCTGATCCTCTGGGGGCCGCCAGGGGTGGGCAAGACCACCATCGCGCGGCTGCTGGCGGAACGGGCCGGGCTGGTCTTCGTGCAGCTCTCCGCCGTGTTCTCGGGCGTTGCCGACCTGAAGCGCGCCTTCGACGAGGCGCGCGCGCGCCGGCGCGCCGGGCATGGCACGCTGCTCTTCGTCGATGAGATCCACCGCTTCAACCGCGCCCAGCAGGACGGCTTCCTGCCCGTGGTGGAGGACGGCACCGTCACCCTGGTCGGCGCCACCACGGAGAACCCGAGCTTCGCGCTGAACGGCGCGCTGCTGTCGCGCTGCCAGGTGGTGGTGCTGCGCAGGCTCGATGATGCGGCGCTCGATCTGCTGGTGGCGCGGGCCGAAGCCGAGGCAGGGCGCGCCCTGCCGCTGGACGAGGCGGCGCGCGCCGCGCTGCGCGCCATGGCCGATGGCGATGGCCGCACC
This sequence comes from Acetobacteraceae bacterium, assembly GCA_019750465.1. Classification (GTDB taxonomy): domain Bacteria; phylum Pseudomonadota; class Alphaproteobacteria; order Acetobacterales; family Acetobacteraceae; genus JAIEOP01. The sequence continues at coordinate 1,521 of JAIEOP010000147.1, read as the reverse complement.
CTGCTCAACATGGCCGAGCAGCTGCTGGCGCTGCCGCCCGACCAGCCCGTGCTGGATCCCGCCGGGCTGGCCGCGCTGCTGGCGCGCCGCGCCGCGCTCTACGACAAGGACCGCGAGGAGCACTTCAACCTGATCTCCGCACTGCACAAGTCGCTGCGCGGATCGGACCCGGATGCGGCGCTGTACTGGTTCGCGCGCATGCTGACCGGCGGCGAGGAGCCGCGCTACATCGCCCGCCGGCTCGCCCGCTTCGCCTCCGAGGATGTCGGCATGGCCGATCCGCGCGCGCTGCCGATCGCGCTGGCCGGGTGGGAAGCCTATGAGCGCCTCGGCTCGCCGGAGGGGGAGCTGGCGCTGGCCCAGGTGGTCGTGCACCTGGCGACGGCGCCGCGCAGCAACGCGCTCTACACGGCCTTCGGCGAGGCGATGCGCGCGGCGAAGGAGACCGGCAGCCTGATGCCGCCGGCGCACATCCTCAACGCGCCGACGAAGCTGATGAAGGAGATCGGCTACGGTGCCGGCTATGCCTACGACCATGACGAGGAGGGGGGCTTCTCGGGCCAGGACTACTTCCCCGACGGCATGGCGCGGCCGCAATTCTACCGCCCCACCGACCGCGGCGCCGAGGCCGCCATCGCCGAGCGCCTGGCCCGCTACGCCGCCCTGCGCGGAGGTCGCGCGCCGCGGTGAGCGCGCTTGGGCCGACCGCGGTGCTGCTGGTCGCTGCGGGCGGCGCCGCGGGATCGGTGCTGCGCTACCTGGTGTCGGTGCTCGCGCTGGAGGCGCTGGGCGCCGGCTTTCCCTGGGGCACGCTGGCGGTGAACGTGATCGGCAGCCTGGCCATCGGCGTGCTGGGCGGCCTCGGCGTCCAGGGCGAGCTGCGGCTGCTGCTGGTGACGGGGCTGCTCGGCGGCTTCACCACCTTCAGCGCCTTCAGCCTGGAGACCGGCGCGCTGGCCGAGCGCTCGGTCGCGCTGGCGGCGCTGTACGTGACAGCAAGCGTCGGGCTCGGCCTGGCCGGATTTGCGCTGGGCTGGGCGCTGGCGCGGCGAGGCTGACCCGCCGGCGCCCGCGCTACTGCGCCTCGGCGATCTCCAGCGCCTCGCCGCCCGCGCGCCACACCGACACCGTCGCCAGGCCGCTGTGCAGCATCCCGAGGTCGCCGGCGATGCGCGGGCTGACATCCAGCAGCCGACCACGCGCGTAGGGTCCGCGATCGCGCACCGTGCCGTAGACGCTGCGGCCATTGGCCAGGTTGGTGATGCGCACCCGCGTGCCGAAGGGCAGGGTGCGATGCGCGATGGTGTCCGAATGCGGGTCGAAGGCCTGGCCATTGGCCATGCGCCGGCCGTTGAAGTGGCGCGCGTAGTAGGACGCGACCCCGGTCAGGTGCGGCCGCGACACGGTGTAGGGGCTCGGGGCCTCGGCCGGGGGTGCGGGCCGGTGGGCACCGCCATGCGTACCCGGCCGCTGCGCCTGTGCCGGGCGCGCCGACGGTCGCGGCGTCGTGGCGCGCGGGCG
>JAIEOP010000050.1 GCA_019750465.1 Acetobacteraceae bacterium | reverse complement strand
CCTGCCGAGCGGCCAAGGCGCCGCAGCCGCGCCAGCCGGCCAAGCCACGCGGCATAATCCAGCACGCGGCATCATGGTCGAGTTCACGAGCGAGTTCCGCGAACTAGCAGCCTTCGACCGCGGCAACGCGCTCTTCCGGGAGCTGGTCAACTCGCGGATCGTGATCGCCACGCTGCGCGCCGTCCTGGAGCGGCTCGGCCGCCCATTTCCGCGCGAGCTTGACCAGATCAGCTTTGACTGGGAGCCGGAGTCTGGAAGCACGATCCCGGCAACCGCGAGCGGCAAGGATCTGTTCAACTGGGCGTCGCAGATTGAGACCGACTTCTACGGGCGGATGGACGTGCTCGGCGAACCGGTACCGGTCAGGGGCGGGCACGCGCGGCTCGATGCCCTGAAATGGTTCGCAAACTCCCGCATTACCGGCCCGCTAGGCGCCGTTGAGGTCCGCCGCGTGCTGCTGTTCGACGAGCTCCAAACGCTATCGGCCAGCCAGCGGCGCTCGCTGCTCGACTTCGTAACCGGCGCGCGCGCGCAATGCGGCATCTGGATCGCGGAACGCCTGGAGACGCTAACCCACAAGGACCTGCTGTCTGAGGGCGCACTGGAGGATCGCGACTACAGCGGGGTGATACAGCTCGAGCGGCAGTGGAGCGACCGGCGCGGGACGGTGTATCCCCGGTTCGTCGAGAACATCGCTAAGCTGCGTGCGGCTAAGGCTGACAACTTCGGCGACCGGGATCTCTTCTCGATGATCTCGGACAGCGATGACCTTGCCGTGTGGGCACCAAGATTCGAGCAGGCGTGCGCTGACATCGAGGCGCGCATCCTGGCAAGCAGGGGACGGACCCCGCGATACGACCTGTGGCTCGACACGGCCCGTAAGACGAGCGGCAGTGCCGTCGAGCGCGCCGTCCAGTGGCGAATGACCGAGATCCTGGTCGCACGCGACCGGCGAAACGAGCAGCAGGCGTTCGACTTCGTCGCGCTCTCGACCGAGGAGTTCGACAAGCGGCAGAGCAGCGGCCTGGCGCGCGCCGCCGAACACTTCGTCCGCGTAGAAATCAACGCGCCGGTCTACTTCGGCCGGGATGCGATAAGCGACGTGTCCTCGTATAACGTTGAGCAATATCTCGCGGTCTGCGGCGAACTATTTGAGGAGATTTCGGCCAAGATCCAATACCTGCGGGATATCCCGACGCCGCTCTCTGCAGAACGGCAGCACAGCATCATTCGCAACGTCGCGAGCACCCGCTGGAACGACCTCACTCGGCGCCTACCGCTGGGCCGGGACGCGAAGCTGCTGCTCGAGGGGATCGCCACCTTTTGCCACGCTCAGACGTTCCGCGAGACCGCGCCGTACATGCCCGGCGTGACCGGCGTCGGCATCACGATGCAAGACCGCGAGACCCTGATCGATACGCCTGACGATAAAATCAAGCACCTGCGGAGCCTGCGCGACGTGCTCACATCCCTGGTTGCGCACAATTTGCTCGTGCCGCGGTTGGACCACAGCAACAAGAACAAAAAGTTTGTTGTCTTTTATCTCAACCGCCTGCTGTGCGTGCAGTTCGGCCTGCCACTCGGATACGGCGGCTGGCGCGAGAAAAAGATCAAGGATCTGATCGTGTGGCAGGAGCACGGTAGCAAGGAAGAGGAGCCTACTTTTGTCTGACGGCGAGGCGGTCATGCGCTGGGACCCATACTTGCTGACCAGCGACGCGCAGTTCGGCGACTTCTGGAAGGGTCACCTGGCACAGCGCGAGCGACGGCTGCTCCTCGTCCTCGGGAAGGGCTTCGACGTGCGTGCATTGGAGACTGCCCGACGATTGCACGAGCTAGGCGCGGACGTGGACGTCTGGCTGCTCGCCTTCCACAATGGCCAGGTAGACAGCGCTCTTCGCCGCGCCCGGACCGATCAGAACACCGAGGGCCTTCGTGAGCTCTTCCCGCCTGACCGAATCCAGCAGATCGACATCGACATTGGCGGCGCGTTCGACTCGCCCGTGGCCTCGCGCAGCACTTACACTCAGCTCCGCGCGGCCGGCGACCCGACCGCGTATGCCGACGTCGTCGTCGACATCAGCGCCATGCCTCGCATGGTCGCGATGACGAGCATCGCCGTGCTGCTGAAGTGGCTCGACGACGCGGCAAAGAGCGGCGGATGCGTCAACCTCCACGTCTCCACCGCGGAGAGCGTCACCGCAGACCTTGCCGCCGGCCAGGGGACGCTGCGGGACCAAGTCTCATTCGTGCGCGGCTTCTCCGGCGAACTCACGGCGCAGACGACGAAAGACCTGCCGCACGTTTGGTTCCCCGTGCTTGGGGAGAGCCAGCGGAACCGGCTAGACAAGATCCACCAGAGCCTGACCCCGGACGAGATCTGCCCGGTCGTGCCATTTCCGTCGCGCAAGCCGCGGCGCGGGGACGAGATCATCTACGAGCACCGCGAACTGCTCTTTGATACCTTCCAGGTCGAGCCGCGCAACATCCTGCTCGCTTGCGAGTACAATCCTTTCGAGGCCTACAAGCAGGTGTTCGAGGCGATGGACCGCTACCGGCGGGCCCTGAACACGCTGGGCGGCTGCAAGGCGTTTGTGTCGCCGCTTTCGTCCAAGCTTCTTTCAGTCGCCGTTCTGCTTGCGTGTTACGATCACCTGTTCGGCGACGTTCCCGGCAAGCGCCTTAAGGTCGGAATACCCTACGTCGAGACGGCGACTTACGCCGACCCTGTCCAGAGGTCCGACGATCCGTTCGAGCTGTACTCGATGTGGATCCGGGGCGAATGGGAACTCGTCGACAAGCCGGCGGCGGAGCATGCGGACCCAGCCGAGGCTCCAGCAGAGCCGGTAGCATACCGGGAGGCTAGCAACGTAAGATGAACCACTTGCCAAGGTCGGCTACGGCATGAAGCCTTAACAGCCTCGCCCGGCGCGCGCCGATAGACAAGCCAACTGCATCGGCGACTTGCAAAGTAGAAGAATTGGGGAGCCAACTTGGAGACCGTCACCAACCCAAGTAGCAACCTTCAAGCTGGCACCAGTCGTGCGGAATGTCTGTATTGGCGCAGTGACGAGCGGGCGATAAGGTCAAGAGCCGAGCGTTAGACGGTTGCGCTGGTATGCCCAGACTTCGGAAATGGACCCAAGCATGGTAGTCAACGCAATGTTGGATGAGGGCTGCCCATCCAAAATCGATTTGACAATGTCCGGCGCCAGCAGCGTCAGCCGCAGCAGGCTGCCGAGATAGCCGCGCTCGATCTTCTCCGCGGCCGCCATCTCGCTGATGGACGCGTATCGCCCCTCGTCCAGCATCCTCTGGTACCGGAACGCCCGGGCCAGCGCCTTCACCAGCGCCGGGTCGGCCCGCGTGGTGACCGGCGCCACGCCATCGGCCATGGGCGTCACGACAGTCTTCCTGCCTGGCCGGTGGCGGATCGCCAGCGGCACGCGCACCGTCACGCTAGTCGCAGTGCTCATGCTGCCGCCCTCAGGGCATCCGGCCGGATGGCGGTTAGGTCGCGCACAAGGCCGCCGAGCCCGTCCAGCCGCAGCCGAATGTCCGCGCCAGCCGGGCCAACTACGACCCGCTCCACCAGAGACCGCACGATCCGTGCCTGCTCTGCCGGAAACAGGTGCTCCCACAGGGGGTCGAGCCGATGCAGCGCATCCTGCGTCTCGCTCTCAGTCAGGTCGGGCGCCTCACTGCGCGCCGCCCGCCAGGTGCCGACCACGATCTCCGGCTGCCGCAACAGCGCCCGCACCTGGTCCACCACCGCGGCCTCGATCTCCGCCGCCGACACCCGGCGCACGATGCTGTTGTCGCCGGCGGCGTCGCCCTTCAGCACGCGCTGCGCCACGTAGTAGCGGTAGAGGCGGCCATTCTTCCTGGCGTGCGTCGGCGACAGCGCCCGGCCGTCCACCCCAAAGATCAGTCCCTTTAGCAGCGCCGGTGTCTGCGCCCGGTTTATGTTGGCGCGCACGCGAGGACTGATCTGGAGCACGGCATGCGCCCGATCCCAGAGCTCCCGCGGCACGATCGCCTGGTGCTCGCCAGGATAGACCTGCCCCTTGTGCGCGGCCTCGCCGACATAGGTGCGGTTGTTCAGCAGCTTGTAGACGTCGCCCTTGTCCAATGGCCGGCCTGCCCTGCTGGAGGCGCCCTCCGCCCGCAGGCGGGCCACCGTCTCGATGCCTGATCCCGTCTCGGCGAAGATCTCGAACACGCGGCGCACGCGCGGCGCCTCGTCCTCGTTCACCACCAGCTTGCGGGCCACGACGTCGTAGCCGAGCGGCACCTTGCCCCCCATCCACATGCCGCGGGCGCGGGAGGCGGCGAATTTGTCGCGGATTCTCTCCCCAATGACCTCTCGCTCGAACTGCGCGAAGCTCAGCAGGATGTTCAGCGTCAGCCGCCCCATGCTGGTCGTGGTATTGAAGCTCTGCGTCACCGAGACGAAAGTCACCCGGTGCGCCTCGAACGTCTCCACCAGCTTGGCGAAATCCATCAGCGAGCGGCTGAGCCTGTCGATCTTGTAGACCACAATCACGTCAATCAGGTCGGCCTGGATGTCGCGCAGCAGGCGTTGCAGCGCCGGCCGCTCCAGCGTGCCGCCCGAGAAGCCGCCATCGTCGTAGCGGTCGCGCACCAGCATCCATCCCTCGGCGCGCTGGCTCGTAATATACGCCTCACAAGCATCGCGCTGCGCGTCGAGGGTGTTGAATTCCTTCTCCAGCCCCTCATCCGTCGACTTCCGCGTGTAGACGGCGCAGCGGAGCTTCTTCGTGGTCGCCGGCATGGCCGGCTCGATGCGAGCGCGGCGGGTCATGCGTCACCTCGCGCGCGCAGTCCGAAGAACGTCCAGCCATTCCAGCGGGTGCCGGTGATGTGGCGAGCGATGGCGGACAGGGACTGGTAGGGCCGCCCCTCGAATTCGAAGTCATTGACCCGCACCGTGACCACGTGCTGCACGCCCTGCCATTCCCGGATCAGTCGCGTGCCGGCGAGCGGCCGGCTATCGGCGCGGATGCGACGCAGCACCACGTTGCCGCCGTCCAACTGCTCGCCCAGCGCCACCAGCCGATCGACGGTCTCGGGCTTCAGCCCGCCATAGGCGAGTTCCTGGATCCGGTACGCCAGTCGGCTCTGGATGTAGGCGCGGTTCCAGGGCGGAGGCTCCTTACCGAACAGCTCCCGCCATTGCTCCTTCAGGTCGGCGGTGGGCGCGGTCTGCAGCGCGGCGAGCCGCGGCAGCACCTGAGTGGGCGGGATCTTCGGGATGGTTGGTGCCGGCGCGGGCGCGGCGGTGGATCGTCTGGTCATGCGAGTCCCTTCCTGTTGGGGTTCGCATGCAGGCGCTGGTGGGCGGTGGAGTGTAGGCGAACCTCTCCCGCCCCCCGAGCTAGCTCGGCATCGCGCGCTTCATCCTCGGCAACCCGGCTGCGCAGCCGCACCAGGCCGGCGGCCAGGATGGCGCAGACCTCGCGGAGGTGCGGTGGGAGGTGGTTCGGCGGGGGACGGCCTGGGGCGGCGGCGGTGGCTGGCATGGGCGGCACTCGAGCCCACGAAGGCGCCATGTCGCCACCTGCGAGCCGGTCTGGCCAGCCGGCGAGCGAGGGGGTGAACCCTTCAACCCCGCTGATGTTCGGTATATGTTCCTGCCTCTGCGAGGCGACGGAGGGCTGGAATGCTGATCGAAAAGTTGGATCGGGCGCAGTGGCGCCTCAGCCAAGCCATTGATCATGTTGCAACCCAGATCGAACGGGCTGTCGCCCGCGGCGACATCGCGTCGCAGCCGGATCCCGCCCTCCCGCCTTGGCGGCAAACCGAGAACCCGCGGGGCGGCGCGCCCAGCCAGGCAGCCCGCGAGGTCCAGGTGGCGCTGCGGGACGGAGATCTGCATGCGCAGGGACGGCTGTCCTCGACGCAGTCCCGCCCATGGACGCATGCCCTGGACGGCTGGGACCTGCACTCCGGTCACCACAGTACCATCACCCCCGAACACTGGCGTGCCGGCCGCGCTGATGTGCAGGGCGGCGTGCTGACCATGGCCGACGGCCAGTTCATCGACATCCGCGTGCCGCGCTTCATGGTGCTGGCGATCTGGCCGGTCGTCGAGGCGCTGCAGCCAGCTCCCGCGGCGGATCCGGAAACGGGGGAGCCGTATCGCACGCCGTACATGGACCTCCTGGATCGGGCGATCGCAGAGAACCGGATCAGCGCGCGCGGCCAAGGCAAGAAGGAGCTGCTGGCTGACTGGTTCCGCGAGCAGACGGTGGACGGCGAGCCGGTCTCGCAGAACCTTGCCGACGCGATGGCGACGCTGATCCGACTGCCCGCCTCGCAGCGCGGCGGTGCGAAGCGCGGTTGGGGATAGCGTCGCAGCGCGGCTGAAGGGTTGAACCCTCCGCCCGGCTAGGGGCCGGACCGGCTCCAACGCGGACCAGGCACATGTCGTGTGGCTTCTTTCGGGTCTTCGCCGCGGAGGCCCGATGCCGATTCTCGACCCAGTCCCACCACTCGCTCGAGGCGCCCGATGAGCGGCGCGAGCGCAAAGGACGTGGTGCAGGCACTCAACGCACGCATCGGCGATCTCGCGCGCGAGTTGCTGGGCGAGCCGAACCGCGAGCTGTCCACGCCGACGCAGCTGCGCTTCGGCACGCATGGCAGCATCGCAGTCGAGCTCGAGGGCGACGACGCCGGGCGCTGGTTCGACCACGAGCATGGCAGTGGCGGCGCCGGCCTGGAGCTGCTGCGGCATCGGCGCGGGCTCACCAACGGCGCAGCACTTGACTGGTCCCGCCAATGGCTCGGGATGCCGGCGGGACCACGCCGTAAGACGGCTGAGCCATCACCGCCACCACCGGTGTCGCCATCTGACATTGGCGACGTGACGCTGCCATCGATCGACCCGGCCTCGCCGGAGCCAGCCGCCACCGCGGACGACGCGCCCGGACCACCACCATGGCAGGACCGCCCCTCATCGTCCGCCACGAAGAAAGCGGCGGAGGACGCGAAGCGAGCCGCGAAGGTCGCCGAGATCGTCGCCGGCTGCGAGGACGCGGCCGGCACGCGTGTCGAGACCTACCTGCACCGTCGCGGCATCACGGCCACGCCGCTCCCGCCATCCATCCGCTTCTTGCCGAACGCGTTCAACCACTATGGCGCGCTGGTCGCGCTGGCGATGGACGCCGAGGGGCAGGTTCACGGCCTGCAACTGATCTATCTCACCGAGGACGGGCGCAAGGCACCGCTCAAGGTCCAGAAGCGCACCAACAAGGCGCACGACGGCTGGGCCGATGTCGCCGCCGTGCGCTTTCCCGGCATCGCGCCGGTGGTGCTCTGCGAAGGCGTCGAGACAGCGCTCTCCGTCTGGCAGGCCACCGGCCAGGAATGCTGGGCCTGCCTCGGCATCAGCAACATCGCCCGTGTGCCCCTGCCCGACGGCGCGCCGGTCATCATCGCGCGCGACGGCGACGAGCCGAACAGCAAGGCCGACCAGCAGCTTCGCCAGGCTGTCACCGTGCTGCGAGCCCGTGGGCACGACGTGAGCGTTGCCGAGCCGCCACCGGCGATGGACTTCAACGACGTCCTGCAATCGGACGGCGCGGACGCGGTGCGGATGCTGATCGCAGCAACGCGACCCGCAGCTGCCTTCTCCAACGAATGGCGCAAGGATCTGCTGCTCAACGAGGACGGCGAGCCCCGGCCCGTGCTGGCGAACGCTATCACCGCCCTGCGCGGCGCGCCGGAATGGGACGGCGTCCTCTGGCACGATGCCTTCGCCACCACGACGGTCGCCCGCAAGCCACCGCCCTGGATCAGCGGTTCAGCCAGTTGGGCTGACACGCCATGGGCCGACCGCGATGACGCGCTGGTGGCGAATTGGCTGCAGCACCAGGAGATCATGGTGCCGATGTCCATCGCCGGCCAGGCGGTGGAGGTCGTGGCGCGTGACCGGCTGTTTCATCCGGTGCGCGACCACTTGGACGCACTGGCCTGGGACGGCACGCCGCGCCTCGATGCCTGGTTGGTGCGCTACCTCGGCGCGGAGGACACGCCCTATCACCGCGCCATCGGGCCGCGCTGGATGATGTCGGCCGTCGCGCGGATCTACATCCCCGGCTGCAAGGCGGATTGTGCGCTGATCCTCGAAGGACCGCAGGGCATCCGGAAATCCTCCGCCCTGATGGCGATCGCCAAGCCCTGGTTTGCCGACCGCCTCTCTGACCTCAGCAGCAAGGACGCGGCGATGGAAACACGCGGCGTCTGGATCATCGAGATCGCCGAGCTCGACACGATGGGCCGTGCCGAGGTCAGCACCATCAAGGCATTCATGTCGCGCACGCAGGATCGCTTTCGGCCGCCCTATGGCAAGCGGCTGGTGGATCTGCCGCGGCAATGCATCTTTGCCGGGAGCGTGAATCCGGAGGGCGGGTATCTCAAAGACCCGACTGGCGGTCGGCGGTTCTGGCCGGTGGTGTGCGGCAGCATTGATTTGCCGGCGCTGGAGCAGGATCGGGATCAGCTCTGGGCCGAGGCACGGGATCGGTTTCGCGGCAACGAGCCCTGGTGGCTGGAGACGCAGGCGCTCGATGGCCTGGCCGCGGAGGAGCAGGCCGAGCGCTATCAGGGCGATGCCTGGGACGATCTGATCGAGAGCTATCTCGAGAACGACACCGAGTGGATGCAGAACGGGCTCGGCGAGAGCCACGCCTACCGACGCCCGCGGCCCTCGCCATTGCAGGACGTCTCGGTGGCCGAGGTGCTGCAGCACGCGCTCGCCATCGAAAAGGGGCGCTGGACGCAGGCCGATCAGAATCGCGTCGTCCGCAGCCTGATCAGCATGGGCTTCAAGCAAACGCGCGCACGCAAGGGCGGCCATGGCACTGGCGCCAAACGCGAACGCCGATATCGCCGGCAGCCGAGCCAGGAGGCATCGCGATGAGCGCGGCCATGGCCAGTGGGTCCGGGTCTGCGACGGTGGGTCCGGGTAAGGGTCCGGGTATGCCAGTCGCCGGAAAGCCGCGGAATTCCTTGGTGGGTCCGGGTGGGTCCGGGTGGTCCGGGTCTGTTGTGTTCTCTTTCGTAGCAGCCGGTTTGTGCATCACGCATGTCACGCACATCGCGCATGACACGCGCATACGGGGTGTACGGAAGAGTAGGGGGGAAACCCGGCCCCACCCGGACCACCCGGACCCATGGCGGATTTCCGCCGTTTTTCGGCGCCGCGGACCCGGACCCAACCCGGACCCAGACCTGGACCCACCCGGACCCGCTGGCTCGCATGCGCCCGAGGTGCCGCATCGCGCCCGTGCGCCACCATGCTGCTGTGACCGCCGGCTTTCTCCAGAACACGATCAGGGACGCGCATCATGAGCACCGACACCCTCACCACCTACCGGCACGGCGAAATCGTGGAACTGCCGGAACCCGACTGGTACGTCCGCGCCAATCAGCTCGGGCTTGCCGATGGGCTGGACTGGCACGAATCGCTCTCGAAGGTCCTGCGCTCTAGCCGCGGCAGCGAAGGTATGGAGCGCGCGCTGTGCGACGGCGCAGAGGTCTTCTACTGGGTCATCCGTGACGAAGGCGGGCACTACGCTGAGTTCTGCACCGGAGGCGACATCGTCGAAGGTGTCTGGATCCCGGAGGCGGCGGACTGGCTGCCCTTCCGCACACAGCACGTCATGCCCTTCCTGCGGGCGCATGCCGCTGTCGCACTGACCAATCGCCTGGAGCTGGTGCTGCAGCACTTCGGCATCACGCCCGGGCCGTGGCAGCCGCAGCGGCAGTCACGTTGGCCGTCGGGTGGCGCTCCGGCCTTGCCGGAGAGCCTGCTTAAGGCCGCCGCCGCACGCAGGATGGCGTCGTGATGGTGGTGCGCGACTGCAGCTCCGCGTCGCGCATGGCGCTGCCCGGCGGTCCCAGACCGCCGCGCGGTTGCCTCGATCGCGGACCGAGCCCCACCACAGGCCCGGAGCTGGATGCGATGCGGCGTCGTGCTTGGCACGAGCAGGGCGTGGCGACGCTCGTCCTTGATGAGATCGGGGACGCGGTACTGCGCCAGGCCGTCATCAACGAGGCGGTACGCCGGTGGGGGCGACGACAGGGAGGGCCCAGCAATGGCCGGTAAGCGCAAGCGCACGAGAACGACTCAGCGCGAGGACCTGTCGAAGCCCTCGCCCTGGCGTCTGCAGCACGGTGGTGTTGGCGAGGCAGTGCGCGAGACCGACCCGGAGACGGGAACGCCCGTTCAGCATCGCCGCGCGGTCGACACGCTCGGCGCCATGCTGACCAACGGCACCATCACCTCGCAGATGCACGAGGCCGGCTGCATGTTCCGGACGCAGTTTCGATCCGCGGCGCTTGATGGCATGCGGACGACGCAACTGCTCCGCATGCCGAAGGGCGGCGGCGACACAATGACCGAGCGCCAGGTTGCGGCACGGGATAGGGTCGCAGCCGCTCTTGAGGCGCTGGGCGGGCCAGGAAGTCCGGGCGGTTCGGCGGTGTGGCACGTGCTCGGGCTCGAGTGCTCGCTCCGGGAGTGGGCCATGGCGCAGGGCTGGCAGGGACGCCCGATCGCGCCGGCCCAGGCGCAGGGCATGTTCACCGCTGGGCTTGCCGTGCTGGCGACGCACTACGGGCTGGTGCCGCGGCCTCGCATAGCGGCCTGAGGAAGAACGGCGCGATGCACTCGTGCGAAAGGCAGCGATCCTGCGCATGAGTGCATTGCGCCGCGGAATCTGCGGCGTGTAGATTCGTGGCGCGTCGAGAGGTCGCGCCTCTCTCGAAGTCGAGGCCATGGTTCCTCCCGGGCGATATCGTATGCGGGGGGCGGAAGCGCGCAACATCGCTAGCGTCTGGTAAAAATCGAGGTTGCCAGGTTGCCAAGATCGTCGGGCAAGCCAGTCAGATGATTCGGATCTGATGGGTTGCCAGGTGCGAACCAGTTGCCAGCACGTTGCCACGACCGCCCGTGGCGGGAGGTGCCGTTGCCAGAACGCATTACTTCCGCCCGCGACCTCGCCCGCCGGCTAGGGGTGTCCCACACCGCGATCCAGAAGGCCGAGCGGGTTGGGCGCATCCGCCGCGAGACGGATGGGTCCTGGGATGTTGAGCGTGTTCGCCGCGATCTGACCGCATCGGCCGTGCCGGGCCGGTCGCCCCTGGCGATGCCAGGTGATGACACGCCGCTGGGCCGGCTGACGCTGGCGCGACTTGCCCTCGGCGTCGAGGCGCAACGCCTGGCGATCGATGAAACGAAGGGCCGCCTGATGGACGTCGCCGCCGCCAACCATCGTATCGATGAATGCGCCGCCGGCATGCGCGATGCGGTGCTGAACTGGCCGGCGCGCGTGTCGGGGCTGATCGCCGCCGAGATCGGCCGCGATCCGCATCTCGTGCAGACCATCCTGCAGGAGCAGATGAACGCGCTACTGCTGGACGTCGCTGATCGGCTGGATCCGCATGCTTCGATCGGGCCAGACGCGCGCGCGTGATGCGGGGGCCGCATCGACTTCCCAGCCGTGGGAAGTCTACCGGAACATGCACGATGCCGCTGAGCCTCGCCGCTGCGCGCGGCGTCGTCGATCGTCTTGTGATCCAGACCGCCGAATAATAGCAATCCCGTGACGCTCCATCTTGCTTGGCTCGTGCGCGGCACAGCGCGAATGGTCCGTCACACGCAGGGGATGCCCTGCACCACGACGGACACGACAATGACCGATTTCGACACCCGCGCCTCGCGCAACCAGCAGAAGAGCCTCGAAGCCTTCCTGAAGCAGAAGGCCCGCTTCGACGCGATGGTCGCCGAACTGCAGCAGATGAGCGCGGACCATTTCGAGGCGGATCCCGAGGACGTCCTCTGGGGCAACGCCGCGACGCTCGAACACTGGAACAGCCGGCTCGCGAGCGTGACGGATTCCTACTTCAAGCGCGGCGAATTCGCGGAGTAGCGCGCGGCACACCCCGCCGCGGCCCCGACCGGCACAGCCGGCGGGGCTCCCGGCAGTAGGGGCCGATGGTCGGCGCCCGACACCGGAGACTGCTGCAATGACCAAGCTTTCCGACACCCAGCGCGCGATCCTGAGCGCGGCCGCGCAGCACGAGATGGGCCTCGCCCGTGCGCCGAAGACCCTGCCCGCCGCGGCCCGTAACGCGGTGTTTCGCAGCCTGATCAAGAACAACTTGCTCACCGAGATCAACGCGCCGCATGAGCATGTCGGGCTCGGCTGGCGCCAGGACGAGGACGGGACCTGGATCGTGGCGCGCATCACCGACGAGGGGCTCCGCGCCATCGGCATCGACCCGAACGCGGGCGACGCGCGTGAGGAAGACGAACAGAGCGCCGAGGCCATCGCCCGCCGCAACGCCGACCGCCGCGCCGCCGCGGAGACCGCCGCGACGGTGGCCGACACGGCGCGCACGGGCGCGGAGGAGCCGACGCCGCAGGGTGAGGACGTCCCGGCGCCGGAAGCGGCCCAGACCGCGCCCACGCCCGCGCTGCACGCCACCCTACGCGATACCGCGCAGCGGGTGCTCGACGCCTGGGACGACGAGGCGAACCAGCGCTACGACCTGACGGACGCAATGGACGCCCTGCGCCAGATGCTGGCGAAGCCGGCGCGCGCGACGCGGGAGCCGGGCGCGCCGCGCAAGCCGCGCGAGGGCACGAAGCAGGAGCAGGTGCTCGCCCTGCTCCGCCGCGAGGAGGGCGCCACCATCGCCCAGATCTGCGAGGCGACAGGCTGGCAGCAGCACACGGTCCGCGGCTTCTTCGCGGGCCTGAAAAAGCGCCAGGGCATCGAGGTGAAGGTGCTGGAGCGGATCCGCCAGGTCGGACCCAACCGCGAGGGCGCCCGCGGCTCCTTCACGATCTACCGCGTGACCTGATTGCGCGCGCATCCGCGCGTCGCTCGAACGAGTTCCCAAACCCGAATCCTGGAGGGAGTGTCGGCGCAGTACGTTCCAACATTCTCCACCAAGTCCGCCATGGCGGCTGACCTGGCGCATGCAGATGACGGCAACGCCAAGCACGGTAAGGACGAGATCCTCATCTGCGCGCCGGTCCTGGCACTCGGCCCGGTCGCCTCGCAGGCAAGGGGCATCTCGCCGCTGAGCTGCCAGCGCACCGCGGCGTCCAGGACCCGCGTATCGAAGCCGCGCCGAACGGGCAGGCCCGCCGCCGGTGGCCGCGGCTTCCCACCAAGTCGAAGCGGGAGGAGGAGAGGCACCGGATTACGAAGCGGCAGCTCGGCGGCGACGTAGGCCGCATTCTTCCTCCTGCCATCCGCGCAGCTCGACGCTCGGGGGCCGCCGCAGATGCACTGAGGCACAACGAAGCGGACACGGGTTCGTGCAGCCCAGCGCCACGGCTCACCATTTCAGCCCATCGGCGGCTATGGTTGCAATGCCGGCCGGGCCATTCCGCGCCGGCGTTTACGAGGGAGGCAAGGATGGCAGTCGCCAGCGTGTCGAAGATCACCGCGGCCTCGTCAGAAAGCTTCGACGCCGCGGTTCGCGAGGGCCTTGAGCGCGCCAGCAAGACGTTGCGCGGGATCACCGGGCTCCATGTGCTCGAGCAGAAAGCAAGTGTGAGCCAGGGCAGGATCTCGGAGTTTCGCGTGACGCTGGAGGTCACCTTCGTTCTTGAGGGTTGAGGCAACGCGCACTGCCGTGGGCCGAGCCAGGCCTCGGCAGCGCTGCTCGCGTGACGCCTGGCGCAGAGGTCATCCCCGCGCTGCGGTTCGGCCCTGCGCGCGTCATGATCACCGTGACGGACATATACCTCGTCCTCACCATCTTCGGTCAGCGGCATGTCAGGCCGCTGTGTCGGTGACCCCGAGCCGAGCGGCCGCGGACGCTGGTCATGTCGTCACGCAGCAGACTCCGTGAGCAGCGCACGCTCGACCGGTTCGGGCCGCCTGTGCCGCACGCCGCTGCGGGCATAATCCTTCGCAAGCAGCTTGCGGTAGCGCACGGGATCGAGTTCCAGCGCATAACGCGGCGTGCCTGGGAACATGCTCTCCTGGAACGCCTTGTCGGCGCGGATGGCCTGTGCGATCTCCGGCGGGCTGGGCAGCTTGATCTCGCCGGCGGCGATCGCCGCGATGTACTCTGCCTGGTCGTCCATCATGCGGATGTTACTGCCGCCGGTAACGTCGAAGAAGCCGATGAAGTAGAGGTTCGGCAGCTTCGGGCTGTAGACCCTGTTGTAGACATCGAGATAGCTGTCCCGCACCGGCGAGGTCCCCTCGGGCAGGAACGGCAGGGCCGTGACGTAGCCGGTGGCGGCGATGATCGTGTCGATCTCCTCCGCCGTGCCGTCTGCGAAATGCACGGTCTTGCCCTCCACGCGCGTAATGCCCGGCTTTGCCCTGACACGGTCCCAGGCGAGCATCGAGATCAGCGTCGGATGGCTGATCGGATGCGTGCGGCCCTTCGGCGTGCGGAAGCCCCACTGCTCCATCGGGCCGTGGAACATCCGCGTCAGCTTCGTGCGGATCCACACGCGGATGCTCCAGGGCAGGAAGGGCCGCTCGAGCTTGCCCAGGATCCGCGACTGCGGCACCCCGAACATCAGGCGCGGCATGATCAGCACGGGCGACCGGGCCGACAGGTAGGTCATGCTCGTCACCGAACAGACATCGGCCGCGATGTCCACGCCGCTGTTGCCGGGACCGATGACCAGGACGCGCTCGCCCGCGAAAGGCTCGGGCTCACGATAGGCATGTGCGTGCAGGTAACGGCCGCCGAATCCCTCCACCTGCGGCGGATGGCGCGGAACGCTCTGATGTCCGGTCGCCACCACCACGCCGTCGAAGTGCTCCGTCGCCCCCGCCTCCGTCTCGATGCGATACCCTTCGCCCTCGGGCACCACGGCCTTGACGCGCATGTTGAACCGGATGCGCGAGGTCAGCCGGAAATGCTCGGCATAGTCGCGGAAGTAGCGCTCCATGCGCGCCGCGTTTGGATAGAGCGGTGTGCCGGCCTCGAAAGGGAAATCGATGAAGGAACTGACCCGCGCTTCAGAATTGATGTGCAGCGAACGATAGGCGGGGCTCAGCCCGCTGTCGTTGCGGTAGACCCAGAGCCCGCCGATGTGCGAGCCAACTTCGAAGATCGTGACCTCGACATTGCGGGCGAGCAGGTTCTTGGCAGCGCAGAGCCCGCCCGCGCCGGCGCCGATCACGGCGAAATGCTTCCTCGTCATCGGTCGCCTCGCTCCCTCCCCAACCGCCTGAGCCGCCGCCGGGTCTCGCCCACGACAGGGCCGGCGTGCCGAAGCGCCATGCATGGCAGAGGCGCAACTCATCGGCATGTAACTTTACCCATCAGTATATATCGGCAGACAGCTCGTCAAGGCTCTCCCGAGAGCGTGACAATGCCGTGCAGCTGACGGGACGGAACCGATCGGACCGGGCAGGCAGCAAAGGCCGAGGCGAGGAACCTCTGGCCTGCGGCGCCGGGATTAGACGGCTGCGTCGGTCGGTCGGAAGCGAGGAAGTGTCGCGGTCTCGGTCACGTCGTCGAACACCACTTCGACCGGGAGGCCGACGCGCAGCGCCTCGTTCGGAACGCCGACGACGTTGCCGGTCAGCCGCACGCCCTCCTCCAACTCGACCTGGACCGCGTTGTAGGGCAGGTCGTCTCGGAAGGCGGGAAGCCACTCCTTGTGGACGACCACCCAGGACGAGATCCGCCCCCGCCCGGACGCACTTCGCCATGCGGTGCGCACGCCGAAGCAGAAGGGGCAGACCGGGCCCGGTGGCCAATGCGAACGCTCGCAGGCATCGCACCAGGGAAGCAGCAACTCGTGCCGGCGACAGGCCTCCCAGAAGGGGCCGTTGTCGGACGTGATCCGTGGCAGCGGCTTCGCGGTCGGGTGGCTCGGGTCCATCATTGCGGCGTGCTCAGCATCGAAGGATGACCGAATCGCCCCAGCACGTCCCCCATTGCAGGCAGGACGCGCTGGGTATCTGCCGGGACCCGGCCTCGCCGCGAAGCTGCCGGACCATCTCGGCGATCGAGTTCCATCCGCAGACATGCGCTTCCGACAGCAGCCCGCCCGAGGTGTTTACCGGCAGGTCGCCGCCGGGGCCGATGCGGCCGTCCTGCACCCACCGCGCGGCCTCGCCGGGGCCGCAGAAGCCGAAGCGTTCCAGCGCGAACAGCACCAGCGGGGAGAAGGCGTCGTAGGTGTAGAAGCCCTGGATCGCGGCGCGGTCGATCCCTGCCATGCGGTAGACTGCCATGTCCCGCTCCCGCGGGGTCACCCGCGCCACGGGCTGCTGGTTGATGCCGAGGTTGGGCGGCGCGAAGATGAACTCGCTTCGCCCGGAACGGATGCCCTGCATGCCTGCGATCTGCACCGGGCGCTGGCGCAGGTCGCGGGCGCGGTCCGCGCTGGCCAGCAGCACGACCACCGCGCCATCGGTCACGAGCGAGCAGTCGAACAACCGCAGCGGATCGACGATCATCCGGGAGGCCTGGTGGGCCTCGAGCGTCAGCGGCGTCTTCATCAGGGCATGCGGGTTCAGCAGCGCGTGCCGCCGCAGCGCGACCGGCACCGCGGCGAGCTCGGCGCTGGTGACACCGTAATCCGCCATGTAGCGCTGCATCGCGAAGGCCGCGCCGGCCGCCGGAGAGGTCAGTCCGAAGACCGGGTTCTCGCCATGCGTGGCGCCTTGCTCGCGCATGCCCTCGTGGTCGCCGGGACCGCCGAGGATCTGGCGTTCGCGCGTGAAGCAGATCGCGGTGATGCAGGCCACGACCTGCGCCATGCCAGTGGCAATCGCCATGGCGGCGTGCTGCAGGGTGCTGGTCACGAAGCGGCCATGTGTCCAGGCCTGGTGGACGTAATCCACCTCGAGCCCATAGACCTCCGCGATGCGGTCGTAATCCGCGCCGAGCGGCCAGCCCATGTGGAGCGACAACCCGTCGATATCCGACCGCTCGAGCCCCGCATCGGCAAGCGCTGCCCGCAGCGCCTTCGCGCCGAGGCCGAGCTGGCTGTCTGGCAGAAAGCGGCCGAACTCGCTCTGGCCGATGCCGACGATCGAAACCTTGCCGCTGATGGGCCCCGGCATGCGTTGCCGTCACTCCCGCTTGTTGCCGTGCCGAGCGCAACCTACGCGAAGCCTCCGAAAGGCCGCAAGCGACGCGGTCCGCAGCCATGGGTGGCACGAGCCTCGATGGAGCCAAAATGCAATGACATCGGACGATCCCGGCATTGTCGTTCGGACCGAAGGTGCGACGGGCGTGATGGAGCTCGCCCGGCCGTCCCGCCAGAACGCGCTGCGGCCGGCCGATCGCGCCGCGCTGCGCGCCGGGCTCCGTCGCTTCGAAGCCGACCCTGCGCTGCGCTCGGTGCTCATCCGCGCGCAGGGCGACGCATTCTGCACCGGCGTCGACCTCGACGCCTTTGCGGCGCTGCGGCAGGACCCGAAGGCTCTCGCCGCGTTCCTGGCGGAAGGACACGAGCTGCTTGCCGCGCTGGAAGCGAGCGCGCTGCCGGTCGTCGCCGCGGTGCGCGGCCTCTGCCTGGCCGGCGGGCTCGAACTCGTAATGGGCTGCGACATCGTGATCGCGTCGCGCGAGGCGCGCTTTGGCGACCAGCACGCCCGCTTCGGCCTAGTGCCGGCCTGGGGTGGCAGCCAACGCCTGCCGCGGCTGGCCGGACTGCGCCGCGCCCTCGACCTGATGCTGACCGGCCGCTGGATCGGGGCGGAGGAGGCGGCCTCCTGGGGCCTCGTATCCCGCGTGGTCGAGCCGGACGCATTGGACGCGGTGGCGGCGGCGTGCTGCGCTGACCTCGCCACGCGCAGTGCCGCGGGGCTCGCCGCGATGAAACGCCTGGCACGAGTCAGCCTTGCCATGCCGCTCGACGAAGGGCTGCGGCAGGAGGCGGCCGAGGCGCTGCCGCTTCTGCTCGGCCCCGATGCGACGGAAGGGCTGGCCGCCTTCCGCGCACGGCGGAGGCCCGGATTCGCCTAGTCCCGCCAACTGTCCGCGAAGGGGCGCTCAGCGGACTTGCATTCCCGCGCGACTGAATGTTTACTTGTGGGTAACTTGCGATGCCATTTGGCAGCCAGACGAGGAACGCCAGGCCCCGTGATCCCCCGCACGCTCTTCCACCCCGAGCACGAGATCTTCCGCGACTCCATCCGGCGCTTCATCGCGGAGGAGATCACGCCGCTCCACGGCGAATGGGAGAAGGCCGGCATCGTCCCGCGGGATCTCTGGCTCAAGGCCGGAGCCGCCGGCTTTCTCTGCACGGGCGTGCCGGAGGAGTATGGCGGCGCCGGCGGCGACTTCCTGTTCGGCGCGATCATGGTCGAGGAGATGGCGCGCGCCGGCGCCACGGGCCCGACCTTCTATCTGCATTCCGAGATCATCTCGCCCTATCTCGTCCATTACGGGACGGAGGCGCAGAAGCAGCGCTGGCTGCCGGCGATGGCACGCGGCGAGGTCATCACAGCGCTCGGCATGAGCGAGCCGTCCGGCGGCAGCGACCTGGCCGCGATCAAGACCACCGCGATCCGTGACGGGGACGAGTATGTGGTGAACGGCCAGAAGGTCTTCATCACCTCCGGCCACAACGCCGATCTGCTAGTGCTGGCCTGCAAGACCGACCCGAAGGCGGGCGCGAAGGGCGTCAGCCTGCTGCTGGTCGAGACCGACCGGCCCGGCTTCACGCGCGGCCGCAAGCTCGAGAAGATCGGCTGCAAGGCGCAGGACACGTCCGAGCTGTTCTTCCAGGACATGCGTGTCCCTGTCTCGAACCTGCTCGGGCAGGAGGGGCGCGGCTTCTACCAGCTCATGCAGGAATTGCCGCAGGAACGGCTGGTGCAGGGGATCCGCGCGGTCGCCTCGGCGGAAGCGGCGCTGGAGTGGACGCTGGACTACGCCGTGCAGCGGAAGATGTTCGGTCAGACGCTCGCCGATTTCCAGAACACCCGTTTCAAGCTGGCGGAGATGCGGGCCGACACGCTGGCGCAGCGCGTCTTCCTAGACCGCTGCATCGAGCTTCACCTCGAACGGCAGCTCACTGCCGTGGACGCGGCGATGCTGAAGCTCACGACGACGGAGCTGCAGGGGCGCGTCATGGACCAGTGCCTGCAGCTCTTCGGCGGCTGGGGCTACATGTGGGAGTTCCCGATCGCCCGGGCCTTCGTGGACGCCAGGCTCGGCCGGATCGG
Source organism: Acetobacteraceae bacterium (assembly GCA_019750465.1). Taxonomy (GTDB): domain Bacteria; phylum Pseudomonadota; class Alphaproteobacteria; order Acetobacterales; family Acetobacteraceae; genus JAIEOP01. Next base: position 51,691 of record JAIEOP010000050.1, on the reverse strand, counting down.
TGGCGGCAGCGTGGAGGTGATGAAGGAGATCATCTCGCGCGACATGCTGCCCGGTAATGCACGGCGACCAGCGCCGTGACGGGAAGGGACAGACCTCTTGACGCTTCTGGGTGGAGTCCGGTCGCAGACCGTGCTACTCGGTATGCGATTCTACCTCGCAGCATAAAGGCCAAGACAACCGAAGATGGCGACGATCATGAGCGCCCCCATGCTGGGTATCCGGGACGAAGTTGCGACCCTGAAACGCGAGCGGACGATCGCCGCAGCGGTCGAGCTCTTCTACGATCGCGGCTACGAGAACACGACGCTCGATTCGGTCGCGGAGCGGCTCGGCGTCACCAAGCCCTTCATCTACGCCCATTTCACCTCCAAGAGCGAGCTGCTGGCCGAGATCTGCTCACGCGGCATAGCCTCGGCGCTGCAGGCGATGAACGGCGTGCTGGCGCTCGATCGCCCGCCGACGGGCAAGCTGGCCGAGCTCGGCCGCCGGTTCGTCACCGCGGTGCTGGAGAGCCAGAAGCACATTGCGATCTTTGCACGCGAGGAGAAGAACCTACTGCCGCAGGACTTCAAGCGAATCAGCGACATGCGACGGGACTTCGACCACAAGCTGTCCGCCCTGCTCGAGGAGGGCGTGAGATCCGGCGAGTTCCGGATCGCCGATGCGCGCCTGGCGGCGCTGGCGATCGGCGGCATGGTGAGCTGGGCCTATGTCTGGTACCGCCCGAACGGACGCCTCGCTCTCCCGGATCTCGCCGAGGAGATGTCGCGCCTGTTGCTGACGATGGTGCAGGCGCAGGCAGCCGCCGTGCCGGCGCCGCGTCCCGCGCGGACCCGGGCGGTCGCCGCGAAGCGGCCGGCCCGGCGCAGCTAAACCCGGATTGCCCTGACGGTCGTCAGGCCCATCCGCGTGCAGCCATCCTTGGCCCGGCGATTCACGTCCTTCATATGCCCGCCTGCGGCGAGCACGCTCAGGACGATCGCTGGCTAGGCTTCGCAACCCGGGCACCCGCCCCCGTCCTGGGGCGGGCACCATGACCGGCGCCCTGGACGGCATCCGCGTCCTCGACCTCTCCTCCGTCATCCTCGGGCCGATGACGGCACAGTACCTCGGGGATCTGGGTGCCGACGTCATCAAGGTCGAGGCGCCGGAAGGCGACATCACGCGCTCCATCGGGCCGCGCCGGCACGAGGGCATGGGCGCGCTGTTCATGGCCAACAACCGGAACAAGCGCAGCGTCGTCCTCGACCTGAAGGACGCCGACAGCCGGGCGACGCTGCTCGGGATGGCGGCGCTCAGCGACGTGCTGCTGCACTCGATCCGCACGCCGGCCGCCGACCGGCTGGGGCTTTCCTGGGACCGGCTTTCGGCGGTGAACCCGCGGCTTGTGCTATGCCACGCGACAGGCTTCGCCGAGGAAGGCCCCTATGGCGGCCGGCCGGCCTATGACGACATTGTACAGGCGCTCTCTGGCCTGGCGATGCTGCAGAAGGTGGCCGCCGGCGAGCCGCGGTACGTCCCGTCCATCATCGGCGACAAGGTCGCCGCAGTGCATGCCGCGCTGGCCATCACCGTCGCCCTGTTCCACCGCGAGCGGAGCGGCCTCGGCCAGCTCGTGAAGGTCCCGATGCTGGAGACGCTGGTCGCCTTCACCGCGGCCGAGCACCTGGGCGGCTGCATCTTCGAGCCGCCCGCCGGCGAAATGGGGTACACGCCGATCCGCAAGGGCCTGCGGCGGCCCTTCCGCACGGCAGATGGCTGGATCTGCCTGCTGCCCTACACCGATGCGCACTGGAAGCGCTTCCTCGAGATCGCCGGGCGCGGCGACCTCGCCGCGGATCCTGCCTGGGCGACGCTCGCCGGGCGGCAGTCGCATCTCGACGAGGTCTGGGCGACGGTCGCGTCGCTGCTGCTGGTCCGCGCCACGGCGGATTGGAGCGCAATCCTGCTTGCCGCCGACATCCCCGTTGCCGCCGTGCAGGATCTCGAGGATCTGCTCGATGACCCGCATCTGGTCGCGACCGGGTTCTGGGAGATGCACCGCCACGCGACGGAAGGGATGCTCCGGCTGCCGGCGAGCCCACTCGGTCTGCGTTCGACGCCCCCCTCCATCCGCCGCCTGCCCCCGCGCCTCGGCGAGCACACGGAGGAGGTGCTGCGGGAATTCGGCGTCGGCGCTGCGGGCGAGCGCAGCTAGCGCCGCACACGCCATCGGGATGTGGCGTTTTAGCGCTTGCCACCGGTGGGGAATGGAAGCTACTGTTCAGTAGGTTCAAGAACGCATGAGCTTCCGCCGATCTCGCGGAACGGCGGTGAGGGAAGGAAACGATGCGAAGCACGACTTGGAACGGCGCATCGCGGCAGTCCGGCAGGACAGGCTGAGATCCATGCGCGCGCCCTTCGCCCGCACGCTGCACGACCTGCTGGAGGAGCAGGCGGCCCTCCGCCCGGATGCGCTCGCTGTCCTATGCGCCGGCCGGTCGGTGACCTACGCGGGGCTCGCACGCCGCGCCCGCGCGGTCGCCGCGGCGTTGCGCGCCGGCGGCCTGCGGCACGGCGAGCGCGTCGGCATCCTGATGGGCAACCGGACGGAGTTCCTCGAAGCGCTGTTCGGCGCCTCGGCTGCGGGCGCGACCGTCATCCCCTTCAGCACCTGGTCGACGCGCCAGGAGCTGGACTTCCTGCTGGCCGATTCTGGCGTCCGTACCCTGTTCGCCGTGCCCGCCTTCGGGAAGGAGGATTTTTGCGCCAGCCTCGCCGCGCTGGTGCCGGAAGCAACGCACGACGGGACCTGGCAGTCCACCCGCTTTCCCGCGTTGCGGGAGTTGGTCATGGTCGGCGGCCCCGCTCCGGCCGGCTGGCGCGACTACGAAGCGCTGCTCGCCGATGAGCCGGACATGCCGGCACTGCCGCCCGGCGAGGCCGCGGGCGCGGGCGACGACGGGATCGTGCTCTACACCTCGGGCTCCACCAGCAAGCCCAAGGCCGTGCGGCTCGTACAGCACGGCATCGTCGAGAACGGCTTCAACATCGGCGAGCGCCAGGGACTGCTGCCGGATGATCGCGTGCTCGCCGCCATCCCGCTCTTCTGGGCCTATGGCGCCGTCAATGCGCTGCCGGCCACCTTCGGCCATGGCGCGGCGCTGGTGCTGCAGTCCCGGTTCGAAGCGGGCGAAGCGCTCGACCTGATCGAGCGCCACCGCTGCACCGCGATCTACACGCTGCCGGCGATGACGGCCGCGCTGATCCGCCACCCGGAGTTCCGGCCCGAGCGCACGCGGAGCCTGAGGAAGGGGCTGACCATTGGCTCGCCGCAGGACGTGGCAAGCGCGGCGGAAGGGCTCGGGGCCGCGCAGATCAGCAACATCTACGGGTCGAGCGAGACCTACGGGAATTGCTGCGTCACACCGCATGATTGGCCGCTCGAGCTGCGCAGCACCTGCCAGGGTCCGCCGCTGCCCGGCGTGCAGCTGCGGATCATCGACCCGGAGAGCGGGCAGCAGCTCGGGCACGGCCAGCCCGGGCTGATCGAGGTGACCGGCTACCTCATGCGCGGCTACGGCGGCGCGAGCGCCGAGCACAACGCGGCGGTCTTCACGCCGGATGGCTGGTTCCGCACCGGCGACATCGGCCAGCTCGACGCGGAAGGCTACGTGCAGTTCCTCGGGCGCAGCGGCGAGATGATCAAGCGTTCGGGCATCAACGTCTCGCCCGCCGAGGTGGAGGATGCGCTGCTGCAGCACCCCGCCGTGTCCCAGGTCGCCGTCGTCGGCGTGCCCGACAGGGAGAAGGGCGAACTCATCGTCGCCTTCGTCGTGCCGAAGCCGGATGCGAAGCTCGTGGCGCAGGACCTGGTTGCGCATTGCCGCAGCATCGCCTCGGCCTACAAGGTGCCGGACCGGATCGAAATCCGGGAGGCGCTTCCAACCACCGTCACCGGCAAGCTGCTGCGTCGCTCGCTCAAGGACGAGGCGGCCGCGTTGCCGTCCGCGAAGGGCTGAGCGGATGGCGCGCGAGGGCTGGGGACGCTGGGGCGAGCAGGACGAGGTCGGCGCGCCGAACCTCGCCGGTCCCGAGCAGGTGCGGCGCGCGGCCGGGCTGGTGCGCAGCGGCCGCGTGATCCCGCTCGCCCAGCCTCTGCACGCGACGACACCGATCCCGCATCACCGCGCACCGATGATGCACTTCATGGGCCGCGATGGCGGCGACTACGCGGCTGGGGCGAAGCGGCCCGGCGGCTTCCAGTTCGCCGAGGACACGGTCGTGCTGCCGCTGCATCTCGGCACGCATGTGGACGCGCTCTGCCACGCCTGGTGCGACGACCAGCTCTACAACGGCTTTCCCGGCAGCACGCTGCGCAGCACCACAGGCGCGCAGCGGCTTGGCGTGGAGAAGCTGCCCCCACTGGTCACCCGCGGCATCCTGCTCGACCTTGCGGTGGACGGGCCGCTGCCGGACGGCACGCCGATCGGCCGCGCGGCACTCCAATCGGCCGCTGCCCGCGCGGGTGTCACGCCGGAGAGCGGCGACGCGGTGCTGCTGCGCACGGGCTGGCTGGAGGCGCAGCAGGGGAAGCCGAACCGCCTGATCTCCTTCGACACGGAGCCCGGCCTCGACGAGGACGGCGCGCTGTGGCTGGCCGAGGCCGACGTCGCTCTCGTGGGCGCAGACAACTTCGCCATCGAGGTCCTCCCCTTCCCGGCCGGCCAGGTCTTTCCGGTGCACCAGCGCCTGCTGCGCGACCATGGCATGCCCCTGCTCGAAGGCATGCAGCTCAAGCCGCTGGCCGAGGCCGGAGCGACAGCGTTCCTCTTCATGGCCGCGGCGCTGCCGCTGACGGGCGCGACCGGCAGTCCGCTCACCCCGGTGGCCGTGCTGTGAAGGCGGTCGTGGTCCGCACGCCAGGCGCCGCAACGACGGCGCTGCAGCTGGAGACGCTGCCAGATCCCTCCCCCGGGCCCGGCCAGCTGGTGCTGGAGGTCGAGGCCTGCGGCGTCTGTTTCCACGACGTCGTGACCCGCAACGGCACGCTGAAGGCCGGCATCGTGCCACCCTTCATCCCCGGGCACGAGATCTGCGGCACCGTCGTCGCGCTGGGGCGCGACACGGGGGGCGTGGTTGTCGGGCAGCGCGTCGCAACGACGCAGCGCGCCCATGTCTGCGGCACCTGTCGCCACTGCACGGGTGGGCGCGAACCGCTCTGCGCCGAAGCCGTCTTCCTCGGCGATGCCGGCCTCAATGGCGGCTATGCGGAGTATGTGACCCTCGACGCCGGCATGGTCGTGCCGGTGCCGGACGGCGTCGGCCCGGATGCCGCCGCGATCGCCGCCTGCGCCATCGGCACCATGTTCCATGCGGTGCGGGAGGTTGGCCGCGTCGCGCCCGGCGACACCGTGCTCGTCACAGGCGCGGGCGGCGGACTCGGCATGCATGGCGTGCAGCTCGCACGCCTCGCCGGGGGGCGCGTGCTCGCCCAGACCACCTCCCTCTCCAAGGTCGGGGCACTGCACGCCGCCGGCGCCCATGATGTCGTGCTGCATGCCCGCGGCGAGGACTTCTCCGGTGCGGTGAAGGACCTCACCGGCGGGGACGGTGTCGACGTGGTGATCGACAATGTCGGGACGCCGCTGTTCCAGCCCACGCGCCGCAGCGTCGCGAAGGCCGGCCGCTGGGTGCTGGTCGGCCAGCTCACCGGCGACTTCGTCCCCTTCAACCCGGCCCAGATCTTCCTCCGCGGCGTCTCGCTGCTGAGCGCGACGAGCACCACACGGGCCGAGCTCCGCCAGGTGCTGGCGCTGCTGGCGCGCGGCGCGATCCGCGCGGTGCTGGACCGCGCGCTCCCGCTCTCCGCCGCGGCGGAAGCGCATGGGCTGGTCGAGGCCGGCCGCGCGCTCGGCCGCGTGACGCTGAGGCCCGCCGCATGAACGCGGCCGCATTCGTTGAGCAGGCGGCACAGGCGCTGACCGCCGGCATCATGGTGGGCTGCGTCTACGGCCTGCTCTGCGTCGGGCTCGCCTTCATCTTTGGGATCATGCGCGTCATCAACTTCGCGCAGGGCGACTTCATGATGGTCGGGATGTACCTGGCCTTCTATCTGGCAACGCATGTGCTCGGCACCACGCTGCTCGGCGACGCAACGCCCTTCGTCGCGGCGGCGCTGACCGTCCCGGTTCTGTTCATCGTCGGCGGCGGGCTCCATCGGCTGCTGATCGCGCGCACCACCGGGCTGCGCGGCGTCGGCCTTTCGGCCGAGGGGCACCAGGCACAGCTGATCCTGACGCTCGGCATCGCGCTCGTGCTGCAGAACGGCGCGCTGATCCTGCTCGGCACCTCGCCCCATACGGTGCTGACGACGCTCTCCTCCTCCGCCTGGGAGCTTCCGCTTCTCTACGACGATTTCAGCGCGGTCTTCATCAACCAGGCGCGTGCCATCGCAGCGGTGCTGTCGGTCGGCGTCGCCTTCGGCTTGTTCCTCCTCGTCGCCCGCACGCGCCTCGGCAAATCGCTGCGTGCCGCCGCCGATAATCCGGAAGCCGCGACCTACATGGGCATAGACGTGGACCGCGCGCACCGCATCGCGTTCGCGATCGGCACGGCGGTGGCGGGGCTCGCAGGCGGGATCATTGTCGCCTACTACCCGGTGCAGCCCTTCGTCGGCGTGGATTTCATCATCATCATGTATGCCGGCGTAGTGCTGGGCGGCATGGGCAGCATCAGCGGTGCCTTCTGGGGCGGGATGGTGATCGGGCTGGTGCAGCAGCTCTCCACCCTTGTCATGCCGCTGCAGCTGCAGAACGCCGCCATCTTCGCCGCCTTCGTGCTGATCCTGCTGTTCCGGCCACAGGGCCTGTTCGGCCGCAACGTGGAGCGCGCGTGAGATGGCGCGCCTGCTGCCGCCCCGCACCCTCGCGCTGATCCTCGGCTTCTGCCTAGCCTGGCTCGCGCTCGGCTTCATCGTGCCGAACCGCTACTACCAGCTGCTGCTGACCTTGGTGCCGATCTGGGCGGTGCTCGGTGTCTCGTGGAACCTGTTCAGCGGCTACAGCGGGCTGGTCTCCTTCGGGCACGCCGCCTTCTTCGGCCTCGGCGCCTACGCCGTCACGCTGATGCTGGTGAAGTTCGGCCTGACGCCCTGGTTCGGCATCCCGCTCGCCGCGCTGCTCGGCGCCGTCGCAGGCCTTGCGATCGGCGGGCCGACCTTTCGGCTGCGCGGCATCTACTTCGCGCTTGCCATGCTCGCCTACCCGCTGATGCTCACCTACCTCTTCGACTGGATGGGACTGCAGGAGGTCTCCATCCCGCTGCAGCGCGAGCATGCCGCCTGGTTCATGCAGTTCCAGGATCCGCGCGCCTACCTCGCCATCGCGCTCGGCCTGCTCGCCCTTTCGCTCGTGGTCTGCGCAGCCGTCGAGAACTCCCGCTTCGGCATGTCGCTGCTGGCCATCAAGCAGAACGAATTGGCGGCCGAGGCGGCGGGCGTGGACACGCGCGCCTGGAAGCTGCGCGCCATCGCGCTGAGCGGCGCCATAGCGGCCGCGGCCGGCGGTCTCTACGCCATGGTGCTTCTGGTCGTGACACCCGGCTCCGTCTTCGGCCTGGTGGTGTCTGCGGAGGCGGTCATCCTGCCGATGTTCGGCGGCGCCGGGACGCTCTGGGGCCCGGTGATCGGCGCGGTGATCCTCGTCCCGCTTGCGGAGACATTGCGCGCCGAGTTCGGCCAGTTCCTACCCGGCATCCACGGCGTCCTCTACGGCCTCGCGATCATCCTGGTGATCCTGCTGGCGCCGGAGGGGCTCTACTGGAAGATCCGGGACATGCGCACGCCCCGCAAGGCGGCGCCGGCAGCAACGCCGACCGTGACCGCACTGATGCCCGCAGCCGCGTCTCGGCAGCCCGCGCCCCACGGCGCCCTGCTGGAGGTGAGCGGCCTCGGCAAGAACTTCGGTGGCGTCGCCGCCGTGCAGGACGTCTCCTTCACCGTGCCGCATGGCGAGATTCTCGGCATCATCGGGCCGAACGGCGCCGGGAAGACGACGCTGTTCAACATGCTGAACGGCATCGTGCCGCCCAGCGCCGGCGAGTTGCGCTTCGAAGGTCGCAGCCTCGCCGGGCTTCGTCCGAACGCGATCTGCCGCCTGGGCATCGGCCGCACCTTCCAGGTGGCCCGCGCGTTCGAGCGCATGACCATCCTGGAGAACGTCCTCGTCGGCGCCTTCGTCTCGCACCGCACCGACGCCGATGCGCGCGGGGCCGCGCGCCGCGCCCTGGCGCAGGTCGGGCTCGTGGACAGGGCCACGGCCATCTCCGGTGACCTCACCATGCGCGATCTCCGCCTGATGGAGCTCGCCCGCGCCCTCGCCGGCGGCCCGCGCCTCGTGCTGCTGGACGAGCCGCTGGCGGGCCTCGGCGCCGGCGAGACCGATGAGCTGATCGCGGTCGTCCGCCGCCTGCCGGAAGCGGGGATCACGGTGGTGATCATCGAGCACACGATGCAGGCGATGGTCGGTTTGGTGGACCGCTTCGTCGTGCTCGACCAGGGCAGGCTGCTGGCCGAAGGCACGCCGGCCGAGGTCACCCGCAAGCCGGAGGTCATCGAGGCCTATCTCGGCCGCAAATGGGCGTTGTCGCATGCTGGAGGTTGAGAACCTCTCCGTCGCCTATGGCGGCCTCGCCGCGCTGCGCGAGGTCTCGCTCGCGGTGCGCCAGGGTGAGTTCATCGCCGTCGTCGGCCCGAACGGCGCCGGCAAGACGACGCTGTTCAAGGCGATCTCCGGCACTGTCCCGGTCCGCGGCGGCCGCATCCTGTTCGAAGGCCAGGACCTGCTTACGCGCCCGGCGGCCAATCGCGCACATCTCGGCATCGCGCATGTGCCCGAGGGCCGGCGCGTCTTCGCCTCGCTGAGCGTGCTGGAGAACCTCGAGATGGGCGCGTGGCCGGAAGCCGGCCGCAAGGTCTTCGCCGAGACGCTGGACCGGATCTACGCCCTGTTCCCCATTCTGTCGGAGCGGCGGGCGCAGTTCGCCGGCACGCTTTCCGGCGGGCAACAGCAAATGCTGGCGATCGGGCGCGCCCTGGCCTCCCGCCCTCGGCTCCTCATGCTCGACGAGCCCTCGATGGGCCTGTCGCCCGTGATGGCGGACACGATCTTCGACGCGATCCGTGAGCTGCACCACGCGGACGGGCTGACCATCCTTCTGGTTGAGCAGCGGGTCGCGGAGGCGCTCGATGCCTGCAGCCGCGGCTACGTGCTCGAAACCGGCCGCATCGTACTCGACGGCCCCGTGAGCGAGCTGTCCACGGACCGTCTGCGCCAAGCCTATCTCGGCATGTGAACGACAACAGGAGGAAGACGGCAATGACCATCTCACGCAGGCACCTCGGCACTCTCACCGCCGCGGCGGGACTAGGCCTCGCGGCGCCGGCGCTGCGCGCGCAGACGCGTGAGGTCGTCTTCGCCATGGCCTCGCCGCTGAGCGGACCCTGGGCGCGGCTCGGTGAGCTCTCTGTGCTCGGCGCGCGCTTCGCCGTCGACGAGATCAACAACACCGGCGGCATCCGCACGCTTGGCGGCGCGCAGGTGCGGCTGGCCACGGTGGACGTCGGCGACAGCCCGGAGAAGGCGAAGACCGCGGCGGAGCGATTGCTCTCGCAGGAACCCCAGCTCGTCGGCGGCGCCGGCGCCTATGTCTCCTCCTTCACGCTTGCCGTGACCGAGGTGACGGAGCGCGCGCGCGTGCCCTGGCTGACGCTCTCCTACTCCGACCTCATCACCAACCGTGGCTTCCGCTACGTCTACCAGACCTCGCCGACGGCCGACGAGCAGGCGGCGGGCGCGCTGCCCACCATCATCGAACTGGCGAGGGCGGCGACAGGCCGTGCGCCGCAGACCATGGGCATCGTGATGGACAACACCGCCTCGCCGGTGTCCTTCACCCGCGGCCTGCGCGCCGGCGGCGCCGAGCGGCTTGGCATCCGCATCGTGGTGGACGAGACCTTCACCCCGCCGCTCTCCGACGCCGGCCCCGTGATGCAGCGCGTCCGCGCGGCGCGACCCGACATCCTGCTCCTGCTGCCCACCGCCATCCCGGACATCAAGCTGACGCTCGAGAAGATCAATGAGATCGGGCTCGGCCGCGGGCGCCTGCCGATCATCAACAATGGCGGCCCGATGGGATCGCCGGACCTGCTGCGCCTCCTCGGCCCCAACCTGCTGGAAGGCGCGATGTTCATCACCGCGACCTGGGGCCTGAAGGGCCAGGAGGAGCTGATCGCCCGTTTCCGCGAGAAGACCGGCGAGCCGTGGATGACACAGGACAGCATCTCGAACTACGGCCACATGATGATCCTGCGCGAGGCGGTGGAACGCGCCGGCACGACCGACCGCGAGAAGGTCAACGACACGATCCGTGCGCTCGACCTCACCGAGGGCCCGGCCGCCAATGCCTATCCCGGCCGCCGCGTGAAGTTCGACGAGCGCGGCCGCCGGGTGGGTGCGCCGCTGGTCATCGCGCAGTGGCAGAACGGCGTGCCGGTCACGATCTTCCCGACCGAATCCGCCATGGCGCAGCCGAACTGGCCGAGGCGGTAGGCATGCCGGACAGCGGGCACTCCACGTCGCGTCTCGGCCGGTTCGTGCACGGCGTGCGGGTGCTCGACCTGTCCTGGTTCCTGCCCGGTCCGTTGGCGAGCCTGCTGCTGGCCGACATGGGCGCGGAGGTGCTGAAGATCGAGCCGCCCTCGGGCGACCCGATGCGCGAACTCGGGCCGCGCGACGCGGCGGGCCATGCGGTCTTCCACGCCGCGGTGAATGCCGGGAAGACCGTGCTGCGCCTGGACCTCAAGCGGCCCGAGGACCACGCCGCCTTCCTCGATCTCGTGCGCGGGGCCGACGTGCTGATCGAGGGTTTCCGGCCCGGCGTGATGGCGCGGCTCGGCGCCGACTGGCCGACGCTGCAGGCGGTCAATCCGCGCCTGGTCTACTGCTCGATCAGCGGCTATGGCGCCGCCGGGCCGCTGTCGCAGGCAGCGGGTCACGACAACAACTACCTGGCCACGGCCGGCGTCATGCACCGCAACGGGGATGGCATGCCGGCTTTCCTGGATCCCCCCGTCGCTGACGGTACGGGCGCGCTTTTCGCCGCGCTGGCCATCCTTGGCGCGTTGCACGCGCGTGACCGGGACGGCGCTGGCTGCCACATCGATCTCGGGCTGGCCGATGCGCCGATGCCGCTGCAGCTGTTCCAGGTGGCGGGCCACGGGGCGACAGGCCATGTGCCGCAGCCCGGCGAAACCTACCTGAACGGCGGTGCCGCCTTCTACCACACCTACCGATGTGCCGACGGCCGGCACGTCACGCTCGGCGCGATCGAGCCGAAATTCTGGCGTGCCTTCTGCACCGCGGCAGCGCGCCCGGACTGGATCTCCCGCCAATCCGATCCCCTGCCGCAGACCGCGCTGATGGCCGAGGTGCGGGACCTGCTCGCCCGCCTTACGCGCGACGAGGCCATCGCGCGCTTCGGTACCGCGGATTGCTGCTTCAGCGCCGTGCTCGATCTCGGCGAGGCCGTGGCCTCGCGGCATCATGAGGCGCGGCGGCTGGTTCGGCGCGCCGCGGATGGCGCACTGCAGACGCTGTTCCCGGCCTGGGTGGACGGCGTGCCGCCGGCGCCGCGCGCACCGATGCGCGAGGCGACGGCGGAGACGAGCGTGCCGCCCCTCGGCGGCCCGGGTTGAACGAGGACGAGAGGAAGACATGGCAGACAGACCAAAGGTCGGCATCGTGGGAGTGGCCATCCGGCCCTGCATCCCCGATGACGGGCGCCATTCGCTCGAGGAGCATCTGCACCTCGTCATGCATGCGACGCTCGCCGATGCCGGGCTCGCTACCGACGACCTCGAAGGCATCGTCGTCGGCGCGAACGACCAGTATGACGGCCGCGCCATCACCGTCATGATGGCCTCCGGCCCACTCGGCGGCGTGGACCGCGACATCCTCTCCACGCCTTCGGCCGGCGAGCATGCCTTCGTCCTCGGCGCGCTGCGCATCGCATCGGGCCAGTTCAGGACGCAGCTCGTCGCGGCCTGGAGCCCGACCGAGGCATCGTCGATCCCCGAAGCGCAGCGCCTGGCGAACGACCCTCTGTTCCATCGCCGTCTGCCGCTCGACGAGCTCGCGGCGGCGGCGCTGCAGGCCAATGCGATGGAGCATGCGGCGCCAGGCTGCGCCGCGCTCGCCGAGCGGGTGCTGGCGACGATGCGCGGGAACGGTGCGCGCGCCTTCCCCAGTCTTGTCCAGGCGGACGTCGCGCGCGGCAGGCCCACGCGCTGGCCCCTGCGCGCCGACATGGTCCCGCCGCCGGTCACCGGCGTCGTGGCGCTGATGCTCGCCTCGGAGGAGTTCATTGCGGAACGCGGGATTAGTCCGGTCGCCTGGATCTCCGGCATGGGGTGGGCGACGGAGCCGGCCTTCCTCGGCGACCGCGACCTCGCCACCGCACCCGCGCTCGCCGCCGCCGCCAGCCAGGCCTATGGCGAAGCGGGCGTGATCGATGCCGGCACGGCCTTCGACGTCGCCGAGATCACCGACGTCACCCCGTACCAGGCCCTGCTCGCGCTCGAAGGCCTGGGCCTGGCGGCGCGTGCCGACTGGCCTGCGCGGCTCGGCGAGTTCGGACCGGAGGGTCGGATGCCGGTGAACCTGTCGGGCGGCGTTGCCTCGCTCAACCCGGTCTACTGCACCGGGCTGATCCGCATCGCCGAGGTGGCGAACCAGCTGCGCGGCCGCGCCGAGGGGCACCAGAAGCAGGGCGCGCGGCGCGGCCTGGCGCATGCCGCCAGCGGGCCCGCCATGCAGTACCAGACGGTCATCGTGCTCGAGGCCGGCGAGAGGAGGGCAGCAGCATGACCGGGCGCGTCGGCATCATCGGCATCGGCCAGTCCAACTTCCAGCCGCGGCGCAACGACGCCAGCTATCCGGACCTGGTGCGCGAGGCGGTCGTGATCGCCATGCGCGACGCCGGGCTCGACTTCGACGACATCCAGGCGGTGGTCTACTCACTCTCGCCCGACGCCATGGTGGGCATCGGCAATGCCGAGCGGCTGGGCGTGGATGCGGTGGGCGGCAGGAACAAGCGCTTCCTCCGCATCAACACGGGCGGTGCCACGGGCATCTCCTCCGTCATCACGGCCTGGACCCACGTCGCCTCCGGCGCCTGCGACGTCGTGCTGACGGCAGGCGCCGACAAGGTGGGCGAGTGCGGCGACAGCCAGACCGTCCTGAACAAGATCTGGGATCCGATCTACGAGCGCAGCCTGCCGCTCGGCACTATCAACATGCTGGCGATGTCCGCCGTGCGCTACGCCCACAAATACGGCATGACGCAGGAGGACATGGCGCGGGTCGTGGCGAAGAACCGCCGCCACGCCTCGAAGAACCCGCATGCGCATCTGCGCAAGGAGACGACCATCGAGGAGGTGATGGCCTCCCGCATGGTGTCATGGCCGGTCAAGCTGTTCGACTGCTGCCCGCAATCCTCCGGCGGCTGCGCCATGGTGCTGGCCTCGGAGCGCTACATCAAGCAGCGCGGGCTGGAGGCGGTCTGGATCACCGGGCTCGCCCACTCCTCCGAGACCTACTACCTCGGCGACCGCATGGGCCGCGGCTTCACGGCCGATCATGCGGACGCGCATGCACTCGGCGCGTCCTTCCGCAAGTCATTCCGGATGTCGGGAATCAAGGATGCGCGGAAGGAGGTGCATGTGGCGGAGCTCTACGCGCCCTTCAGCAACACCGAGTTCCACTCGATCGAGGCGGCGGGGCTGGCCGACATCGGAACCTCGCCGGCGATGCTGCGAGAGGGCGCCTTCGCACTCGGCACCAATGCCGGCGCGGTGGTGAATCCCTCGGGCGGCGTGCTCTGCACGAATGCCATCGCCGTCACGGCGATGGTGCGCATCGCGGAAGCGGCGCTGCAGGTCTGGGGGCGCGCGGGCGAGCGGCAGGTGAAGGGCGCACGCGTCGGCATCGCGAGCGGCAACGGTGGTGACCATCAGTTCTTCGGAACGATGGTCGTGGAAGCCTGATGAGGATGACGGACATGGAACTTCTGAAGCGCCAGGAAGACTGGAAGATCACCTACACCCATGCGCTGGGTGAGACCGCGAGCTGGTTCTACGTGCAGATCCGCGACCACGCGAAGATCTATGGCAAGCGCGACGCCAGATCCGGCCGCGTCCTCGTTCCGCCACGCGCGTTCTCCGACCAGACGCTGGAGCCGACGACGGATTGGGTGGAGGTCGGCCCCGGCGGCGTGATCGAGGCCTTCACCATCGTCTATGACAAGTTCAACAACCTGCCCGACCCGCCCTACGCCTTCGGCTACGTCATGCTGGACGGCGCCGACACTGCGCTCGGCGGCTTCTTCAAGGGTGTGGAGCTGGCCAACGGCGAGGAAGCGTCGAAGCGCCTGGCCATCGGCACGCGCGTGGTGACGCGCTTCGCCGAGAAGCGCACCGGCGACGTGCTCGACTTCTGGTTCGAGCCGGCGGCGTCCTGACGCCACACGGGCGGCCCCGCGGGGCCGCCCGCTCCAACGATGCAGGGGGAGGACAAGGTGAAGCGATCGGAGTTCATTAGGGCCGCGCTCGGCGCGCTCGGCGCGGCCTCGGGTGGCCTGCCGGCGGCGGCGCAGCAGGACTTCCCGGCGCGGCCGGTCCGGCTCGTCTCCGGCTTCGCGCCCGGCGGCGGCACCGATATCCTGGGCCGACTCATCGCACAGAAATTCGGCGAGAGCTGGCGTGCGGGAATGGTGGTGGAGAACCGCAGCGGCGGCTCCGGCGTCCTCGGCGCCACGCATGTCGCCCGCTCCCCCGCCGATGGTTACACAATTCTACTGATGCCGAATTCCCAGACCATCACGCAGCACGTGCAGCGGAACAGCGGCTTCGACGTGCAGCGCGACCTCGCGCCCGTCGGCATGATCGCCACCTCCCCGCTCGTGCTCTCGGTCCACGCCAGCCTGCCGATCCACAGCGTCGCGGATCTCGTCGCCTATGACCGTGCCACTCCTGGCAAGCTCAACCACGGCAGCGCGGGGACGGCGACGGCGCCCCACCTCGCCGGCGAGCTGTTCAACATCGTCGCCGGCACGCGCATGGAACACGTGCCCTATCGTGGCTCCGGGCCGGCGGTGACGGCGCATGTGGCCAACGAGGTGGGCGTGTCCTTCGGGCCGCTGAACTCCATCGAGGGATTCGTGCGCGATGGGCAGCTCCGCGTCCTGGCGGTGCTCGGCGCCTCCCGCTACGAGGGGTTGCCGGAGATCCCGACCATGGCCGAGAGCGGCTACCCCGGCTACGAGGTCGATCTCTGGTACGCGCTGCTCGCGCCCGCCGGCACGCTGGATCCCATCGTGCGGCGTCTCAACGCCGACCTGAACCGGGTGATCGGCGATGCGGCCACGCGCGCGTCCATGGTCCAGCGCGGCTTCATCCCGGCCCCCGGCACGCCCGAGGCGCTCGGCGCCGTCATCGCCGCGGACCTGGCGCGCTGGAAGACAGTGACCGACCGCGTCGAGATCAGGCTGGATTGAGCGGTGGGCACGCAGACCGGCCTCGACGCGATCGGCTTCGTCGGCCACGACCTGGACCGCCCCGAATGCGTCCTGGCGACGCGCCGCGGCGACCTCTACGTCTCGGACAGACGCGGCGGCGTCACCCGGATCGCGCCCGATGGCACGCAGGAGCTGATGGGCGGCAGCAGCCTGGTGCCGAACGGCATCGCCCTGCTGCGGGACGGGAGCTTCGCCATCGCGAACCTGTCGGATGATGGCGGCGTGTGGCGCCTGCATCCGGACGGCCGCATCGAACCGGAGGTGACGGAGATCGCCGGTCGCCGGCTCGGCAGCGTCAACTTCGTCCGGACCGACAGCCGGGGGCGGCTTTGGATCTGCGTGAGCACCGTGCGCAAGGGCGACGACCAGTACCGCACCGACGTCGCGGACGGGTTCGTCGCGCTGAAGGATGAGCACGGCGTCCGTGTCGTCGCCACGGACCTGGTCTGGACGAACGAGTGCTGGCCCGACGAGGCGCGCGGCCACCTGCATGTCAACGAGACCTTCGGCCGCCGCCTGACGCGCTTCGACATGGCGCCAGACGGCAGTCTCTCGAACCGCACGACGATCGCCACGTTCGGGCACGGCGACTACCCCGACGGCCTCGCCCTGGACGAGGCCGGCGCCGTCTGGGTCGTCAGCGTCGCCAGCAACCGGCTGACCCGCATCGCGCCCGACGGCACCCGCCAGGTGGTGATCGAGGACAGCGACCCCGCGCACCTGGACGCGCTGGAGACGGCGCTGCACGCCCGGAGGCTGACCCGCCCGATGATCCACGAGGCCCGCAGCCGCATCCTGCGCAACCTCAGCAGCATCGCCTTCGGCGGCGACGACCGCCGCACGGCCTATCTCGGAAGTCTGGCGGGCGACAGCCTCGCGACCTTCCGCGCGCCGGCGGCCGGTGTGGCACCGGTGCACTGGCATTGGTGAACCTTGCGGCCGGACGCCAGCATCACGAGGGAGGAAACAGCATGACCATCGCCCGTCGCGGCATCCTGATCGGCGGCACGGTATTGTTCGCCGCGCCGCTTGCACGCCCAGCCCTCGCCCAGGGGCGCAGCGGGCCGGTGCGCCTGGTCGTCGGCTTCCCGCCCGGCGGCTCCGGCGACCTCTTCGCACGCTTCCTCGTGGATCCGCTGCGCGAGGAGCTCGGCCGCCCCGTCATCGTGGAGAACCGCCCGGGCGCTGGCGGCGTGACGGCGGTGGAGTATTTCCTCCGCCAACCTGCCGACGGCTCCGTGCTCATGATGCACACCGGGTCCTCCGCCGTCGCAGGGCCGATCTCCCGCCGCAACCCGCCCTACACCCCGAATGACTTTGCCTGGATCGCGCTGCTGTCCATCGCGCCCTTCGCGGTGGCCATCAACCCCCGCATCCCCGCGCAGGACCTCAAGGAGTTCGTCGCCTACGCGAAGGCACAGAGCGGCCGGCTTTCCTACAGCAGCGCCGGCATTGGCACGACGGTGCACCTGGCAGCGGAGGCGCTGAACGACGCTGCGGGGATCGAGGTGCAGCACGTGCCCTACCAGGGCAGCGGCCCCGCCATCACCGATGCCATCAACGGCACCGTCGCCTACAACATCGAGACCTACGGCACGCTGCTGCCGCATCACCGCGGCGGCGCGCTGCGCATCGTCGCGACGCTGGCCGAGACCCGCACGGAGATCGCGCCGGAGATCCCGACCGCGAAGGAGCAGGGCTACGACGTCTCGGCCGGCACCTACAACCTGCTCGCGGCGCCGAACGGCGCGCCGCGCGAGGTGATGGACCACGTCTCCGGCGCGATAGGCCGCGTGATGGCGCGGCCGGCGCTCCAGGCCCAGCTCTCCGCGCTCGGCATCGCGGGCATCAGCTCCTCGAACCCTGACCAGGCCAAGGCCTTCGTCGACTCCGAGGTCGCGCGCTGGACACCGGTGGTCCGGCGCCTCGGCATCGCGCTGTAGCGGATGGACACCGCGGCACCCCTCGCACTCCTGCGGCCCCGCTCCATCGCAGTGCTCGGCGCCTCCGACCGGTCGCGCTGGTCGCAGGCCGTCTTTGCCAACCTTGAGGCGGCCGGCTTCACCGGCGTGGTGCATGCGGTGAACCCGCGCGGCGGGCAGGCGCATGGCCGGCCCGCCGCGACGAGCTGCGCGGCGCTCGGCACGCCCGTGGACCTGGGCGTGCTGCTCGTGCCCGGCCCGGCCATCGCCGACGCGCTGCGTGACCTCGCGGCCTCCGGCGCGCGGCACGCCGCGATCCTGAGTTCCGGCTTCGCGGAGGCGGGCGAGGCCGGCGCGGCCGCCCAGCGGGACCTCGTTGCCCTGGCGCGTGAGCTCGGGGTCCGCCTGCTCGGGCCGAACAGCCTCGGCTTCATCAACTTCGTTGACGGCGCGCATGTCTGGACCACCCCGGTCCGCACGCCGAGCCGGCGCGAGGGCGTCGCCATCGTCTCGCAGAGCGGCGCGACGGCCTATTTCCTCTCGACCCTCGCCGCGCAGCAGGATGTCGGCCTGGCCTATGTCGTCGCGACCGGCAACGAGGCCGATCTCGACCTCGCGGCCTTCGGCCATGCCCTGCTGGAGGACCCGCAGGTCCGCTCACTCGCGCTGTTCATGGAGACGGTGCGCGATCCGGCCGGCTTCGTCGCCCTCGCGCAGGCGGCGATGCGCGCACGCAAACCCGTCGTCGTCCTGAAGGTCGGCGCCAGCGAGGTGACCGCGAAGGCGGCGCTCGCGCACACCGGCGCGCTCGTCGGCGACGACCGCGTCTTCGACGGCGCATGCCGGCAATACGGCGTCATCCGCACGCGCTCGATCGAGGAGCTGCTCGCCACCGCCGACATCGCCGGCCGCACCGGCGTGCTGCGGCAGGGCGGGCTCGGCATCGTCTCCAACTCGGGCGGCATCTGCGAGATCGCCGCGGACACCGCGGAGGCGCGCGGCATCGCCCTGCCTCCGCTGACGGAGGACGCGGCCGCGGCGCTGCGCGAGACGATCCCGGGCTTCGCCACGCCGCACAACCCGCTCGACCTCACCGGCGCCATCACGCCGGAGCAATGCGGCCGCGTGATCGACATCGTCGCCGCCCAGCCCGGCCTCGCCGCCCTGCTCTGCCCATACTACGAGGTGCCAACCATCCCGGAGGACGTGAACGACCGCCTCTCCACCCTGCACGCGGCGCTCGCGCGCGGGCTGAACGCGGCGCCGGTGCCGGGCTTCGTCGTCAGCTACACGGCCACCCACCAGGCCCCGCTGTCCCGCCGGATCGTGGCGGAGACCGGCCTGCCTTATCTCGCCTGCGGCCTGGACCGCGCCGTATCCGGCATCGCCGGCACGATGGCCTGGTCGGCGCGGCTCCGCGCCGCCTCTGACGCGCCACCGCCCGCGCCGGCCCCGATAACCGATCGCCCGCGCTCCGAACACGCCGTCCTGCGCTGCCTGGCCGAAGCGGGCGTCCCCGTCGTGCCCATGGCGCTCGCCGCCGACGAGGACGCCGCGGTCGCTGCCACGCGCCGCATCGGTGGCCGCCAGGTGGTCAAGATCGCCTCCCCCGACATCGCCCACAAGACCGACATCGGCGCCGTCGTGCTGAACGTGGAAGGCGAGCCCGCCTTGCGCGAAGCCGTCCGCAGCGTCACCGACGCCGCGCGACGCCACGCGCCGGACGCCACGATCGAAGGCGTCCTGGTCGCCCCGATGCGCCCGCGCGGCCTGGAGCTCATCGTCGGCATCTCGCGCGATCCGCAATGGGGCCCGGTCATGGCGCTCGGGCTCGGCGGCGTCTGGGTCGAGGCGATGGGCGACGTCGCGCTGCGCCTGCTGCCGCTCGACGAGGCGGAGGTGAAGCGCGCGCTGACGGGCCTCCGCGGCGCGACGCTGCTGCGCGGCAGCCGCGGCATCCCCGCGGCCGACCTGGATGCGGTCGCGCAGGCCGTGACGCGTATCGGGCAGGCCGCGCTCGCCTTCGGCCCGACGCTTGCAACCCTCGAGGTCAACCCGCTCTGGGTCCACGGCAACCGCGTCGAGGCCCTGGACGCGCTCTGCATCTGGGACGGTGAAGGAACCTGATCATGTCACTGCGGGACAAGGTTGCCGTCACCGGCATCGGGGAGACCGCCTACCGGCGCGGCGCGACGCGAAGTTCCACCGAGTTGCAGCTGGAAGCCGCGTTGCTCGCCATCGCGGATGCCGGGCTGGCGCCAAGGGAGATCGACGGGATCATCCCGATCGGCATCACCGGCGCACCGGCCGAGGAGCTCGCCACCAATCTCGGCGTCGCGGAGCTGCGCTATTCCGCACTCACGCCAATGGGCGGCGCGAGCTCGATCGCCGCCATCCAGACCGCGGCGGCCGCGATCAGCGCCGGCCTCTGCAACCACGTGCTGATCGCCGCCGGGCGCAACGTCACCTCCGGCGCGCGGGCCGGCGTGCGCATCCACCAGATGCCGCAGTTCCACCTGGTGACCGAGTTCGAACTGCCGCTCGGCGCCATCGCGCCTGCGCAGCTCTATGCACCGATGGCGCGGCGACATATGGAGCTTTTCGGCACCACGTCGGAGCAGCTCGGCGAGATCGCCGTGACCGTGCGCGGACATGCGCTGCTGAACGACAACGCGCTTATGAAAAAGCCGATTACGCTGGCTGACCACCAGGGCAGCCGCATGATCGCCGATCCCTTCCGCCTGCTCGATTGCAGCCTGGAGAGCGACGGCGGCGCCGCCTTCGTGATCAGCGCAGCGGATCAGGCGCTCGACATGCCGCAGCCGCGCGTGCTCGTCTCCGGCATCGCGGAAGGGCACCCGGACAGCCCGAGCGCCATCACGCAGCGGCCCGACATGACGCGGCTCGGCATCGCCAAGGGCGCACCACGCGCCTTCGCCATGGCCGGCGTCACGCCCGCCGATATCCAGGTCGCGGAGATCTACGACTGCTTCACCTGGGTGGTGCTCTGCCAGCTCGAGGACATGGGGTTCTGCGGCAAGGGTGAGGGCGGCGCCTTCGTGCAGGGCGGCCGGCTGCGGCTCGGCGGTGCGCTGCCGGTCAACACGCATGGCGGCCTGCTCTCCCAGGCACACATGCTCGGGCTGAACCATGTCGTGGAGCTGGTGCGCCAGCTCCGACACCAGGCCGATCGGCGCCAGGTACAGGGCGTGCAGCTCGGCCTCGCGACCGGCTACGGCGACCTCGGCGACGGCGCCATCGCGATCATGCGGCGGGGGTGAGGATCATGGCCGAGACCAGCAAGCCGGCGCCGCATCCCTCCCCGCTGACGCAGCCCTATTGGGACGGCACGGCGCAGGGCGTGCTCCGCATCCAGCATTGTGCCGCCTGCGGGAAGCCGAGACATTATCCGCGCTACATCTGTGACGCCTGCCATTCCTTCGACACGGTCTGGAAGGACAGCACCGGGCGCGGCACGGTCCACAGCTGGACCGTGGCGCATCACGCCTTCCATCCCGGATTCGCCGGCGAACTGCCCTACGCCCTGGTGGTCGTCGACCTCGAGGAAGGCGTGCGCGCGCTCGGGCGCTTCGCGGAGCCGTCCGGCAATGGTCTGCGGCTCGGCCTGCCCGTCCGCGTCGGCTTCGTGCAGGGCGGCGGCGGCTTCGCCCTGCCCGTATTCACGCCAGAGGGTTGAGCGATGCGCACACCGATCGCAAGGCGGCTGGGCTGCGACGTGCCGATCTTCGCCTTCTCCCACTGTCGCGACGTGGTGGTGGAGGTGACGAAGGCCGGCGGCTTCGGCGTGCTCGGCGCGTCCACCTTCCCGCCGGAACATCTCGAACAGGAGCTGCGCTGGATCGACGACCATGTCGGCGGCCGGCCCTATGGCGTGGACATCATCATCCCGACGACCTACGACCGCGAGGCGGAGACGCAGGAGGCGCCGGAGAAGCTGATCCCCGCTCAGCACCGCGACTTCATGCAGGGCATCCTCGCGAAGGAAGGCGTGCCGGAGCTGCCGCCCGACGAGCGGGAGCGCGTCCACAAGGAGATCGTCACGGGACGCGGCGCGATGACGCCCGACGGGGCCAGGCGCCTCCTCGACGTCACGCTGACCCATCCGCTGGTGACGCTCGTCGTCAGCGCGCTCGGCGCGCCGCCGCCGGACGTGGTGGAGCGCCTGAAGGCACGCACCGTGATGATCGGCGCGCTCTGCGGCAAGGCAGCGCATGCGCTGCGGCAGAAGGCGGCCGGCGTGGAGCTGATCATTGCCCAGGGCACCGAGGCCGGCGGCCATACCGGCGACATCGCGACGCTGGTGCTGGTGCCCCAGGTCGTCGAGGCCTGTCCCGACATCCCCGTCCTCGCCGCCGGCGGCATCAGCCGCGGCAGCCAGATCGCGGCCGCGCTGGCGCTCGGCGCCGAAGGCGTCTGGACCGGCACGATCTGGCTCGGCACGCGCGAGAGCGAGCTGACCCCCTTCGAGAAGGATGCCGTCTTCGCCGCCCGCGCGGAGGACGCTGTGCGCCGGAAGGCCCGCACCGGCAAGACCGTCCGCATGATCCGGAGCAAGCTTTCCGAGGCGTGGGAGCAGCCCGGCGCGCCGCCCTACCTCCCCACGCCCCTGCAGGGCATCCTCTACAACGAGATGCACGCCCGCGTGGTACGCGCGCAGCGTCGCGACCTCTACTCCTTCCCGGTCGGCCAGTCCGTCACCTCGGTCAACGAGGAGACCTCGGTGCGCGAGGTGATGCTGCGCCTGCAGACCGAATACCTCGTCGCGATGGAACGCATGATGACGATCGCGGAGGCCGAATGACCGGGGAGGTGCTGGTCCGTCAGGAAGACGGCATCCAGATCATCACGATCAACCGCCCGGACCAGCGCAACGCCGTCAACCGCGCTGTCTCCTACGGCGTCTGCGCCGCGGTGGACGAGATGGACGCGCGCGACGACCTGCAGGTCGGCATCCTGACCGGTGCCGGCGGCAATTTCTGCGCGGGCATGGACCTCAAGGCCTTCCTGCGCGGCGAGGTCACGCGGGTGGAGGGCCGCGGCATCCTTGGCATCGCCATGACCCCGCCCCGCAAGCCGCTGATCGCGGCTGTCGAAGGCTATGCGCTCGCCGGCGGGTTCGAGGCCGTGCTGGCCTGCGATCTGCTGGTCGCCGCGCGCGACGCGAAGTTCGGGCTGCCGGAAGCCAAGCGCGGCCTGGCCGCGGCCGCCGGTGGCCTGCTGCGCCTGCCGCGCCTGATCCCGCCCCGCATCGCGATGGAGCTCGCGCTGACCGGCGACATGGTCACCGCCGGGCGCCTCGAGCGCTTCGGCCTGGTGAACGAGCTGGTCGAACCGGGCCAGGCGCTGGACGCCGCCATCCGCCTGGCGCGCCGCATCGTCGCCAACGCGCCGCTGTCCATCGCCGCCAGCAAGCGCGTGATGGTCGAGAGCCGGGACTGGCCGCTCGAGGAGATGTTCGCGCGCCAGCAGGCGATCACCGGCCCGGTGCTCGCCTCCGCCGACGCGAAGGAAGGCGCGGCCGCCTTCGCCGAGCGGCGCCCGGCGCGCTGGACGGGCGCCTGACCGTCACTCGATCCGGATACCGGCGGAGCGCACCACCTCGCCCCAGCGCCGGCGCTCCGCCGCGACGAAGCGCGCCGTCTCCTCGGGCGTGGAGCTCACGGCCCGGCCGCCCGCCGCGAGGAACCGCCGCTGCACCGCCGGGTCGGCGTTGATGTCCCGCACCTCCTCCGCCAGCTTCGCGACGATCGGCGCCGGCGTCCCGGTCGGGAAGGCGAAGGCGCCCCAGCTCGGCACGACGAAATCGGCGAGCCCCGCCTCCTCCATGGTCGGCACCTCCGGCAGCGTCGGCCATCGCTCGGCGGAGGCGACGGCGATCGCGCGCAGCTTTCCCTCCCGGTGCAGGGCGGTGTAGGTCGCGACGTTGTCCACGGAGAAATCCAGCGCGCCGCTCACCAGGTCCAGCACGCGCTGCGAGCCCTCGCGGTACGGCACGTGCTGCGCCGTGACGCCGATCCGCGCCTTGAACATCTCGCCCGCCAGATGCGGCGTGGTGCCTGCGCCGGCGGAGCTGAAGGTCAGCTCCCGCCGCTGCGCCTTCGCCCAATCGATGAACTCGCGCAGCGTGCGCGCCGGGTTCTTCTCGGCGGAGACGAACAAGCAGTTCGCGCCCTCCCAGATCAGCGTCGCCGGAACGAAGTCGCGCTCGGGGTCGTAGGGCAGCCGGGCATAGAGATGCTGGTTGATGGTCAGCGTGCCGATCGTCGCGGCGTAGATGCTGTAGCCATCCGCCGGCGCGCGCGCCGCGACCTCCGTGCCGATGCTGCCGCCCGCGCCGGTGCGGTTCTCGGACACGAAGGGCTGGCCGAGCCGCTGCTGCATCTGCTCGCCCAGGATGCGCACCAGGACGTCGTGCGAGGCGCCGGGCGCGAAGGGGTTGATGATCCGCACCGGCCGCGCGGGCCAGGCCGTCTGGGCCGCGCCCACCCGTGGAAGCGCCAGCCCCGCGGCAAGGCCGGCGGCCAGCAGACCTCGTCTGTCCATCATGTCGTTTCCTTCCCATTGCGGAGCTGCCGCTTGCACACCGCTTCGGAGCGGAGCATACCCATTAGTAGGTTCCTAGGCGAGCAGGAATCCGACGCGCGACGGAGGAAACGCATGTCCTACACCGTGGGCGATCTGGTCGCGGAGTTTCTGGACGCCGCAGGCGTCACCACCGCCTTCGGCATCGTCTCGATCCACAACATCCCGATCCTGGATGCGATCGGGCGCCGCAACGCGATCCGCTTCATCCCTGCACGCGGCGAGATGGGCGGCGGCCACATGGCGGATGCCTATGCGCGCGCCTCGGGCGGGCTCGGCGTGCTGGTCACCAGCACCGGGCCGGGCGCGGCCAACGCCGTCTCCGCGCTGCTGGAAGCCCGCTTCGCCGGCAGCCCGATGCTGCACATCACCGGGCAGACGGCGACCCGCTTCCTCGGCCGCGACACCGGTGCCGTGCATGACGTGCCGACCCAGGGCGAGATGCTCGCTTCCGTCTGCAAATCCGTCCATCGCATCCGCGTCGCCGAAGAGGCGTTCGGTGCGCTGCTCGCCGCGGCATCCGATGCGCTCTCCGCGCCCACCGGCCCCGTCACCATCGAGATCCCCACCGACCTGCAGCGCGCCGCGGTGGCGCGCCCCGCCGCGCTGGACCGGCTGGTACTGCCGATCCGCCCGGCATCCCCGCCCGCCGGGGCGGAACTGGACGCCGCGGCGGAGACGCTGGCGGGCGCGAAGCGCCCGATGCTCTGGCTCGGCAACGGCGCCAAGGCAGCGGGCGCCGAGGCGCTCACGCTGCTCGATCTCGGCTTCGGCGCCGTCAGTTCCTGGAACGGGCGCGGCACGGTGCCGGAGGACCATCCGCGGAGCTTCGGCGCTCTGCACGGCAATGGCTCGCCGGCAATTGAGGCGTTCTACGGGACCGTGGATGCGATGCTCATCGTCGGCTCCCGCCTGCGCGGGCACGAGACATTGGATGGCGCGCTGAAGCTGCCGCGCACCCTGCTGCAGGTCGACGTCGATCCGCGCGCGAGCGGCCGCACCTATCCCTCGGCGCAGTTTCTCGCAGGCGACGCCGCGGTGGTGCTCGGCGGACTGGCGCAGCGGCTGCGCGGGCGCATCGCGGTGGATCCCGGCTTCGGCGCGGACCTCGCCCGCACGCGGGCGGAGGCGGCGGAGGCCTACCGCGTCAGCCTCGGCCCCTACGCCGACTTTCCGGCACAGCTCCGCCGCGCCATGCCGCGCGATGCCCTCTGGGTGCGCGACGCGACGGTGGCCGGGGCCACCTGGGCGCATCGCCTGATGCCGGTCTACGGACCACGCGACTCCATCCATCCCGTCGGCGCCGCGATCGGCCCGGGGCTTCCCTTCGGCATCGGCGCCGCGCTGGCTGCCGGGCCGCAGGGCCGCAAGACGGTCATGCTCGCCGGCGATGGCGGCTTCGCCATGAACATGACGGAGCTCTGGACCGCGGCGCAGGAACGCGCCGAGATCTGCGTCATTGTCATGAACGACGGCATCTACGCCGCCATCGGCCATATCCAGGACGCCTTCCAGGACGGCCGTCGCTACTTCGGCGAATTGCGCCACCCCGACCTGTTGGGCCTCGCCGCGCTGGCCGGCATGCCCGCCTGGCGCGTGGACCGCGCCGAGGCTTTCGGCGAGACCGTCGCGCGCGCGCTCGCAACGCCCGGTCCCACTCTGGTCGAGGTGGACATGCGTGCGATCGGCCCGGTGCCGGCCTATGGCGCTTACGCGAAGGCGCGCCCGTCATGAGCTTCGATCCCGAATCCCAGGGCTGGCAGCGTTTCGACGACCCCGCCTTGCCGAAGGTCATGCTGGCCCACTGGCTCAAGCCGGAGAGCGAGGGCTTCGCCTACGGCTTCGAGACGTCGGAGGCACAGGCGAACGGCCACGGCATGGTCCATGGCGGCATCCTCGCGACCTACATGGACCACACGATCGGCCGGGTCGCGCGCCTGGCCGCAGGCGGCCGGGTCGCGACGATCCAGCTCGACCTGCACTACGTCGCGGCCGGACGGCCGGGCCAGTTCATCGAGGCCCGCGCCGCGGTGGTGCGGCGGACCCGCTCCGTCGTTTTCCTGCGTGGCGAGCTGACCGCGGACGGCAAGGCCATCCTCTCCGCCAGCGGCATCTGGAAGATCCTGGGCCAGCCGTGAGGGCGCTACAGCCCCAGCGCGTGCTCGCGCGCGGGCCGAATCTCGCCCGCCTCGATGCGGCGCATCAGCGCATCCACCCGGGCGTGCAGGCCTGCATCCACGCCCACCTCCTCCCCGCGCCGCGCAACGAGACCGTTGATCGCCTCCGTCTCCGTGCGCCGGCCCTTGCGGATGTCCTGCCCCATCGAGGGCCGCGCGGCATCGCTGCGCGTCGCGTTCACCGCCAGGATCTGCGCCTCCAGCGCTGCCATCGCCGCCGCGTCGTGCTCGGCGCCGGCCAGCAGGTCGAGGTCGAGGCCGCTCATCGGTTCCAGTGCGAGGCCGAGGGCGCGACCGACCCGTACCGCCTGGCTGCCGAGCCGGATGGACTGCCGGCGGACCGGCTCGTCCCGGTCGCGTTCCTTGCTCGAGAGGCCCGTCATCGCGCATGTCGCGTTGCGCATGGCGTTGATGACCAGCTTCGACCAGCGGTCACCCCAGAGGTTCGTGGTCACCACCGCGCTGTCGCCGAGCGACAGCATCGCCGCCACCGCCTCGGCCCGCCGCGTGACGCGGCCGTGCGGCTCGCCGACTTTCATGCCGATGCGCACCGGATCGCCCCGCAGCGAGTTGCGCTCGACATGCGCCGGCCCGACCAGCTCGGCCGAGTGCAGGCCGACCGAGCAGCCGAGCACGCGCGTCCAGCCCGCCAGTGCCGCGATGCGATCCTCGTTGATGCTGTTCTGCGCGGAGACGAGAAAGCCCGTCGGCGCCAGGTAGGGCAGGATCAGCGCCGTCGCCCAGGCCGTGTCGTAGGTCTTCACGGCGATGAAGGCGGTGTCGAACGGCCTCTCCCAGGCGAGTTGCGGCACGTCGGAGAGGTGCAGCGCGCGCACGCGGACGGTGAAGCAGCCATCGGGCTCCATCGCCGTGATCCGCAGCCCGTCGCGGCGCATCGCCTCGACATGCTCCGGCCAGCCATCGATCAGCACGACGTCGCGGCCGGCGCGCGCCAGATGCGCGCCGATATAGCCGCCGACCGCACCGGCCCCGACGATCGCGATGCACATCGCGCGCTCTCCCCGGTCCTTGCCGTCAGCCATGTCCACTGAGCCTTCCGTCCCGCGCCGCATGCGCCGTATCCTGTCGCTGGAAGACATGGAACCCGCCGCGCGGCGCCACTTGCCGCGGCCCATTTTCGGCTATGTCGCCGGCGGCGCGGAGACGGACTGGTCTCGCCGCGACAATCGCGACGCCTTCGCCGAGTGGGGCTTCCGGCCACGCGTGCTGGTGGACGTCTCGGGCCGCAGCCAGGAGACTGCGCTGTTCGGCCAGCGCTTCACTGCGCCGTTCGGCATCGCGCCGATGGGCTTCTCCTCGCTCGTCGCCTTTCGCGGCGACCTCGTCCTTGCTCGCGCCGCGGCGCGGATGGGGATCCCCATGATGGTGAGCGGCGCCTCGCTGATCCGCATGGAGGAGCTGATCCGGGCCAATCCCGCTGCCTGGTTCCAGGCCTACCTGCTCGGCGATCCCGAGCGGATGGCCGCGCTGGTGCGCCGCGCGGCCGATTGCGGCTTCGGCACGCTGGTCGTGACCGTGGACGTGCCGGTCGCCGCCAATCGCGAGAACAATCTGCGCGCCGGCTTCGTCACTCCGCTGCGCCCGAGCCTGCGTCTCGCGCTCGACGGGCTCGCCAGGCCACGCTGGAGCCTCTTCACCCTGCTGCGGACGCTCTGGCGTCACGGCATGCCGCACTTCGAGAATTATGGCCCGGCCCGCGGCCTTCCTCTGATCGCGCGCAACGTCGCGGCGCAGTTCCTGCAGCGCGATCATCTGTCCTGGCAGCATCTCGCGATGGTGCGGCGCCTCTGGTCCGGCCGCCTGGTCGTGAAGGGTCTGATGGAGGCCGCCGATGCGCGGATCGCGCGGGAGAACGGGGTGGATGGCGTGATCCTCTCGAACCATGGCGGCCGCCAGCTCGACGGCGTGCCGTCCGCGTTGCGGGCCCTGCCCGAAGTGGCGGCGGAGGCAGGCGGCATGACGTTGATGCTGGATGGCGGCATCCGGCGCGGAAGCGACGTGCTGAAGGCGCTCTGCCTCGGCGCGCACGGCGTCTTCGTCGGACGCCCCTTCCTGTATGCCGCGGCGCTTGGCGGCGAGGCCGGCGTGGCGCATGCCGCGCTGCTGCTGCGGCAGGAGGTGGACCGCGACATGGCGATGCTGGGCGTCCAGCGCCTCGCGGAACTCGGTCCGGGATGGCTGCGGCGGATCAGGTGAGGTCTACCTGCAGCCCCTCGCGCTGTATCACCTCGGCCCATTTCGCGATCTCGCGGCGCAGGAAGGCGCCGAACTGGTCGGGCGTCCCGTAGTCCGGCTTGCCGCCGAGGGCGAGAAAGCGCTGCGCGGTCTCGGGCGAGGTTAGCAGATCCTTCATCTCCGCGTTCAGGGTGCGGATCACCTCCTCCGGCGTGCCCTTGGGTACCAACAGGCCGATCCAGCTGCCCGTGGAGAAGTTGGCGAACTCCGGCATCGCCTCGCGCATCGTCGGCAGCTCCGGCATCAGGGGGCTGCGCTCCTCGCCGGTCACCGCAAGCGCGCGTACGCGGCCGACACGGATGGCCTCCACGTGGTTGGCGATCAGGTCGAAGACGAATTGGACGTTGCCCGCCATCAGGTCCGTGTTCGCCGGCGCGGTGCCGCGGTAGTGCACCGCCACGGTCTTCGTCTGCGCGATCTGGTTGAACCACACGGCGGCAAGATGCGGCGACTGGCCGATCCCCGGCGTGCCGTTGCTGTACTTTTCGGGGTTGGCACGCAGCAGCGCGACGAATTCCGGCACGGTCGTCGCCGGGACCGCGGGATGCACCACCAGCACATGCGGCGTGGTGAACATGTTGGTGACCGGCAGCAGGTCTTCCGGCCCATAGGGCATGTTGCGCGCCAGCGAATAGGCGATGCTCTGCGCGCCGATGTTGCCCATCAGCAGCGTGTGGCCATCGGGCGGCGAGCGCACCACGTCCATCGTGCCGATCGTGCCGCCGGCACCAGCCTTGTTGTCCACCACGACGGGCTGGCCGAGACGGGATGCGAGGTGCTGCGCGGCGATGCGCGCCATCACGTCGTTCGCGCCGGCCGCGGCGGTTGGCACCACCATGCGGACCGGGCGGTTGGGCCGCCAGGCGGCACCTTGCGCAAGCCCGGGCCGCGCCAGCAGGGGGAGCAGCGCAACGCCCAGCGCGACGCGCCGGCTCAGCTTGGCATTCATGGCGATCCTCCGGATGGCTGCGGGTCCGTGCCGCAGCCTTACTCACAAGTATCACTTACGTCCCGTCAGAATGCAAGCCGCCGTCAGCCCATCCAGAGCCCACCCGTCACGTTGACCGCTTGCCCGGTCATGTAAGCCGCCTGGTCCGAGGCCAGGAAGGCCACGAGGTTCGCGACATCCTCGGGGTAGCCGGCGCGCCGGAGCGGGATGGACGCCAGGCGCGTCGCGACATCGGGCAAGCCCTGGGCGCGGTTGCGCTCCTCCGCCTCCTCCCGCATCCGCGTCTCGACGATGATGCCGGGGCAGACGGCGTTCACGCGGATGCCGTGTGCCGCCATCTCGCCTGCGATCGCCTGCGTCAGGCCGATCAGCGCGAACTTGCTGGCGCTGTAGGCCGCGTGGTTCGGCACGCCCTTCTTGCCGGTCCAGGACGCCACGTTGACGACCGCGCCGGCCCGCCGCGCCACCATTCCCGGCAGCACGGCCTGGCAGCAATGGAAGGCGCCGTCGAGGTTCACGGCAAAGGTGCCGCGCCACTCCGCATCCGTCGTCTCGAGGAAGGGCGAGGTGCGCAGGATCCCGGCATTGTTGACCAGGATGTCCACGCGCCCGAGCGCCGCCGAGAGCGCCGCGACGGCGGCTTCCGCCGAGGCCCGCTCTCCGACGTTGCCCGACGCGGCATGCGCGGCCCGCCCGAGCGCCCGCGCCTCCGCCGCTGTGGCCTCCGCGCCGGCAAGGTCGAGGTCGAGGATGCCGATGTCGCAACCTTCCGCCGCCAGCCGCAAGGCGATCGCGCGGCCGATTCCCGCGCCGCCCCCGGTGACCAGCGCGGTGCGGCCATCCAGGTCGTACATCGGCATCATCCCTGTCGCGCTGCCGCTCAGACCTCGCCTAGGCGGCACTCGCTCTGCGCCTGCGTGCCATAGAGCGCATCAAGCCCCGCCGGTGTCTCGGGCACCTGCTTGACGATCTCAAGCGCATCCCAGAGATCGGTGACCTGGTTGCGCACGCGCAGGACCAGGATCCGCCGCATGAGCTGGTGGTCCCATTCGCGGAAGTAGAGCGGAAAGGCGCCGTCCTGCAGCCGCACCGTCTCCAGCCCGCGCACGATAGCCTCCGGGCTGGTGGAGCCCGCCTGCTGGATCGCCGCCAGCAGCAGCCGCATGGAGACGGCGGCGAGCAGCGCATTCGAATGCGGCGGCACGCCGTGCTTGCGGCGATACGCCTCGGTGAAGGCGCGGTCCTCCGGCGAGTTGTTCGGATCGGAATGATGCCAGACCTTGCCGTAGAGGCCCGACGCCTGCGGGCCGGCGGCGACGTTGTCGGTGTCCGTGATGATCGGGCTGACGACCGGTGCGCCGTTGCGCATGCCGAACTCGGCATACTGCTTCAGGAAGGTCGGCAGTTCGTTGCCCGACAGCGCGGTGGCGACCACATCCGGACGCGCCTGGCGGATCTTCAAGATGAAGGCGCTGAAATCGGTCGTGCCCAGGGGCATCCGGTCGTAGCCCACCTGCGTGCCGCCCGCCGCGTCCAGTGCCGCCTTGAAGGCATTGTAGACGTCGTGGCCATACGCATAGTCGGTGATGAGGAAGTACCAGCGCTTGCCGCGCTCCAGCATCGCCGGCGTGATCGCGCTGACCGCCACGGGCGCGGGCGCATTGGAGCGGAAGGTGTAGCGGTTGCAGTCCTTGCCGGTCAGCACCGCGGCACCGCTGATCGTGATTAGCGGCGTCTTCGTCCGGCGCGCGAGGGCCGAGAGCGCGAGTGCGGTGGCGCCGCTCGCCCCGCCGAGCACGGCCGCGACCTTCTCCTCGTCCACCAGCTTCTGCATGTTCTGCTGCGCGGTTTGCGGGTTCGGCTCGTCGAGCCAGGTCGTCTGCGCCGGCCGCCCGAGGATGCGGCCGCCGGCCATCTCCAGCGTCAGCACCGCCGCATTGGCCGCGCCCTCGCCGAGTTGGGCGAAGGTGCCCTGCTTCGGGAAGACGATGCCGAGCTTGATCGGCTCCCCCGATTGCGCAAGCGCCGGCAGCGCGAGCCCGGCTGCCGTGAAGCCCGAGGCGAGCAGCAGGCCGCGCCGCGTGGTGCGCGCAGTGTGGCTGACCGATATGTGGTTGGTGTGCATCTGGGTTCCTCCTTGTCTCGTTGCGTGTTGCATCAGGCCGGCGCGGCGTCCGCTTCCACCATCCCGAGCAGGCGAGCCTGCAGCGCGTGGTCGGCCGCAAGCGATGCGCTGCTGCCGGCGAAGGCGACGCGGCCATTGACCAGGACGTAGGCCCGATCCACGAGGGGCAGAAGCTTTTCCGCCTGGTGCTCGACGAGCACAACCGCGCGCTCCCCACGCAGGCGCGCCACGGCCGCCGAGAGCTCCGCGACCACCGCCGGGGCCAGGCCCTCGAACGGCTCGTCGAGCAGCACGAGCCGGCTCGGCGCCATGAGGGCGCGCGCCACCGCGCACATCTGCCGCTCGCCGCCCGAGAGGCTCTCGGCTCGCTGGCGCGCGCGCTCCTTCAGCCGCGGAAACAGGTCGTAGACCTCGTCGAGCGTCGCGCCGCCCGGGCGCGCGGCGATGCGCAGGTTCTCGACGACGGTGAGGTTGGGAAACAGCCGCCGTCCCTCCGGCACCAAGGCGACGCCGCGACGGTTGATCACGAACGGCCGCTGGCCCGCGATCGACGCGCCGTCGAAGACGACGTCGCCGGCCGTGACCGGGATCGTGCCCGTCAGGGAGCGCAGCAGGGTCGTCTTGCCCACGCCGTTGCGCCCGAGCACGGCGACCGCCTCGCCCGGCTCGACCGTCAGGTCCACGGAGTCGAGCACCTTGCTGCCGCCATACCCGGCGACGAGCCCCTCGACGCGCAGCAGCGGCCCGGAAGCGGCGGCGATCGCCGGCGCGGCAAGCGGCCTTGGCGCGGGTGCCGGCATGGACGTGCCCGCCGTGCCGAGATAAGCGGCGACGACGGCCGGTTCCCGCACGATCTCCGCCGGCTCGCCATCGGCGATCAGGCGTCCCTGGTGCAGCACGGTGATCCGGTCGGACAGCGCGACGACGCGGTCCAGATCGTGCTCGATCAGCAGCACGGCATGGCTGTCCGCCAGCTTGCGGATCAGCCGCGAGACGGTGATGCGATCGGCCTCCCCGAGGCCTGCCAGAGGTTCGTCAAGAAGGAGCAGCTGCGCGTCGGTCGCCAGCGTGACCGCGATGTCGAGCAGGCGGCGCTCGCCATGCGCCAGGTTCGCGCAGCCCGCTTCGGCGCGGTGGTCGAGGCCGACCGCCGCCAGCAGCGACCAGGTCCGCTCATTCACCGCCGGGATCCCGTGCGCATCGCGCCAGATCGCGTGGCGCTGCGGGTTTCGCGCCTGGACGGCGATGCGGACATTCTCGAAGACGGAGAGGTTCGGGAAGACGCTGACGATCTGGAAGGACCGGCCGAGGCCGAGCTGGACGCGCCGATGCACCGGCATCCGCGTGATGTCCATGCCCAAGAAGCGGATCTCGCCGGCATCCGGCTGCAGGATGCCGGTCAGCATGTTGAACAGCGTCGTCTTCCCCGCGCCGTTCGGCCCGATGATGCTGTGCAGGCGGCGCGGAGCAACCTCGAAATCGAGCTGCTGCGCCACGCTGAGCGATCCGAACGCCTTGCTCAGGCCGCGCACCGTCAGCACCGGGTCCTCGCCGAGCCCCTGCCCGTCGCCGGCGGCAAAGGGGCGGATCGCGGCGGGACGTGCGGGAATGTCCCGGCGCACCAGCGTCCAGCCGGAGCGGCCGAAGCCGCGGCGGAACAGGCCGTGCAGCCCCTCCGGCGCGACCAGTGCGAAGACGATGATGGCCGGTGCGAAGACCAGCCACCAGTTCTCCAGTCGCGCGCTCAGGAAATCCTCGAGCAGGATGAAGACCGATGCGCCCCACAACGCGCCGAGCGAATGGTGCACGCCGCCCAGGACTACCATCAGCAGCGCGTCGCCGGCATGCTGCCAGCTCAGGTTGTTCGCGTAGGCGCCCTGCAGAAGCTGCGCGAGCAGCCCGCCCGCCACGCCGACGAAGGCGCCCGAGAGCGTGAAGGCGCCGAGCTTCAGGCGCCATGTGTCGTAGCCGAGGCTCGACATGCGCTGCTCGTTGTCCCGGATCGCCTGCAGCGCGCGGCCGTAGGGCGAATGGACCATCCGCCAGATCGCCCAGAGCGACGCCAGCAGCACGGCGAGCGTGAAAAGATGGAAGGAGATCGCAGTCGGGAACAGCGGCCGGGGCACATTCTGCAGCCCGTTCTCGCCGCCGGTGAAGGATGTCCAGCGGAACACGACCTCGAAGGCGATCTGCGAGGCGGCGAGCGTGAGGAGCGAGAAGTAGAGGCCACGCCGCCGCAGCACGACGAGCCCGAGCAGCGCGCCGCTGACCACCGACCAGACCAGCGCGAAGACAAGCCCCGCAAGCTCGTTGCCTGCGACATGGAGCATGAACAACGCGGCGGCATAGGTGCCGCAGCCGAAGAAGACCGATGCGCCGAAGGGGACCAGGCCCGTATAGGCGATCAGCAGGTTCACGCCCGCGCCGTAGAGCACGTAGATGGCGATTTGCGTGATGCGCCCCACCGGCGCACCAAGGACAAGGGCGGCGGTGGTCATCGCCGCGAACACGATCGCGGTCCAGAGGACGGGACTTCGGATGGCGCGCCTCACTCGAAGCGCTCCCACCGCTCGCCGAGCAGGCCGCGTGGACGCAGCAGCAGCACCAGCACCATCAGCATGTACATCGCCGCCGAGGAGGCTTCCGGCCAGAACTGCGCGGCAAGACCGGTCACGACGCCGACCAGCAGCCCCGCCACGATCGCGCCGGGATAGGAGCCGAGGCCACCGATGGTGACAACGACGAAGGCCGGCATGATCGCACCCGCCGCCATGGAAGGCGTCACGCTCCAGAGCGGCGCCGCCAGCACGCCCGCCGTCCCCGCCAGCAGGCAGCCTAGTCCGAACGCCCAGGTCAGCACGCGGGGGAAGTTGATGCCGAGCAGCCCGACCATCTCCGGGTCACGCGAGCCGGCGCGCAGGATGCGCCCATAGGGCGTGAAGCCCAGGAACATCCCGAGCAACACCAGCAGCGCGACCGTCACCACCACCACGGCGGCGCGGTACTGCGTGATCAGCACCGGGCCGAACTCCACGATGCCGCGCAGGAAGGGAGGCACCGCGAAGGGATGGCTGCCGCTGCCCCAGACCAGTCGTATGACCGCCTCGATGAACAGCGCGAGGGCGAAGGTGAGGACGATGACCGTCAGCGGTTCCCGCCCATAGAGGCGGCGGATCAACGTCACCTCGACCAGGGCACCTACCAGGCCGACGCCGATCGGCGCCAGGACCACGGCAGGCCAGCCGAACTGCGCATGCAGTGTCACCGCGAAGTAGGCGCCGAGCGCGAAGAAGGCACCATGCGCGAAGTTGACGATGCCGAGCAGGCCGAAGATGACGGACAGGCCGACGGCGATCAACACGAACACGAAGCCGAGAACAAGCCCGTTTGCGGCCTGCGCGATGATCAGATCGAACACAGGATGTCCTTCGGGCGATGTCCGGCGGACCGCTGCGACACGTCCTGTTCCTCCCTGGAGCGACGCTGACCTGAAGCGATGTTGGCCGCCAGCAGCCAGAAGCTGATGGACAAGCGGTGATACCCACCAGTATGATGCAGTCCTGTTCGGCAGGTCAAGCGGCTTCGGGTTGCACGACAGCCCGGCCAATCAGGCGATGCGGCCTCGGGAGGAACTTTGAGCGAAATGGCGCAGCGATCGCGGACGGGCGACGCACGGGATGTCGATGCGGTGGTCGTGGGGGCGGGCTTCGCCGGCCTCTACATGCTCCATCGCCTGCGTGGCCTCGGCCTCTCGGCACAGGGCTTCGAGGCGGGCAGCGGTGTCGGCGGGACATGGTACTGGAACCGCTATCCCGGCGCGCGATGCGACGTCGAGAGCCTGCAGTACTCCTTCTCCTTCGATGAGGCGCT
Organism: Acetobacteraceae bacterium; assembly: GCA_019750465.1. Lineage (GTDB taxonomy): Bacteria > Pseudomonadota > Alphaproteobacteria > Acetobacterales > Acetobacteraceae > JAIEOP01. The sequence continues at coordinate 16,176 of JAIEOP010000050.1, read as the reverse complement.
GCAGCAGGAATGGGAATGGAGCGAACGCTACCCGTCCCAGGCGGAGATCCTGCGCTACCTCGAGCACGTCGCGCACCGCTTCGACCTGATGCGCGACATCGCCCTCGACACGCGCGTCACCGCCGCGCGCTGGGAGGACGCGGCCGGACGATGGCTCGTCGAGACGGATCGTGGCGACCGCGTGTCGGCGCGCTTCCTCATCATGGCGACCGGTGCGCTCTCCGCCGCGCGGAAACCGGAGATCGCGGGGCTCGAGAGCTTCCGCGGCCGCTGGTACCACACCGGCGCCTGGCCGCATGAGAAGGTGGACTTCACCGGCCAGCGCGTCGGCGTGATCGGCACCGGCTCATCGGGCATCCAGACCATCCCGGCCGTGGCCGAGGAGGCGGCGGAGGTGGTGGTCTTCCAGCGCACGCCGAACTTCACGATCCCCGCCTGGAACCGCCCGCTCGATCCCGACCAGCAGCGCGGCTGGAAGGAGCGCTACGCCGAGATGCGGGCAAAGGCGCGCGCCACGCGGTCTGGCATCCTCTACGAATACAGCACGCGTGGCGCCCTCGAGGTCGACGAGGCCGAGCGCCAGGCGGAGTTCGAGCGCCGCTGGGCACGCGGCGGCGCCAACTTCACACATGCCTTCAACGACCTCTTCGTCAACATCGAGTCGAACGACCAGGCGGCGGAGTTCGTGCGCAACAGGATCCGCGCCCTGGTGCGCGACCCCGCCGTCGCGGCGAAGCTGATGCCGACCGATCACCCGATCGGCACCAAGCGCATCTGCGTCGACACGAACTACTACGTCACCTTCAACCGTCCGAACGTGTCGCTGGTCGATGTGCGGGAGGAGCCGATCGAGGCGGTCACCCCCACGGGCATCCGCACGCGCGCGCGGGACTACGCGCTTGACAGCATCGTCTTTGCGACCGGCTACGACGCGGTGACCGGCGCGCTGATGCGCATCGATCTCGTCGGGCGCGACAGCATCCGTATCCAGGACCAGTGGGCTCACGGGCCGACCAGCTATCTCGGTCTGATGGTGGCGGGCTTCCCCAACCTCTTCACCATCACGGGGCCCGGCAGCCCCTCGATCCTGACGAATGTCGTCGTCTCCATCGAGCACCACGTCGAGTGGATCGCCAACTGCCTGGCTCACATGGCGGAGAAGGGCCTGTCCCGGATCGAGCCGACGGCGGAGGCGGAGGCCGGCTGGGTGGCGGAGGTCGCGGAGGTCGCGGCCGGCACGCTCTTCCCGCGCGCGAATTCCTGGTACATGGGCGCCAATATCCCGGGCAAGCCGCGCGTCTTCCTGCCCTATGTCGGCGGCTTCGCCAAATACACCGGGATTTGCGACGAGATCGTCCGCGCCGGCTATTCGGGGTTCGACATGCGCTGAGCCGCCGCGGACCGGCATGCCGCGGCGATGGCGTCAGCGACCTCCGTCAGGGCGGCATCCGCCGTGTCCACCAGGTTGATCATGCGCGCGAAGCCATGCGGCAGGCCGGCGATCCGCCGAAGTTCGGTCGGCACGCCGGCCTCCCGCAGCCGCTGGGCATAGGCTTCGCCCTCGTCCCGCAGCACGTCGTATTCAGCCGTGACGACATGGGCCGGCGGCAGGCCGGACAGGTCGGCCGCGCGCAGCGGCGAGATGCGCGGATCGGCATGCAGGGCGGCCGGCGCGTAAAGATCGAAGAACCACTGCATGTCACGCTTCAGCAGGATCAGGCCCTCGCCATAGGCGGCGTAGGACGCACTTCCAAAGTCGCAGTCCGCGACAGGATAGATGAGCGCTTGCAGCACCGGGCGCACCTCGCCCCGCAACGTCCGCGCCGTCACGGCCGCCAGGTTCGCCCCCGCGCTGTCGCCGGCCAGCACCAGCGGCAGCGACGCGCTGCCGAGTTCCGCCGTGGCGGTTGCTGCCCAGCGCGTCGCATCCTCCGCATCCTCGAGCCCGGCCGGAAACGGGTGCTCGGGCGCGAGCCGGTAGTCAGGCATCAGCACGGCGCATCCGCTGCGCGCGACCAAGGCACGCGCCACGTGATCGAAATCGTCGAGCGCACCGAGCGCCCATCCACCGCCATGGAGATAGACGACCAGCCCGATCGGTGGCGACGTCGGCTGCAGGAGCCGTACCGGCAGGCTTCCTGCGCGGGTCGGGATGCAAAGCTGCTGCACGCGGCCGATCTCCGGCCCCGCGCCGTAAGCGGCACGCGCGGCCGCCATCAAGGCGCGCCCTTCGTCCGCCGTACCGGCCGAAATTGGTGGGCGCCCGAGCTGACGAAGTTGCGTCAGCATCGCCTCGACAACGGTATGAAGCGGCATGAAGCCCTCCCTGGCGTACGGCGCCTCCAACCGATCTCCCCGCGGCTTCGCTTTGTACCGAAAAGGCGTCGAGATGCCCGGATTGATACCAGCTCTTCACTACCGGGGAACAGACCTGCGCTTTCGCCTACGAGGCTTCGCCGAGCACCAAAACAGCCGCGCCGGCTTGCGGCCCAGAGAAGGTTGGACCCCGGTTCCCACCGCTGCTCCAGTCGGTCTTCCAACCTCACACTTCCTTTCCCGGGTTGAGCCCTGAACCGCAGGTTTCCTGGGGATTTTCCGTCACGGCTTGAGGGGTGGAGAACGCAACGAGCCCGGAAATCGCTCTCCGAGCGCCCTAAAGTCTCCGAAGCTTGGGGGTGGCGTGATTTGACCCCCAAGCTGTATCCTTTTGTTTTTCCACCGTATGGTCGGCACCAAGCTTGGGGCTTTTCAGCAAATCTACCGCTCGGCAAAGGGTACCGGAGAAGGGAGAATCTCCTGTGACCCCCGACATCATCATTGCCGAGGAATTGGCGCCCCGGAATCGATGAGACCAAAGCTTAGAATGGTATCTCATCTGAAATTTCGGGCGCCACGGCGCGATTAGGTTCTTTCGCCTCTACGCCCGACATTTTCGCGACTGCCGAAATAATTCGCACGATCGTTGGAGCGATGCGGCCCTCTTCGACAAGCCGCTTGGCCAGATGCCGTGCGATAGATGGCTTTCGCGCACCGCCGTAGGCTCGCCGAGCTTCGGCCTCTAGCCGGTCGTAGAGGCCCGCTTCGAACGCGTCTAGCTCGCGCCGCAGCGTCTTCTCGAAGTCGGGGGCCAGTATTGCGTAGCGCTCGCCAACAGCGGCCGCTGGCATCTCTGTTTCGAGTAGCCCAAGGAGGCGCGTCAGCGTGCGGTTTGCGTCGAGCAAACCGCGGTCGCGAGTCCCCTCGTCGTTGTCGAAGATGATGAAGATCGGGGTGCCGAAGCCCCCGTAGAGATCGTGCAGCGTGTCCAGGCCGGACTTGCCCGACGCCTCGACGACGGACACGCCATGCGCGTCGAGGGGAAAACCGAGTGCTTCACCGAAGACAGGAAGGGCGGCCGCCTCGGTGTCGCCCTCGACTAACACCACTGCCTTGGAGAAGAACGCCTCGGCCTGCTCGACGCCGCAGGCGAAAGCCAGCCGGTCTCGGACGCTGGCGCCTGTGAGTGCTACGCCGGGATGAAGCGATCGCCTGCGCGCGACCATATCGTCCTCGGACAGCCACCGCACCTGCGTCGCAACATCGCCGTCGTCGTCTGGCCTCCGCTCCACGAGGACGATCTCGTCGAAGCGCTCCGCCCACACGAAGGATGCGCTATGGGTCGAATAGAAGATTCTGAGAACCGGCTGCGGCGAGCTCCGTGAACAGCGCCGCCAAGCTGCGCTGGCCATGGGGGTGGAGGTAAAGTTCGGGCTCCTCGATGGCGATGATGGAGTCGCTCCTGAACGTCTTGGCGTAGGCTCGGAAGAGCGCCATGACGATCAGGTTCCGCATGCCTGAGCCGGCCTCTGAGGGGTTCTTGCCCTCTCCGTCCTCCACCAGCGTCGGGTACATTGCCCGGTAGAAGTTGAGCGGGTCGAAAGTGCGGAAATCGAACTCAACCGCGTGTCCCGCGAGCCTAACCTGTTCCTGGAAGGCGGCCGAGACGGCAGCAACGAACGCCTTGTAGAGATCTGTCTTGAGTAGCTCCTGTGCTCGCTCCAGGTGACCCTGAATCTCGACCAGTGTCTGCTCGGGCACGGTCTGGCGGAAGTTCTCGTTAAGCTGCCGAACGATCTGCCCGAATAGGCTCCAACGCGAAGCGCCGAATTGGCCGTCGAAACTGCGCGCTGCGTCGAGGTAGACTAGACCCGCCGCGCGTCGGCTATCGTTGGTGATCCCGGAACTCCCACCGTTCCGCCAGCGCGCCGTGAGGTCCCGGGCCGGGTAGGTCGCTGAAGAGTTGAACGTTAACGATCGGAGGTCATGGCCGGGCTCGAACTCGACAGCGATTTCCACGCCCTCGTCCCGCCGCTTTCCAAAGAAGTCTTTGTCCTCCAGAGCCTGCGCCTGGGGGTAGCGGTCGCCAAGGAGGAAGTTGAGCGCGCTCAGGATGCTCGTCTTGCCAGCGTTGTTCGAGCCGACCAAGGCCGTTACCCGGCCAGGTCGAAGCTGGATATCCTTTATGGAACGCCATCCGCGGATCCGGGCATAGGTGATCCTCACGGCACGCGAAACACCCGCATCGCCTCGTCCCCATAGTGGTTGATCACCTTCACGGCGATCCGGCCTGATTTCGGCTTCGCGAAGGGGCGGCTTTCGGTGCGGTAGAGGCTCGCCCAGGCGTCCTCGTCCACTTCGGCCTTCAGCGCGGTCTTGAGCTTCTCGAAGGGGTCCTTGCCGCCGAGGAAGTAGGCATGGCGGACGAAAAAGCTGTCGCCGTCATAGTCGGTGTCGACAAACCAGCAGGCAACATCATCCTCGACGCGGCCGGAGGAACGGACCTCACCCGTGGTGGGGTCGAAGATGTCCACGCCCTTCAGGCGCACGACGCATTCACCGTCGGCCTGGTCGAGCGCGATATCCGGCTCGCCAAACACCACGAACAGGTTGCCCCCGCCGGCCTTGTAGGCTTCGGCGGCGCGCAGCTCCTGGCTCATGCGCGCCTTCAGCACCACCAGGCGGCCGAGGTTCATCGTGCTGTCGCCCACCTGCGGGTCGAAGGCGAAGCCGCAGACCACCATGCTGTCAGCCCAGTCGCGGCATTCGCGCGCGGCCTCGCGCACCAGGTCGGGGCCGACCGTGCCGTATTCGGGACCGATGACGATGGCGGCACGCTTCTTCACGCCGGCTTCTTCGTACTCGCCCTCGGCCGAGACGCGGCTGCCGCCAGGCCAGGGGCGCAGCGTGGCGAAGGTCAGGCGCTCATCCTTCTTCATGTTCTGCACGCCGGCCTTCTGCAGGTTGTCCAGCACGGCGGTCACGAAGTCATCGCCAGCGTCCGGCCGGGTGCGGAGCGGGCGGCGCTCGGGCACGGGCTCGCCCGCTTCCTGGGCCAGCGCCTCCATCACGGCCTGGTCTTCCTCATCCGCGGGCAGGACGCGGTGGGGCGAGAGGCTCTCCACCGTGAAGGGGCCGGTGACGCGGACCGCGTTCTTCTTCGTGTAGGGCCGGTCATGCAGGAATTCCGTATCGGCGTTCCGGGCGATGGAGGCGTCCATCTCCGCCTGCCGAGCGCGGCGGGTGGCCCAGAATGCCGCATGCGCCTCCTGCACCACCGGTTTCGCGTCTCCGGGCAGGTTGCGGGGAACCTGCCACTCCGCATGCTTTGTCCCGAGAGCGGCGTTGAGGGTAGCGAGCGCGGCTTCGATCTTCGGCGCCCAATTGGCGTCGATGACATCGATCTCAGCGTTGTTGGCGATGGATTTCAGCGTGACGTGCGGCACACGCTCCAGCACGAGGCCCTGGCGGATGTCGTGGCGGAAGGGGCCTTCCTCGGGTGGACGGCCTGTGATCTCGCCCTCCTTCGCTGCGCCCTCACGGCTGTCGCGCAGCAGGTAGGCGGGGAAGCGCCCGGCCATGAGGCGCGTGCGTGCCAGCGCCAGGGCGACGCGGGAGGTGTCGGTGGTGATCCAGCGGCGGCCCCATTGCTCGGCGACGAAGGCGGTGGTGCCGGAACCGCAGGTCGGATCGAAGACGAGGTCACCAGGATCGGTGGTCATGAGCATGCAGCGCTCAATTGCCGTAGTGGACGTCTGGACCACGTACACCTTCGGATCGCTTCGGCTTTGGATGCCGCCGATATCCCGCCAGAGATCGTTGATCTCGACTGCGGCAAAATCATCCAGCTTCCGCACGTAGCGCAGTATGTTCCGCGCAGGCTCAAGCCTCCCAGCGGCCTGGAGACGGCCCATCCCAGCTTCGTTGGTTTTCCAACGGGATTGCATCGTCGGAAGAAAGCTTCGGCCGTCATGTTTTACTTCAAACCAGGACGCTGCGCCTTCTCCTTTTTCGCGGCCGGCGCTTTGGCTGGTGAGGTTGTCGTCGGTGTACAACTTCCAGCCATCTGGGAGCGCCGTCGCACCCGAGACTTCGCCCTCTGCGGCAGGTCTCCGCGCTCCATCGAGATGGATCAACTTGCGATACTTGGTCGCACCCTCTTCGCCGGCTGTTTTCAGATTGTACATGGCGCGAAATTTCGCTTGCTGACGGTTCTTTCCAAACCACAGCAGGTAGTCGAGCGTGCCGCCGAGAAAATCAGAGGTCGCACCGGTGGTCTTTTGATAAGCGATCTGTCCGATGAAGTTGGCTGGCCCGAAAACTTCGTCGAGAAGGCTACGCACAACATGGACATTCTCGTCGCCGATCTGAACGAAGATGCTACCGCTTTCGGCCAATAGCTCCCGCGCTACAGCCAGCCGATCTCGGAGATATGCCAGATAGCTGTGGATGCCATCCTTCCAGGTGTCCCGGAAGGCCTTGATCTGCTCTGGCTCGCGCGACAGCCCTTCGGCCTTGCCCTCCTTCACATCGCGCGTGCGCGTGCTCGGCTGCCAGTTACTGCTGAATTTGATTCCGTAGGGTGGATCGAGGAAAATCATCTGCACCTGGCCTCGAAGGCCTTCCTTCTCCGCCAGGCTGTTCATCACCAGCAGGGAGTCGCCCAGGATCATCCGGTTCGACCAGTTCTCGGCGTGCTGGTAGAACTCGAGCCGCGCCGCCTCATCCGTGATGCGGTCGAAGCTGCCGAACAGATCGGCCTGCGGTGCCGCTTCCTTCGCCGACACGCGTTGCAGATCGCGGATCAGCGCCTCCGGATACAGCTTCTCCTGGATGTAGATGGGGACCGTCTCGACCCCCAGCGGCGCGCTGTCCTGCTCGTCCTTCCCACGCCAGACCAGTTGCGGGTCCAGGTCCGGGTTGCGGGGATAGAGTTTGGGTTCAGCCCGCGCTTCCTCCTCCGCCATCAGCGCCGCGGTCTCCGCGGTTGGGATGTTCTTGCGCGCGATATCGGCGGGGTGGACGAGCGTCTCCACCTCGGTGGCGGGTGCGTCGGGCTTGAGCTTCTTCGGGCGGGCCATGCTGCGCTGTCTTCCGGATTCAGGCGGCGCGTGAGAGAGCGTCGGCGTTCAGCCGCCGCCGGATGATCTCATCCACGCCATAGGGTCCATCCACCCGGCAAAAATCCCAGCGGCCGAAGCGCCCCAGCGCGTTCACCGCCGGCACCCAGAGTTTGCGCATGGTGTCGTGCTTTGCGTCGTCCTGTGCGGTCTGGCGGCCCTTCACCTCCAGCACGAGGTGCAACGGATCATCCGGGCCGCGTCCGTCCTCCACCACCACGATGAAGTCGGGCCGGTAGTGCCGCTCGGTGCTGCCGTCGACATAGGGCACTTCGAAGCCCAGCCGGTCGTTCTTCACGTAGCGCAGCACCTCCGGCATGCCGTCCAGCGCCTGCGCCGCCGCGGCCTCCCAATTCTCGTCGCAGACGATCAGGTTGACCTGGCATTTCTGCGCGTCGGGGGTCCAGAAGTTGGTCTTGGTGGTGGCGAAGCTCATATGGCGGCTGCTGCCGGCCTCGTTGTAGGGGTCCAGGATGGGCCGCAGTGTGCCGGGGCCAGCGACCTCGGGCGTGCAGGCGCGGAAGATGCGCTCCGCCGCCTTGTCGCCGATGTCGCGCCACAGCAGGTAGGCCGGGAAGGTGCCACCCAGGCAGGTCAGGCATTGCGCCATCCAGCGCCGCGTGATGGTGAGCAGCGGCGGGAACAGCCATGGCTTCAGGTGGTCCTCGCTGTCGCGGAACCAGGTGCGCAGCGTGTGGCCCGCCAGGTGAAAGGCGATGGTGGTGTCGCGCTGGTGGCGGAGGTCGTTCAGCGTTAGCGTGTGCTCGGCGCCGATGATGGCAGCGCTGACGGCTTCGGGCGGCGCATCCGTCGGATCGATCTCAAGGCGGCTTTCATTGGTGAAGGTAGCGGTGATGCGACCGGGCGGGAGCACGGTGCGATAGCCGATGACGCGGGGGAAGCGGATTTCCAGCGCCGCACGCTCCGGCAGCACAGCATGAATCTGGGTGGTCTTCTTCGGCGGGGTGTAGTCGGCCTTGGAATTGGCCGGCACGAAGCTGAAGGGGATGCCCAGCACCTCGGCATACTCCGGCGCGAACATGGCGTTGCCAGCGTCATCCACGCCGACCGGGTCGTAGGAGACGCGGCGCAGCGCACGGCCGATCACCTGCTCGCACAGCAATTGCGTGCCGAAGGCGCGCACACCCAGCACATGGGTGACCGTGCGCGCATCCCACCCCTCGGTCAGCATGGAGACGGAGACCACACATCGGATCGGCTCGCCCAGCCGGCCGGGCTGGCCGACGGTGTTCATCACCTCACGCAGCAGGTCGCTGTCGGTGACGGTCTCGGCCTCCGCATGGCGGCCGCGGGCGCGGAGTTCGCGCTTGAAGGCGTCGATCTCGGGTCCAGCCAGCTTGCGGAAGTTGTCCGACAGGGCCTCGCCGGATTCGAGTTCCTCGCTGTCGATCAGGATGGTGACGGGGCGCTCGACCATACTGCTCTGGCCGATGCCGGCCTGGGTGACGTTGGAGAGGAGCGGCAGGTTGCCGGGCACGATGACGCGGCGCTCCGCGCCCTCGGCGTCAGTCTCGATGCGCTCGTAGCCGGCGATCCAGTCATGCACGAGCTTGGAGGTGGCGGTGTTGTTGCAGACCACGATAAAGACGGGCGGCGTGCTGCCGCCGCGGCTGGCCCAGTTCTCGAACACCTGGCGGTAGTGGCCGTAGAGCGCCTGGAGCGCGCCGGTGAGCTGGGAGGGAAGCTGGTCGGGCGTGAGCGGCTTGCCCTGCTTGGCCCGGCCAACCTTGGGCAGCTTCACATCCGAATGTTCCTGGATGTAGCGATAGACGTGGCGGTAGACCGGTTCGTCGGCGCCTGGCAGGTCCTGCACCGGGACGCGCGGCACCTTCACGATGCCGCATTCGATGGCGTCGATCAGGGAGAAATCGGAGACGACCCAGGGGAAGAGCGTGCCCTCGGGGTAGCCCGAGCCGCGCAGGAAGAAGGGCGTGGCGGAGAGGTCGTAGACCAGGACAGGCTGGCCGACGACGCGTTGCAGAGCCTCGATGCCGCTGATCCAGAGGCGAGCGGCGGCGTTGTTCTTCTTGGCCTCCGCCTTGCCTTCAGCGTCGAGCTTCGCGCTCGCGTCATCCGCTGCGCCGACCTTCTGGCGATAGCAGTGGTGGGCTTCGTCATTGATGACGATGATGCGCTTGCGGCCGAGCAGGTCCTTGCAGATGCGCTGCGCCATCTGGCCGTCGGTTTCGGGGCGCTCCACCTTCCCGGTGCGGCCAGCCAGGATCTCCTTCGCCAGCTTCGGCGCCTCGAGCGTTTCGCGCTTCTTGAAGGCATGGAAGTTGGTGATGACGATCCGGGCGCGCTGGAGATCGTCGCGCAGCTCCCGCGGCACGATGTCGAGGGCGGCGTAGATGTTGGACGGGTCGGACGGGTGGAGCACGCGCAGGCGGTCCCTCACCGTCAGGCCGGGGGCCACGATCAGGAAGGCGTCGGTGAAGCGGGTCGAGTTGCGCGTTCGGGCGGCGTTGAGGGTCTGCCAGGCGATCAGCATCCCCATAACGGTGGTCTTGCCGGCGCCGGTCGCCAGCTTGAAGGCGATGCGCAGGAGGTCCGGGTTGGCCTCCGAATTGAGGGTCCGCAGGCGCTCCGTCTCGGCGCGGGGGGCGACTTCGGTCAGCCAGATGGCGGTCTCCACCGCCTCAACCTGGCAGAAGAAGAGCGGGCGGGCCCGGCCCTGTTCCCGCCAGTGGCGTAGCAGGCGGGCCGTGACGGGCGTGACGGGCCGCAGGCCCTGTTCGCCAAGGGACCGCCATTGGGCAACTTTCGTCCTGATTTCATTGATGTAGTCGTTCGGCTGGCGCTTCCCGTACTCATCCTCCAGGTCGAGGGTGGCCTGGGCCTTCACCTTGTGCTTCGGCGGGGGGACGGGGACGATGAATTCGCTGCGCCGCCGGCCGGGGGCCGGGGTGCCGGTGGGGATGCCGCTCTCGTCGAGCTCCCAATGGCGGGAGGGCTCGGCAAAGGGGCTGTTGAGAATCGGGTTGTCGATTACGGGGCCTGTCACGCTCCCAAGATGCCACGGACTTTGCCTTCGCATAATGGCAATCTGGCCGGGGACGTTACTATCCCGACCCGTCGCTACCGAACAATTCGCCCTGGCTGCGCCAGCATAGGGGGAATGGCTCCAGCAAGGCGGCCAGGGTGACCGACCGACTGTGCCGACCGTCGAGGGCGTTGGTTACGAGGTCGGGCGCCAGGAGGGTCAGGCGCAGCAGGCTGCCCAGGTACCCGCGCTCGATTCGCTCCGCCGCAGCCATCTCGGTGATCGAGGCGTAGCGCCCCTCGTCCAGCATCCGCTGGTAGCGGAACCCCCTAGCCAGCGCCTTGACCAGCGTGGGGTCGGCCCGCGTTGTGACCGGCGCCACGCCATCGGCCACCGGTGTCACGACAGTCTTCCTGCCTGGCCGGTGCCGGATCGCCAACGGCACCCGGACCGTGATGCTGGTGGCGGTCGTCATGCCGCGGCCCTCAGGGCAGACGGCGCGATGGCGGTGAGATCGCGGACGAGGCCGCCGAGCCCATCCAGCCGCAGCCGAATGTCGGCGCCGGCAGGCCCTACTACCACCCGCTCTACCAGGGACCGGACAATCCGCGCCTGCTCCGCCGGGAACAACTGCTCCCACAGTGGGTCGAGCCGATACAGCGCGTCGTGGGTCTCGGCCTCGGTCAGGTCCGGCGCCTCCACGCGCGCCGCACGCCAGGTGCCGACCACGATCTCTGGCTGCCGCAGCAGCGCCCGCACCTGATCCACCACCGCAGCCTCGATCTCCGCCGCCGACACCCGGCGCACGATGCTGGCGTCCCCCGCGGCGTCGCCCTTCAGCACGCGCTGCGCCACGTAGTATCGGTAGAGGCGGCCATTCTTCCTGGCGTGGGTCGGCGACAGCGCCCGGCCGTCCACCCCAAAGATCAGCCCCTTCAGCAGCGCCGGCGTCTGCGCCCGATTCTGGTTGGCGCGGACCCGAGGGCTGATCTGCAGCACGGCATGCGCCCGATCCCACAGTTCCCACGGCACGATGCCCTGGTGCTCGCCAGGATAGACCTGCCCTTTGTGCGCGGCCTCGCCGACATAGGTGCGGTTGTTCAGTAGCTTGTAGACATCGCCTTTATCCAGCGGCCGGCCCGCCTTGCTGGTGAGGCCCTCCGCCCGGAGACGGGCCACCGTCTCGATGCCCGACCCAGTCTCGGCGAAGATCTCGAAGACGCGGCGCACCCGCGGTGCTTCGTCCTCATTCACCACCAGCTTCCTGGCCACGACGTCGTAGCCGAGCGGCACTTTGCCCCCCATCCACATCCCCCGCGCCCGGGAGGCTGCGAATTTGTCCCGGATTCGCTCCCCAATGACCTCGCGCTCGAACTGCGCGAAGCTGAGCAGGATGTTCAGCGTCAGCCGACCCATGCTGGTGGTCGTGTTGAAGCTCTGCGTCACGGACACGAACGTCACGCCGTGCGCGTCCATCACCTCCACCAGCTTGGCGAAGTCCATCAGCGAGCGGCTGAGCCGATCGATCTTGTAGACCACGATCACGTCGACCAGGTCGGCCTGGATGTCACGCAGCAGGCGTTGCAACGCCGGCCGCTCCAGCGTGCCGCCGGAGAACCCGCCATCGTCGTAGCGGTCGCGCACCAGCATCCACCCTTCGGCACGCTGGCTGGTGATGTACGCTTCGCAGGCGTCGCGCTGTGCGTCGAGGGTGTTGAATTCCTTCTCGAGGCCCTCGTCCGTGGACTTCCGGGTGTAGACGGCGCAGCGCAACTTCTTCGTGGTGGCCGGCATGGCCGGCTCGATGCGTGCGCGCCGGGTCATGCGTCACCTCGCGCGCGCAGCCCGAAGAACGTCCAGCCGTTCCACCGCGTGCCGGTGATGTGGCGAGCGATGGCGGACAGCGACTGATAGGGCCGCCCCTCGAATTCGAAGTCGTTGACGCGCACGGTGACCACGTGCTGCACGCCCTGCCATTCGCGGATCAGGCGCGTGCCGGCCAGAGGGCGGCTGTCGGCGCGAATACGGCGCAGGACGACGTTGCCGCCATCCAATTGCTCGCCCAGCGCCACGAGCCGGTCGACGGTTTCGGGCTTCAGCCCGCCATACGCGAGCTCCTGGATGCGATAGGCCAGCCGGCTCTGGATGTAGGCCCGGTTCCAGGGCGGCGGCTCCTTGCCGAAAAGCTCCCGCCACTGGTCCTTCAGCGTGGTAGTCGGCGCCGCCTGCAGTGCGGCGAGGCGACTCAGCACCTGCGTCGGCGGGATCCTCCGGATGGTGGGCGCCGGCGTGGGCGCGGCGGTGGATCGTCTGGTCATGCGAGTCCCTTCCTGTTGGGGTTCGCATGCAGGCGCTGCCTGCCAGTGGAGTGAAGGCGACTGTCTCCCGCCCCCCGAGCTATCTCGGCATCCCGCGCATGATCCTCGGCAGCGCGGCTGCGCAGCCGCACCAACCCCGCGGCAAGGATGGTGCACACCTCACGCAGGTGCGGCGGGAGGTGGCCATTGATCGGGTTCGGCAGGGGCATCGGGATCCAGCACGCATTGTCCTGCCTATTCTCTACCGCCTGGCCACCCGCACCTTCTCAGCCGGCCGGCTCGGCGCCGCACCATGCACGGCCGTCAGTGCCGACGGTCGTCCGACATTCGGCTTCACGGTCGGCCAAATCCGGCTCAGACGCGCCTTGATCGAGCTGTCGCAGGGCACATTGTCGGGTCCCAGCTGATCGGCAAACCAGTCCTGGATCATCCGCAGCCATTCAGCCTGCGTCGCCGGTGGGCCCGGGTCGTAGATGGTCTTCGCGATCTCGCACCAGCAGCCTTCCCAATCGAATTTCGGCGGAGCACCGCGTGACTTCTCCCGACCGTTCGGGCCGGCCAGCCCAGACGGCCTCGGCCGTGAGCCGATCCGGGACGCCAGTCTGCGGGTGGTGGGCATAGGTCAGGGACACCGGCATCGCGGCAAGCCTCGGTTGATGACGTGAACGGTTAAGGCACCTGTTCCTTTTATGTTCCAACTCCGGGTTGAGTCCAGCGCCGCTGCAGAATGCAGGTCATTAAATTATCGCACTGAGAATCCCGGCGGCTCAGCGCTCCGCGATAATCCTCGGAAACCCCTGGTTTTCCTGCCGGCCAAGAATGTGCCGGCACAATCCTGGCCGGCATTTATCGGCTTTGTTGGTCAATCGGCCGCAGCACCTCGTGGTCCGGTCCGCTCATCGACGCAGCCAGCGCGATGCCGGAGCCAGACATGATCACACAACGCACTTCGAATCCCGCCGACCGACCCGCCTGGGACCAGCCGCAGTTGCGCCAAGCCCTCTCCACCGCCCAGCACCGGGCCGCCCGGGGGGCGCGCCGGCTACAACTCTCCGCCCCCGACCGGGAAGACCTTCGCCAGGACATCCTGGTCGCCATGCTGCAACGCAGCCGGCACTTCGACCCGGCTCGCGGGGCTTGGTCTACCTTTGTCGGCTTCGTCGCCCGGCATGTCGTCGCCGACCACGCGCGCATCCAGCGGGACCAGCCGCAGCCGGCTTTTCTCCCGCTCGACGTGGATGCGTTCCCTAACGGCTGCTCGGCGACCCAGCAGGATCACATCGATCCGTGCCTGGAACTCGACCTCCAGCGCGTGGCCGAGGAACTGCCGACCGCGCCGCAATCCATCCTGCGGCTGCTGGCCGCCGAGGGGGATGTGCCGAGCGCGCAGCGGGCCAGCACCCAGTCCCGCCCGACCTTCTACCGCTCGGTCGCCGATCTCCGCTGCTGGCTACAGGCGACGGGCCTTCGCCCGCAGCGCGCCCGCACGCGCGCCCAGGCGCACAGCGCCGGCTGAGAAGAACCCGCCCGCCGATCCGTAGAGAACAAGAGCCGAACCATGCATTCCAGGGAGAGCCGACCGATGCACGTTGTGCACCTCACCACCCACTTGCTGCCACCCGCCCAGGTGTCGAAGGCCAGCGTGCCGACGAACGTCGTCGTGAGCGAGAATGATCTCTGCGATCGCCTCGCCGATGCGCTGCCCGGCGACACCATCACCTATCACGTCGGCATGCTGGCCCGGGATCGGGCGCCGCAGACGCAGGTGCTCTCGCCAGATCGCTGCCGCGACCTGGCCGCTGTCGCCGACCGTGTTCTGCAACTGGCCGAGGCCGGCTGGGTGCACCTGGTGCAGCGCAGGCTGGGCGAGGAGCGCTTCGCCTACCTGCTGATCGTGCGCCCCCGGCCGCGCGCCCTCCGCGGTGCGGCCATGCCGCTCCCTGCTGCTCTCAAGCAGGCGGCGTGAGAGCGGCCATGGGCAAGCCATCCCGCGACAAGGGCCTGCGCCGCGAGCGCGCCATCGTCGAAATCCACCTGAAGTGCGGCATCCATGCCGAGCGCGTGCCGCTCTCCGGCGCTGTCCGGTACCGCGGCAACGGCGCCGACGTCGATCTTTACGTCCGCGGCGCCGAGCCGGTGAAGGCCGAGGTCAAAGCGCGGGCCGAAGGCGACGGCTTCAAGACGCTGGAGCGCTGGCTCGGCGGCAACGACGCGCTGTTCCTCTGGCGCGATCGCGCAGCGCCGATGGTCGTGGTTCCGCTGCATGTCTGGCTGGAGATCGCTGGGCGCAGCGTGCGCTGCACGGAGCCTGATGCCGATCGCGAACGTGCCCGCCGCGCGCGCCAGGCCGAGGAAGGCCCGCTGCCGCCGCCCGACGCCATCGCCGAGTTGACGCCATGAGCCCGCGCACCGCCCGCCGCGTGCACGCTATCGGCGAAGCGCTCCGCCATCTCGCCGGCGGCGCGCTGCTGGCCGGCGGCTTCATTGCGCTCCTCTGGCTCGCCGAGCTGGCGACCATCCCATGAACGCCATCCCCATGCCGATGCCCGCGCCCGCCCGGCCGCCTGCATCGCCCATCCAGCCGGGCACCTCCTCGTTGAACGGGACCACCATGACCAACCGAACCACTCTGGCGCAGCTGCGCGAGATGGACGCCGCGCAGGCCGCACGCCTGCCCGTCGATCATCTGGCGCTTCTGCTGGAAGAGGTCGGGGCGCTGAAGGCCGACGCCAAGCACCTCGCCGACCTGCTGCATGACGCGTTGCATGGCCGCCGCCAACATCTGCGACGAGATCATGGGCCGCGGCGATGGCACCGCCGAGCGGCGCTACACCGTCAACGGCGCCGTTACCTTGGGCGAGGGCAAGATCGCCATTACCCGCAAGCTGGTCGCCGCCATGGCCGGCGCGCTGGTCGTGAGTGGGGGGCGCTTCTACATCCATGCTGGGGCGCCGGCGCTGCCGGCCGCCACGCTCACCTCCGATGATCTGCGCGGCGACGTCACGATCGTTGGCTCGCGCCCTCGGCGGGATCTCTTCAACGGGGTGCGCGCCGTCTATGTCGAGCCGGCCGCCGCCTGGCAGCCGACCGATGCGCCGCCGCTGCTCGCCAGCAACTACGTCACCGAGGATGGTGGCGAGGCGATCTACCGGGACATGGAATTCCCGCTCACCACCTCCGCGGCCACGGTCCAGCGCCTGATGAAAATCGAGCTCGAGCGCAACCGCCGCCAGCGCGAGGTGGCGATGCAGGCCAACCTCTCCGCGCTGCGGCTGCGGCCCTGGGATGGGGTGACGGTAGCGTTGGAGCGCCTCACGCCATTCCCGGCGCGGGTGACGGGCTGGGCGCTGGCGCCGGATGGCGGGGTGAACCTGCAACTGGCCGAGGAGGATCCCGCCGTCTGGGCGTGGAACCCGGC
>JAIEOP010000376.1 GCA_019750465.1 Acetobacteraceae bacterium | reverse complement strand
GACGTCGATCGTCTCGGCGATCAGGGCGCGCGGGACGGTGACGACGGCTTCCTGGATCAGCTGCTCGAGGCGGCGCAGTGCGCCGAGCGCCGATCCGGCGTGGATCGTGCCGATACCGCCAGGGTGGCCGGTGCCCCAGGCCTTGAGCAGGTCGAGCGCCTCGGCGCCGCGTACCTCGCCGATGGGGATGCGGTCGGGGCGCAGGCGGAGCGCGCGGCGGACGAGTTCCGACAGCGAGGCGACGCCATCCTTGGTGCGCAGCGCGACCAGGTTCGGGGCGCGGCACTGGAGCTCGCGCGTGTCCTCGATCAGGACGACGCGGCCGCCCTCGCGCGCGACTTCGGCGAGCAGGGCGTTGGTCAACGTGGTCTTGCCGGTGGAGGTGCCGCCGGCGACGAGGATGTTGCGGCGTTCCGCGACGGCGGTCCGCAGCGTGGCGGCCTGGCCGGCCGTCATGATGCCGGCGGCGACGTAGTCCTCCAGCGTGAAGACTGCGACGGCGGGCTTGCGGATCGCGAAAGCGGGGGCCGCGACGACGGGTGGCAGCAGGCCCTCGAAGCGCTCACCCGTCTCGGGCAGCTCTGCGGAGACACAGGGGCGCTCCGCATGCACCTCCGCGCCGACATGGTGTGCGACGAGACGGATGATGCGCTCGCCATCGGCGAAGGACATGCGCTGGCCGGTCTCGGCGAGGCCCTCCGCGAGACGGTCGATCCACAGCCGGCCGTCGGGGTTCAGCATCACCTCGACGACGGCAGGGTCCTCGAGCCATGCCGCGATGCCGGGGCCGAAGGCCGTGCGCAGCATCCGCGCGCCGCGCGCGGTCGTCTCGGCCTTGAGCGGATGCAGCGACATGCGGTCCCCGTGGTCGTGCCGCGGCGGAGGCGCCGAAGCGGGCGGGGACGATTAGAGAGCGGCAGGTAGGGGCGGGTTCAACAAGCACGACGGTCGCGTAGTGGCGTGGCGCATGACGGCAGGCGAGTGGCGACCTCAACCCGATCCAACAGCGCGTCCGGGAAGTTCGAATTCGAGCTACGGGTTTTGCGGGCGGGCGCCGGCGCACGGTGAGCATCATGGACATTCCGACGATGGCGGCGGCGATCCTGCAATGAACCGATTGACGTCACGAGCGAGGCGGCCGTTGCAGTCAGCCCACAGGTGTTGCAGAACCACGGCGAGACGGCGTGGGCCTCCGGCCGCCCCGTGCGTCAGGCCGGGGCGCGTCTCCAAGCGACAAGCCGCAAGCGTCAAGGCGCAACCGCCGCAAAGGGAGAAGCGCCAAGCGGAGACAGCCTCGCTCGACCTGTGCTTGCGTGGCATCTGGCTGCGTTGGACCCAGATGGTTCTCGACCTCGGGACGCGTTAGCGCCGGTCATCCGTCGTGCGGAAGAGGACCGCGAGGACTGGGCCCATCACGGGGGCCGTCGTCACGGGGCGAAGTTTTCGGAACCCGCACATATCCCCACGTTCCGGCGCCAGCGCCGTTCGAAAGCAGAAGCGGCATCCGCATGGCTTCGTATCGCGGTGCGTCCTTTACCTGCCGGTGCGAAGCCTGCAAACAGGCGGCATGCTCGCGCTGCCCGCCATTCCGCTCCTTGCCCTGGCCTGCGTCCCGCTGGTTGGCTGGGGGCTGCGCCGTGCCCCCGTCATGGCGCCCTGGCTCGCCGCGCTCCCGGCGGCGCTGTTCCTGCTGGTCCTCACGACCCCCGACGGGGCCATGTTCAGCCTGCATTGGATCCCGACGCTCGGCGTAGAGCTCGCTTTCCGCCTCGACGGCCTGTCGCGCCTTTTCGCGCTGCTGATCGCCGGCATCGGTGCCGGCGTGTTCCTCTACGCTGCCGCCTATCTTGAAGGGCACCCGCTGCTGCACCGCTTCCTCGCGGTGCTCACGCTGTTCATGGCGGCGATGCTGGGCGCGGTTCTGGCCGACGACCTGCTGCTGCTGTTCGCCTTCTGGGAACTCACCAGCCTCGCCTCCTTCATGCTGATCGGCTTCGACGCCCATCGCGCCGAGGCGCGCCGTGCCGCGCAGCAGGGGCTGATGGTGACGGTGGCCGGCGGCCTCGCCATGCTCGCAGGGCTCCTGCTGCTGGGGGATGCCGCCGGCACCTTCCGCATTTCCGCCATCCTGGCGCAGGGCAGCACCCTCGCCGCACATCCGGCGGCGCCCTGGATTGTGGTGCTGATCGCAATCGGTTGCTTCGCCAAGAGCGCGCAGTGGCCGCTGCATTTCTGGCTGCCCAACGCCATGGCCGCACCCTCGCCGGTCTCGGCCTATCTGCATTCGGCCACCATGGTGAAGCTCGGGGTCTATCTGCTGGCGCGGCTGAATCCCGCCTTCGAGGCGCTGGCGCTGTGGCAGGGGCTGCTCATCGGCGTCGGCACCGCCACCATGCTGGCGGGCGCGGTGCTGGCGCTGCGCGAGCGCGACCTCAAGCGCAAGCTCGCCTGGTCCACTGTGGTGGCGCTCGGCACGCTGGTCGCGTTAATCGGCATCGAGGACCCGCTCGCCGCGACCGCCGCGGTCGTCTTCCTGCTGGTCCATGCGCTTTACAAGGCGAGTCTTTTCCTGATCGCCGGCATCGTGGACAAGAAGGCCGGCACGCGGGACGCGATGCAGCTGCGCGGCCTGGGCCGCCGCATGCCCATCACCGCGGCCGCGGCGCTGCTGGCGGGGCTCTCCATGGCGGGTGCGCCGGGCTTCATCGGCGCCTTCGCAAAGGACCTGCTGTTCACCGTGCAGCTCGGCGTGCCGAGGCTGCTGCCGGCGGTCGCGCTGCTGGTGAACGCGGCGATGGTGGTGGTGGCGGGCGTGGTGGCGGCCCGGCCATTCATGGGCAAGCCGATGGAAACCGGGGGCGTCGCGAAGGACCCGGCGGTTGCGCTGCTTGTGGCGCCGATCGTTCTGGCAACGCTCGGGCTCGTGTTCGGCATGGCGCCGCACCTCATCTCAGCCGCCATCATCGAGCCTGCGGCCGGCGCCATCCTCGGCCGGCCGACGGGCATCGCACTCGGCGAGAAACAGGGCGGCACGGTGGTGATGACCATGTCCTTCGCCGCGCTCGGCCTCGGCCTGCTGATGTTCCTGGGCTGGCGGCGCCTGCAGCCCACGCTGGCTGGCCAGACCTGGCTCGACACCTACGGTCCGGACGCCGGCTATGGCCGCGCGATGCGCGCCGTCTCGGCCGTCGCCGTGGCGCTCACGCGCCGGGTGCAGGGCGGCAGCCTGCGCGGCTACCTGGCGGCGAACCTCGCATTGGTCTTCGCCGGCGCGGCGCTGGTTCTGGTGGCTCGCGGGGGGCTCGCGCTGCCGCTGCCCGGTCCGTGGGCCGGGCCGGCACAACTCGCGCTCGCGGCCGTCATCCTCGCCGGCGCGCTGGCCGCCTGCCGGCTGCGTGCGCTGTTCGGCCAGGTGATGGCGGCAGCACTCGTCGGTTTCGGCGTCGGCATCCTGTTCCTGACGCTGGGCGCGGCCGACCTCGCCTTCACCCAGTTCACCGTCGAGATCCTGGCCATCGTGCTGCTGGTCGCGATTCTGGCGCGGCTGCCCTTCCACGCGCCGGACGCGCGGCGCGCGCCGGAGCGCCGGCGCGACGCGCTGCTCGCCGCCGGCGTGGGCGCGGCCGGCACCGCCATCCTGCTCGCAGTGCTGTCGGTGCCCTTCGACCCCTTCATCACCGAATGGATGGGTAAGGCCGCCGTGCCGGAGGCGAAAGGCCGCAACGTCGTCAATGTCATCATCGTGGATTTCCGGGCGCTCGATACGCTGGGCGAGATCGCGGTGCTGCTGATCGCAGCACTTGCCGCCACGGTGCTGCTGCGCCGGACCGGGAAGCCGGGCTGATGCTGGACAGCCTGATCCTGCGCGCCTCGGCGCGCTACGTGCTGTGGGCCTGCGTCGCGCTGTCGGTCTTCGTGCTGCTGCGCGGCCACAACGAGCCGGGCGGCGGGTTCATCGGCGGGCTGATCGGCGCGCTCGGCTTCGTCTTCCACGCCCTGGCGCGGGGCCCCCCGGCGACGCGGCGCGTGCTGCGGCTCGACCCGCTGGCCTGGGGCGGCATCGGGCTGCTGCTGGCCGCCGGCTCCGGCCTGCCGGCGCTGCTGCTGCACGCCGAGCCGCTGCTGACGCACCAGTGGATGGAGGGCCTGCCGATCGGCACCGCGATCCCCTTCGACATCGGCGTCTATCTCGTGGTGCTGGGCTTCGCGCTGGCCTTTGTGCTGCCCTTCCTGGGCGAGGACGCGGCATGAAGGCGGCACGGTTCGCACGGGCGGGGCGGCTCTAAGATGGAAACGCTGCTCGCCCTGCTGTTCGGCCTGCTGCTGGCCGCCGCCTGCTACATGCTGCTGGCGCGCTCGCTGCCGCGCGTGATCCTCGGGCTGATGCTGCTCGGCAACGCCGCGAACCTGTCGATCATCGCCGCCGGGCGCGTGGCCGGCACGGCGCCGCCGCTGGTCGAGCGCGGCGCCCAGGCGCTCGCCGCCGGCGGCTCTAACCCGCTGCCCCAGGCGCTGGTGCTCACCGCCATCGTGATCTCATTCGCCCTCACGGCCTTCGTCATGGTGCTGGCCTGGGCAACCTGGCGGGCCGAGGGCACGCTCGACCCCGAGACGCTGCGCCGCGCCGAACCGCCGGCGCTGCCCAGCACCGACAAGGAGGCCGCCGCCGAGGCGGAGGCGCGGCCATGATCGCCTCGCGCGCCGACTGGCTGCTGGCGCTGCCGGTGCTGGTCCCGCTGATCGCCTGCGCGCTGTCCGCGGCGCTGCGCGGGCGGGCGCGCGCGCAGCGCCTGGTCACCGGCAGCGCCGCCGCCGTGATGCTGCTGGCCGCCGGCGCGCTGGTCGCAGAGGTGGTCCGCCGCGGCGTGATCGCGACCCAGATGGGCGACTGGGCGGCGCCCTTCGGCATCACGCTGGTGGCCGACCTGTTCTCCTCCGCGATGGTCGCCATCACCGCGCTGATCTATGCCGTGACCGCCGTCCAGGCCCATGCCGACCCTGGCGTGCGCGCCGAGGAAGGGCTGTGGCACCCGCTGCTCGCGGCGCTGGTGCTCGGCGTGGCGGGCGCCTTCCTGGCCGGCGACCTGTTCAACCTCTATGTCTGGTTCGAGGTGATGCTGATCGCCTCCTTCGGCCTGCTCGTGCTGGGCGGCGGGCGCGCGCAGCTCGACGCGGCGGTGAAATACGCGGTGCTGAACCTGGTGGCGACGACGGTGTTCCTGATCGCCGTCGGCCTCGCCTATGGCCTCACCGGCACGCTCAACCTCGCCGACATGGCGCGGCGGATGCCCGAGGTGCCGAACCAGGGCGCGGCGGCGGCGGTGGCCTTCCTGCTGCTCGCCGCCTTCGGCGCCAAGGCGGCGGTGTTCCCGCTGTTCTTCTGGCTGCCGGCCTCCTACCACACGGCGGCCGCACCGGTCGCGGCCATCTTCGCCGGGCTGCTCACCAAGGTCGGTGTCTATGCGATGATCCGCGCGGTCACGCTAGTCTTCCCGGCGGGGCAGGACTGGATGGCGCCGCTGCTCTGGGCGGTGGCGGCCGGCACCATGGTGGTTGGCGCGCTTGGCGCGGCGGCGCACTGGGACATCCGCCGCATCCTGTCGTTCCTCATCATCAGCCAGATCGGCTACATGATCGTGGGCCTGGCGATCGCAACGCCCTTGGCGATCGCCGGCGCGGTGCTCTCCATCGTCCACCACATCATCGTGAAGGCGAACCTGTTCCTGGTCGCGGGCGCGATCCGACGGGCAGGCGGCAGCTTCTCGCTCGCGCAGATGGGCGGGCTGTGGCGGCGCGACCCCTGGCTCGGTATCCTGTTCGCGGTGCCCGCGCTCTCGCACGCCGGGCTGCCGCCGCTGTCGGGCTTCTGGGCCAAATTCCTCGTCGTGAAGGCGGGCTTCGAGGCGGGCTGGTACGTACTGGCCGGGGTGGCGCTCGCCACCGGCATCCTCACGCTCTACTCCATGCTCAGGATCTGGATCGAGGCGTTCTGGAAGGAGCCGCCCGAGGGCGCCGCCATCGTCGCGCTGGCCGGGCGCGAGCGTTGGCTGGTGCTCGGCCCCGTGGCCGCGCTCGCGCTCGTCACGCTCGGCATCGGCTTATGGGCCGAACCCTTCGCCGCCTTCGCGCTGGCCGCGGGCGAACAGCTCGCGGGCCGCGACGCCTACATCGCCGCCGTGCTCGGAGCCCGCCCATGAGCCAGCCGCGCCCGTGGAACCTGTTCGCCTGGCTGTGGCTCGCGCTGCTGTTCCTGCGCGAGCTGCTGTTCTCGGCCGTCGATGTGATGCGCGCCACGCTCTCGCGGCGCATCGAGGTACGGCCGGGCATCGTCGCGGTGCCGCTCAGGCTGCGCTCGGCGGCGGGCGTGACGCTGCTGGCCGACATGGTGACGCTGACGCCTGGCACGACGGCGCTGCACGTCTCGCGCGACCGGCGCACGCTCTACGTCCACGCGATGGACGCGGCCGACCCCGACGCGGTGCGCCGTTCCATCGCCGAACGGCTGGAGGCGCCCGCCATGCGCGTGCTGCGATGAGCCTGCTCGACGCCGCAATCGCGGTCTCGGGACTGCTGCTGGCGGTCGCGGTCGCGCTCACCGGCTGGCGGATGCTGCGCGGCCCGGGCATCGCCGACCGCGCGGTGGCGATGGACCTGCTCGGCCTGCTCGCGGTCAGCGCCACCGCGCTCGCGGCGCTGGCCAGCGGGCACCTCGCGCTGCTCGATGTCGCGCTCGGCCTCGGCCTCGTGGGCTTCGTCGGCGCGGTGGGCGTCGCCGCCTTCATCGCGCGCGCCTCCCGCCCGCCGGAGGCGCGCGATGACTGAGGCGCTCGCCGCCCTGCTGCTGGTGCTGGGCGCCGCCATCGCGCTGATCGCGGCGATCGGCGTCGCGCGGCTGCCCGACGCCTTCCTGCGGATGCACGCCGCCACCAAGGCGGGGGTGGTCGGCGCGGGACTGATCCTGATCGGCGCCGGCCTCGCCTTCGGCAGCGGTGAGGCCTGGCTGCGCGTCGGGCTGATCGTGCTGTTCCTGCTGGTGACGGTGCCGCTTTCCTCGCATGCGCTCGGCCGCGCCGCCTATATCGGCGGTGCGCCGCTGTGGGCGGGCAGCGCCGAGGACGCGCTGGCCGGCGTGCTGCCGCGCCATGCCATTGATGACGAAACCGCCTCTGCCGTCCCGGTGCAGCAGGCCGCTGCCATCCCGGCGCCGGCCATCGGGTCCATGCCGGGTGCGCCGGACGGCCCGGCGCGGCCCGCCGGTCCGGGCGACGCGCGCGGCGCTGCCCCCTGACCGTCCGTGCTGCAGTACGATCGCAGCCGCGCGCCCGCGCAGTTCCGGGCCGACACGGGGCATCTCGCTGGCGGCGGGGCCTTTGGCCTTCCGTACGCTTCCGAGGGAGACGATATGGCAGGCATGACAGGGCGCGTCGGATCGGCCCAGACTCCACGGGCCGGATTCGTGCGCCGTCCGCCGATCGGGACCTGCCAACATGAGGACGACCAATGAACGACGCTCTTCTGATCGCGGGTGGCCTGATCCTGCTGGTGGCGGGCGGGGAGCTGTTCGTGCGCGGCGCCGTGCAGATCGCCGAGCGAATGGGCGTGTCGCCGCTGCTGATCGGCCTCACCCTGGTCGGCTTCGGCACCTCGACGCCCGAGCTGGTGACCAGCGTGAAGGCCTCGCTGGCCGGCTCGCCCGGCATCGCGGTGGGCAACATCGTCGGCTCCAACATCGCCAACATCCTGGTGATCCTGGGCATCGCCGCGCTGATCACGCCGATCGCCGTCGGGCGCGGGGCGCTGCGGCGCGACGGCACGATCGTCGCGGCGGTGGCGCTGGTCTTCACCGGCGTCAGCCTCTTCGGCACCCTCGACCGCGCGGTGGGCACGCTGTTCCTGCTCGGGCTGGTCGCCTACATCGCCTACGCTTGGCGCGCGGAGAGCCGCGGCGAACCGGACCACACCGCCGCCTTCGAGAAGGCGCAGGCCTTCGAGGAAACTCACCCGAGCGGCCTGCACGAGACCCATGCCTCGGCGCCTCGGGCGGGCTGGAAGGGGGTCGCGATCTCGTCCGCCTTCGCCTTCGGCGGGCTCGCGCTGGTAGTGCTCGGCGGCGGGCTGCTGGTGGACGGCGCGGTGGGCCTCGCGCGCGGCCTCGGCGTGTCGGAGACGGTGATCGGGCTGACCATCGTCGCGGTCGGCACCTCGATGCCGGAACTGGTCACCTCGGTGGTCGCCGCGCTGCGCCGCCACGCCGATGTGGCGCTGGGCAACGTGCTCGGCTCCAACATCTACAACATCCTCGGGATCGGCGGCATCACCGCGCTGATCGCGCCGACGCCGGTGCCCGAGGCGATCGCCAACTACGACAACTGGGTGATGGTGATGGTATCGGTGCTGCTCCTCGTCGTCGCCCGCACCGGCTGGCGCATCGGCCGCCGCGAGGGCGCTGGGCTGCTGGCGCTCTATGCCGTCTATGTGTGGTCGATCTGGCCGGCGGCGTGAGGCGGCCGCGCTCAGAACGCGCCGAACCGCCCGGCGAGGACGAGCACGACCACCAGCGCCAGGATCGGCCCGGCGCAGGCGACGGCGAAGATGTCGGCATAGGCCTCGCGGTGGGTCAGCCGGCAGACCGCCAACAGCGTGACCACCGCGCCGTTGTGCGGCAGCGCATCGAGCCCGCCGGTGGCGATGGCGGTGACCCGGTGCAGCGCCTCGGGCGCGATGCCGGCGGCGAGCCCGCGCGCGAGATAGGTCTCGCCCATGGTGGCGAGCGCGATGCTCATCCCGCCCGAAGCCGAGCCGGTGATTCCGGCCAGGATGTTCACCGCGATCGAGAGCGAGATCAGCGGATTGCCCGGCGCGATGCCGAGCACCGCGTCGCGCACCAGCCCGAAGGCCGGCAGCGAGGCGACCACGGCGCCGAAACCCACCAGCACCGCCGTATTGAGCGCCGGGATCGCCGCGGCGTTGGCGCCGGCGCCAAGGGTCTCGGTCAGCCGCGGCAGGCGGCGGAGATTGGCCAGCACGGTCAGCACGATGGTGGCGGCGAGCGCGAGCAGGATCGCCCAATACCCGATCAGGTTCGCCGGATCCGTCGCGCCCAGGCGCGGATCGGCCGGCTGCCCGGCCAGCAGGGCGGGCAGGACCAGGCCGGCGAAGACGCCGTTCAGCGCCACCACCAGCAGGATCGGCGCAGCGGCCAGTGCCAGCGGCGGCGCCGGTGCGGCAGGCGCGCCATCGCGCAGCGCCTCGGCGATGTCGAAGCCCTCGCCCTGCGCCATTTCGCGCAGCCGTGCCGCGGCAGGCGGGGGCGGTTCCGGCGGATCGGCGGCGAAGCGGCCGCGCCGCGCCCGCCACAGCAGCCAGGCGAGACCGAAGCCCAGCATCACCGCGCCGCCGATCAGCCCGAGCCCGGGGGCGGCGAAGGCGGTGGTGCCGAAGAAGGGCATCGGGATGGCGTTCTGGATCGCCGGCGTGCCGGGCAGCGCCGTCATGGTGAAGGTGAAGGCGCCGAGCGCGATGGTCGCCGGGATCAGCGCGCGCGGCAGGCGGGCGCGGGCGAACAGCTCCGTGGCCAGCGGCTGCACCGCGAAGGCGACGACGAACAGCGAAACCCCGCCATAGGTCAGCGCCGCGCAGGCGAGCACCACCGCGGGGATGGCGTTGGCCGGACCGAGCCGCGCCGCCAGCGCCGCGGCCAGGGCGCGCGCCGCGCCGGTCTCCTCCATCAGCTTGCCGAAGATGGCGCCGAGCACGAACAGCGCGAGGAACTGCGCGAGAAAGCCGCCGAGCGCGGGCATCATGACATGGGTGAGCGAGGCCAGCGCCGGCGCCCCCGCCGCCAGCACCGCGGCCAGGCCGGCGAGCGGGGCGGCGACCAGCACGCTGACCCCGCGATAGGCGAGCAGGACCAGCAGCGCCAGCGCGGCGAGGATGCCGAGGATGCCGCTCAAGGCAGCATTCCGGCGTCGGGCGGGACGGCCAGCGTGGCGCGCCGGCCGAGATCGGCGCGGTGGCGCGCGAGCCATTGCCCGGCGGCGTCGAAGCCCCGCTGGTGCAGGCGCTGCAGATAGGACCATTCGGGCAGGCGCGCCACGTCACCGGGGGCGAAGACGCTCTCGTCGGCGCTGATCCGGTGCAGCCGCAGGGCACCGAGCCGGACGAACAGGGGCTCGGCGCCCACACCCGCCCCGCCGCCCGCCGCCAGCGCGCGCTGGAGCGCGCCGATCGCGCGCAATTCGTTCACCAGGCTCGCGTTGAAGACGATCTCGTTCAGCCGCCCCGCGATCGCGGTGGCGCCGTGCGGCGCGGCACGGCGTTCCTGCGGGGTGAGTTGGACGATCAGCAGGTCATTCGCATCGGATTCGGCGATCAGCGGCGCCAGCGGAGGGTTGGCGAGATAGCCGCCATCCCAGTAGGCGCGGCCGTCGATCTCGACGGCGCGGAACAGCTGCGGCAGGCAGGCCGAAGCCAGCACCGACTCGGGGGTCAGGTCGGCGTTGCGGAAGACGCGCAGCGCGCCGGTCGCGACGTCGGTCGCCGAGAGGAACAGCCGCGGCGCGTCGGCCGCGCGCAGGCGATCGAAATCCACCGCCTCGGCCAGCAGTCGGCGCAGTGGGTTGAGTTCCTGGCCCAATGTGCTGTTGCCGCCGAACCCGCCGACCGCCGTCTCGGCGAAGGCGCGCCACGCGGCCTGCGTGGCGGACCACAGCGCGAAGGGCGCCCATTCGGGCGGCGGCGCGCCTGCCTGCCCGAAGACCGCGCCGAAGGGGCCGGCCGCGAGCCGTGCTGCCTGCGCTGCGCGGCTCACATTCTTCCAGAACTGCCACAGGGCGCGCTGGGCCGCTTGGCGGCCGCTCTGCATCAGCCCGTGCGCCAGCAGCACGGCATTGACCGCGCCGGCGCTCGCGCCGCTGATCGCGACGATCTCGATGCCCTCTTCGTTGAGCAACCGGTCGAGCGCGCCCCAGGTGAAGGCGCCATGCGCACCGCCGCCCTGCAGTGCGAGTTCGAGCCGGACCGGCGGCGTTGCGGTGCCGGGTGGCGGGCCGGCGGTCAAGCGCCGGGGCCGCGGTCGCGCCGGGCGGGCGGCCTCTCGGCGGTGTCCTCCCGTGCCGCTCGCACGCTGACCGACGGCGTGTTCTGGACCAGCCAGTAACCGACACCCGTCGCAATGACGAGAACTGCCAGTGCGAAAATCTCCAGTGGCTCGGTCTTCTCCTGGTCGAGGATGATCACCTTCCGCGCCACTGCCATCAGGGCGGTGGCGATGACGATCTTGATGTGGATGACCTCCTCGCGCAGGTAGATCGTGATGTTGACGAAGATCTCGATGGCGATCAGCACGGCCATGAAGGCGCCGAAGGTCGCCAGCATGTCGGCAATGGTAAGGATGAAGCGCGGCGGCGATGCCAAACGTTGCCAGATCACCCAGCCGATATCCACGACGCCCATGATGATCACGAAGATCATCATGACCGCCATGGCGCGGACACACATGCGGATGACGTATTGCAGCCGGTCAATGAGGGGTTCCTGCTCCGGCGCCATGTCGGGTCCTTCTTGTTGGGGCGATGGCGGGGGTGGCAATCAGGCAGCAGACACGACCAAGGGGCGCAAGCGACGTATCGCCCATTTCTCCATCTCGAGCAGCGCGAAGATCAACACCGCGACCGCCAACACGGGCAACCCTTCCGCAAGCGGATCCAGCGGGCGGGACGCGAACAGCAACTGCATGGGCGCCGCGTAGGTGAAAAGCAACTGCAGGACGATGACCGCCGCGACGCCGATCAGCACGGCCCGGGTGCCGAGCATGCCGCGCCAGCTCAACGAAGCACCGTGCCGGTAGCGCACGCTGAACAGATAGGCGACTTCGGCCGCCACGAGTGTGTTGACGGCCATGGTCCGCGCCGTCTCGACCGGCAGCCCCTGCGCGGTGGCGTATTTAAACATGCCGAAGACGCAGCCGAAGAACAGCAGCGAGACGAAGACGATGCGCCAGACCACGAAGCCGGTGAGCAGCGGCTGGCCGGCCGGGCGCGGCGGCAGGCGCATGGTGCCGGGCTCGGTCGGCTCGAAGGCGAGGGTGAGCGCGAGTGCGACCGAGCTCACCATGTTCACCCACAGGATCTGCGTCGGCGTGATCGGCAGCTGCGTGCCGAGCAGGATCGCCAGCACGATGCTCATCGCCTCGCCGCCGTTGATCGGCAGCAGGAAGGTCACGGTCTTGGTGAGGTTGTCGTAGACCGTGCGCCCGGCCCGCACGGCGGCGGCGATAGTGGCGAAGTTGTCGTCGGCCAGCACCATCTCGGCCGCTTCCTTGGCTGCCTCGGTGCCCTTGCGGCCCATCGCCACGCCGACATCGGCGCGCTTGAGTGCGGGGGCGTCGTTCACCCCGTCGCCGGTCATGGCGACGACGGCGCCCCCGGCCTGCAGCGCCTCGACCAGGCGCAGCTTGTGCTCGGGGCTGGTGCGGGCGAAGACATCGCTCTCCAACACGCGCACACGTAGCGTCGCGTCGTCGAGCGCGTCGAGCTCGGCGCCGGTGACCACCGACCCCGCGCCGCGCAACCCGACCTGGCGCGCGATCGCGCTCGCGGTCGCGGCGTGATCGCCGGTGATCATCTTCACGCGGATGCCGGCGGCCTGGCATTCTGCCACCGCGGCGATCGCCTCCTCGCGCGGCGGGTCGATCAGCCCGAGCAGCCCCAGCAGCACGAGCCCGCCCTCGATGTCGGCCGGCGCCAGGGTGTCGGTGCCGTGCGGCCGGTCGGCCCTGGTGGCGACGGCAATGACACGCAGCCCGTCGGCGGCCAGCGCCTCGGCCCGGGCACGCCAGGAGGAGGCGTCTAGCGGCGCGGTGCCGTCTTCCCGCCGGACGGCGGCGCACATGGCCAAGACCCGTTCCGGCGCGCCCTTGACGCAGACGAAGGCAGCGTCGTGGCCGGCGTGCAGCGTCGCCATGTAGCGGTGGCGGCTGTCGAAGGGGATCTCGTCGCGCCGCGGATGGCGCAGCCGCGCCGTCTCGGGCGCCAGACCGGCCCGGGCGGCGAAGGCGAGCATCGCCCCCTCCATCGGGTCGCCCGCCACCGTCCAGCTGCCGTCCGGCTGCTCGCGCAGCGCAGCGTCGTTGCACAGCGTGACGCCCTGCGCGAGTTCCTGCAGTAACGCCAGTGCGGCGGGGCCTGGCGTCTCGCCGGCCAGGGTGACGCTGCCGCCGGGCGCATAGCCCGAGCCCGAGACCTCGAAACGGCCGAAATCGGAGTCGATGACCGCGACCGCCATCTCGTTTCGGGTCAGCGTGCCGGTCTTGTCGGAGCAGATGACGGAAACGGCGCCGAGAGTCTCGACCGCCGGCAATTGCCGCACGATGGCGTTGCGCGCCGCCATGCGCCGCACGCCGATCGCGAGCGTGATGGTCATCACCGCCGGCAACCCCTCGGGGATGGAGGCCACCGCGATGCCGACCACGGCCATGAAGGCTTCCTCGGCGCCGAAACCGCGGAAGAGCCAAGCGAAGGCGAAGATCAGGACCGCCAGTCCGAGAATGATCCCGGTAAGCCGCCTGGCGAACAGGTTCATCTGGCGTAGAAGCGGCGTCGTTAGCGTCTGCACGGCACCGATCATGCCGCTGATGCGGCCGATCTCGGTCGCCGGGCCGATGGCGACGACGACGCCCATGCCCTGCCCCGCGGCGACCAGCGTTCCCGAGAAGGCCATGGAGGTCCGGTCGGCGAGCGGCGCGTGCGCCGCCACGGGATCGGCCGTCTTGTCCACCGGCACCGATTCGCCCGTCAGCGCCGCCTCCTCGACACGCAGGCCGCGCGCGCGCAGCAGCCTGAGGTCGGCGGGAACGCGCTCGCCCGGCTCGAGCAGCACCACGTCGCCAGGCACGAGATCGGCCGCGTCCACGGTGATCCGTGCGCCGTCGCGCAGCACGGAAGCGGTCGGACTGAGCATGTCGCGGATGGCATTGAGCGCCTGCTCTGCGCGGCCTTCCTGGATGAAGGCGACGGTGGCGTTCACCAGCACCACGCTCAGGATGACGATGGCGTCCTTGAAGTAGCCGAGTACCCCGGTGATGGCCGCTGCGGCGATCAGGACCTGGATCAGCAGGTGGTTGAACTGCGCGAGGAAGCGCCGGAACGCGCTGCGCGGCGCGGCCGCGGGCAGCGTGTTCGGGCCGTACTGGGCGTGGCGCGGGGGGGCCTCCCCGCGCGTGCGGCCGCCCGGCGCCGCACCAAGACGGCCCAAAGCCTGCTCCGTCGCCAGGCTATGCCAGCCGGCGCCGCCTCCGTTTTGTGCGCGCGGCGGTGCCGGGCCTGGCGGAAGCGACATGCCACCTCTCCTCGATGGTCGTGGTCCGAAGTGTCGTCCAGTGGTGCGCGGCTGGACCCGACCTGCCCACCACTCGGATGACCGGTCTGCCTATGCGGCCAGCAGCGTCGGCAGCGTCGGCCCCTGGTCGAGCAGGTCCATCGTCGCGCTGCCGAACACCAGATTGTGCAGCGGCGCATGGCGGACGGCGCCCATCACCAGCAGGTCGGCCTGGGCCTCCCGCGCGGCGTCGAGGATGGCGCGCGTCACGCCGCCACTGCCGCGCTGCACGGGCCGGAAGTCAGCCTTCGCGCCGTGCCGTGCCAGCAGGTGGGTCAGTTCGACCGCCGACTGCCCCGGACGGAATTCCTTGTCGTCGGTGACGCTCACGACGGTCACCGAATCCGCCCGCTTCAGGAGCGGCAGCGCGCCATGCACCGCGCGCACCGCGGCAGTCGAGGCATCCCAGGCAACGATGGCGCGCGACGGCGGCGACGCGGTGGCGTGGCTGGGCGGCACGAGCAGCATCGGGCGTCCGGACGAGAAGATGCCGCCGCTGGCGACGAAGCGCTTGCCGATGTCGGCGCCCGACCCGAAGGACATGATACCGAGGTCGCTGACCCGCATCTGGTCCGCGAGGACCTCCCCGATGCCGTAGGCGAAGCTGCTGCGGCCGCGCACCTCGAAGCGCAGGCCGCGCGCCTCGAGCGCCGCCCGGACATGCAGCAGCACACCGTCCTCGCGCGCCGCCAGAGCGTTCTCCGACATCTCGGCGTCGCCGCCGGCCGGCTCGGGGCGATAGACACTCGCCGCGAAAACCAGTGCGGCAACGTGCGCCGCATGCACCTCCGCCAGGGCCAGTGGCAGCGCAATGGACGCATCCACCGCGCCCAGCGTGTCCGGCTCCACATGCAGCGCTATTGTCGTATAACCCACGTTCTCAGGCTCCTTCACGATCGATTTGCACCCCACGCATGAGGCTCGCACGAGGCGGGTTTTCAAGTGCACGGCACGCGTCCCAACCGCCGCGTCGTGTCTCGTTCGCACGCCGCTTTGTCCGTCCGTGGCTGGCCTTGCCATCGGCCCGGGACCGCTGCGCCTCCCTGGCCGACGGCGCCCAAATGCACGCAACGACGTTTAACGAGCATTGATGCAGATCAATCCCAGCCGATCGGGCTCGCGGACGCACGCCGCAGCCTGACGAGCGTTAACGGGCGTGGAGCGCAGGGCTTACGCGGCGTCTCCTCATCGCCGAGGCGGCTGCGTATCCGATGCCCTTGTCGGCGACTGCGTGCGGTTTCGCACGCAGCAGTGCGTGGTGGCGCTGCGCGTCGACGGCGTATGACGTATGGGACGGCATGATAACCAACCTTGGGCTCCGCGCGTTGCCGCCGACACTGCAGGCCGCGGTGCATGACCTCGCGCAGGGCGGGTGGCGCGACGCGATCGTCGCCTTCGAGGCGAATCGGATGCGGCTGATCAGCTACCGCGATCTCGCCGCCGAGGTCGAGCGCCGGGCGCGCGGTCTCGTCCATGCGGGTGTCGGGCCGGGCGATGCGGTCATCCTCTGCGGGCCGGGCGGCGCCGACTGGATCATGGCCTGCCTCGCCATCCTGCATTGCGGCGCCTGCGTGGTACCGGTGGACGCGACGCTCGGCGCCGAGAGCTTCCGCCACGTGCTGTGCGACAGCGGGGCGCGTATCGCACTGGTCGCGCAATCCTCGGCGTTGAGGCTGCGCAGGCCGCTCGAGCAGCGGGGCGTGCGCGCGCTGGCGCTGGCCCAGGACGACGCGCCGGACGACAGCCGAGAGGTCACCTTCGCGCGCGTCGGTCCCGAGGATCGCGCGATCCTGTTCTACACGTCGGGAACCACCGGGCCGCCCAAGGGCGTGCCGCTGACGCACGGGAACCTGATCTACCAGCTCCGCGTGCTCGCCGGCACGGGCATCGCGTCGCCCGATGACCGTGTGCTGCTCCCGCTGCCGATGCACCATGTTTATCCGCTGGTGATCGGCGTGCTCACGCCGCTCTCCGCCGGCATCGCCGTCGTGCTTCCGGCGGGCTTCACCGGTACGCAAGTGGTCGCCGCGCTGCAATCTGGCCGGCCGACGGTGATGATCGGCGTGCCGCGGCTGTTCGATGCCCTGGTCGGCGCGCTCGCCGAGCGGATGCGGCGGGGCGGCGGTGCGGCGCAGGCGCTGTTCAGCGCCGCGCTCGGGCTGTCGCGCCTGCTGCGCCGGCGCTTCGGCTGGCGCATCGGGCCGACGCTGTTCGCCCCGCTGCACCGCCGGCTCGGACCCACCCTGCGCATTGTCGTCTCCGGCGGCGCCGCGCTGCGGCCCGAGACCGCCTGGGCGATGGAGGCGCTCGGCTGGAAGGTGGCGAGCGGCTACGGGCTCACCGAGACCTCGCCTATGCTCACCATCCACCCGCCGGGCGCGATGCGCTTCGAGACCGTCGGCGGCGTGGCCCCGGAGACCGAGCTGCGGATCGAGGGCGCGGCGGAGGGCAACGCCGAGGGCGAGGTCCTGGCCCGCGGTCCGGGCGTGTTTGCAGGCTATCATGCGCTGCCGCAGAAGACGGCAGAGGCCTTCACCGCGGATGGCTGGTTCCGCACCGGCGATCTCGGCCGGATCGACGAGACGGGCTGGCTCCGCCTCACCGGTCGGCGCTCGACGCTGATCGTCACCGAAGGCGGCAAGAACCTGCAGCCCGAGGAGATCGAGGAGGCCTACCAGGCGCATCCGGCGATCGAGGAGATCGCGGTCCTCCAGCACGACGGCCGCCTCGCCGGGCTGATCGTGCCGGCGCGCGCCGCGCGGGCCGAGGACGGGGGCGAGGCGGCGATCCGCGAGGTCGTGCGCGAGGTCGCGCGCGCCCTGCCATCCTACCAGCGCATCGCCGAGTACCGCCTGACCGCCGAGCCCATCCCGCGCACCCGGCTGGGCAAGCCGCGCCGCCAGCTCATCGTGCAGGCCTATGCGCGCGCCGGGGAGGCGGGGCGCGAGGAACGCGGCCGCGCGAGCGGCCTCGTGCCGATCGAGACTCTTTCGGCCGACGACCGGGCGCTGCTCGAACACGACACGGCGCAGACGGTGCTCCGGATGCTCGGCGAGAGGTTCGCCGATCGCCGCGTCGGGCCCGACAGCGACCTCCAGCTCGATCTCGGGATCGACTCGATTGGCTGGCTCGACCTGTCCCTCGACATCGCCGACCAGGCTGGCGTCACGTTGTCCGACGCGACGATCGGCGAGATCCGCACCGTACGCGACCTGCTGGTGCGGGTGGCCGAGGGCGGCGATGCCGGAGCCGATGCGCGGCTGCCGCTCGAGGAGCCGGAGCGCGTGCTGGGCGAGGACGGGCTCCGCTGGCTGGAACCGCGCGGCACCGGCCAGCGGATCGCCGGCCGCGTGCTCGCGGCGGCGAACCGCCTGGTGTTCCGCCGGCTGTTCGGGCTTAGCGTGCGCGGCGTCGAGGCGCTTCCCGCCAACGGCCCCTTCGTGCTCGTGCCCAACCATGCGAGCTATCTTGACCCCTTCGCGATCGCCGCCGCGCTGGACGCGGCGCGGCTCGAGCGGATGTACTGGGCGGGCTGGAGTCGGCTCATCGTCGCCGGACCGCTACGCCGCGCCTTCGCCCGCATCGCCGGCATCCTTCCGGTGGACGACGGGCGCGCGACCGCGGCTAGCATCGCCTTCGGTAGTGCGGCGCTGCAGCGCGGCCATGGGCTCGCTTGGTTCCCCGAGGGCATCCGGTCCGCCGACGGGCAATTGCAGCCGTTCAAGGCCGGCATCGGCGTGCTCCTCGCGCACCGCAACCACATCCCGGTGGTGCCGGTGGTGCTGCGCGGGACCGTCGAGGCGTGGCCGCGATCACGCCGGCTGCCGCGGTTCCGCCGCCTCTCGGTGGAGTTCCTCGCCCCTTGCACGCCCACCGAGTTGGCCGCGGAAGGCGTGGGCGAGGCCGAGGCGCGGCGGATCGTGAATGCGCTCCGGACGCGGATCGCGGCGGCGATCCGCGCGCAGGATGCCGGATGACGCGGGCGCTCGGATGCGCTCGATCCAGCCCAGGTAGGGTTGATGCAGGTCAATGCCGGCCGGCGGCGCTCGTGGCAACTCTGCCGGGCCTGACAAGTGTCGACACGGGAGGGGCGTGATGCTGACGCGGCGGTTCCTGACCGTGAGGGAGGTCGCCGAGTTGGTCCAGGTGTCGGAGGCCACCGTCCGTCACTGGATCAAGCTGCGGGAACTGAGGGCCATCGCTCTGGGACGCGAGTGGCGGATCATCCCTCGCGACCTCGAGGCTTTTCTCGCCACGCATGAAACCCGACGCGTGGCCGCATTCCCGGACGATGCCGCCGACGGAACGGCCGCGATGCCTGGGTCCCAGGGCGAGGCGGCGCCGGATCTGCCGGCCGACGCGTCCGAGCCCCAGGACGCCCGGCGCAACCACTGACGCATGCCGACCTCCAAAAGGCGGGGGTCGCAGAATGGAGAATCGAAATGCTCGCGCGTGATCTGATGTCGACCGGCCTGCTGACCTTCGTGCCGGATATGGGCCTGGAAGCCGCCGCGCGCGCGATGGCCGAGCGCGGCGTCTCGGGCGCGCCGGTGGTGCGGGAGGACGGGCTGCTGGTCGGCATCATCACCGAGGGCGACCTGATACGCCGCCTCGCCGATGCGGCGGCGCCGAAATCCGGCTGGTTCGCCCGCATGTTCCGCGCAGCGGAGGAGGATGCCGCGCGCTTCGCCCGGGTCCGTGGCCGCACCGTGAAGGATGCCATGACCCTGGACGTCGCGAGCGTGGACGAGGATGCGACGGCCGAACAGATCGCGCACATCATGGAATCGCGCGGGGTACGTCGCGTGCCGGTGCTGCGCGATGGCGTCCTGGTGGGCGTCGTCTCGCGCGCTGACCTGCTGCGCGCCCTCATCATCGACGAGACCGGAACGGCCCTCGCCCGGTCGGACGCCGAGATCCGGCGCGCCCTGTCCGCCGCGCTGCGCGAGCAGCCCTGGTTCGACAGGCAGCTGATGTTCTTCGATGTCGCGGACGGCGTCGTGCGCCTGCACGGCTTCTGCGGGTCGGAGGATATCCGCCGCGCCCTGCGGGTGCTGGCCGAGGGGTTGCCCGGCGTCAAGCGCGTGGAAACCGATTTCACCGCGCCGCCGCCGTTCCTGCTCGGGGCGCGCTGAGCGCCCGCCGACGCCACCTCCCGGAGGACATGCCGATGCCCAAGACCATGAAGGCCACCGTCTTCGTCGAGCCCGGCCGGATCGAGCTGCGCGAGAAGCCCGTCCCCGAGATCGGGCCGCAGGATGCGCTGCTGCGCATCACCACCACGACGATCTGCGGCACCGACGTGCACATCATGAAAGGGGAGTATCCCGTCGCCGAGGGCCTGACGATCGGCCACGAGCCGGTCGGCGTGATCGAGCGCCTGGGTTCCGGCGTGAGGGGCTATCGCGAGGGCCAGCGCGTCATCGCCGGCGCCATCACCCCCTCCGGCTGGTCCAATGCCTGCCTGTGCGGCACGTGCAGCCAGGACGGCGCCGGCACGAAGCATGGCTGGCGACCGATGGGCGGCTGGCGCTTCGGCAACACGATCGATGGCTGCCAGGCGGAATACGTGCTGGTGCCCGACGCCATGGCCAACCTCGCCCCGGTGCCGGACGAACTGACCGACGAACAGGTGCTGATGTGCCCCGACATCATGTCCACCGGCTTCTCGGGAGCGGAAAGCGGCAAGGTGCAGATCGGCGACGCGGTCGCGGTCTTCGCCCAGGGGCCGATCGGGCTGTGCGCCACCGCTGGCGCGAAGCTGATGGGGGCCACCACCATCATCGTCGTGGACCGCGTGCCCGAGCGTCTCGCCATCGCGCGCAGCCTCGGCGCCGATCATGTGGTGGATTTCTCCAAGGCCGGCCCGGTGCAGGAGATCATGCGCCTGACCGACGGCCGCGGCGTCGATGTGGCGATCGAGGCGCTCGGCGCGCAATCCACCTTCGAGGGCGCGCTGCGCGTGCTGCGGCCAGGCGGAACGCTGTCCTCGCTCGGCGTCTATTCGACCGACCTCACCATCCCGCACGATGCCTTCGCCGCCGGCCTCGGGGACCACACCATCGTCACCACTCTGTGCCCCGGCGGCAAGGAACGCATGCGGCGACTGATGGAGGTGATCGCGAACGGGCGGCTCGACCTCAAGCCGCTGGTGACGCACCGCTTCACGCTCGACCGGATCGTCGAGGCCTATGACCTGTTCAGCCACCAGCGGGACGGGGTGATGAAGGTCGCGATCACGCCCTGAGGGTGGCGCCGGAGCGGGGCGGGCCTTGTCATGACTGCCGCTCCGGCGATTCTTTTTCCGCCCATTCGGGCTCGCCGGCCTGAAGTGCCGCCTTCACTCGCGCCGCCGTTATTGCCCGGTGTTGCAGCAGGACCTCCCCCACCGGGATTGGCAGCACGGCTTCCGCCAGGGCGCGCATGACCCATATGTCGAAGATGAAAGACAGCGAGTGGGCGATGACCGAGTGCACCAGCCTCAGCCCGGTGCCGGGCGAGGGGGAAGGCCGCACCGGCTCGCACATCCGGGCGGCGGCGATGGCGGCGATGCCGCCCGCCGGGAGCCTGAACGACCACCTCCTCCGGCCCGGGCGGCATGGCGTCACGGAGCGCGCGAACCCAACCCACCGCCGGGCCGGTGGTCAGCGCTTGGAACGCCTTGCTCAGGCCGGGCCGGTCGGCGCGCATCCAACTCTCCCACCCGGAGCCGAAGCTGAAATCCGCCGCCGCTTGCGCCGGCCTGGACCGGCGCAAGCGGCCAGCAGGCCAGCGCATGAGCCTGCATGCAGACCTCTGTGCGCCACGATTCGCCGATGACGATCGGCGCTTGGCCGGGCTCCGGCGGCGGACCGGCCGGCGGCAGGCGCGGCGCAGGCGGGCAAGGCGAGGAGGGCACGGTTCGTCGTTCACCATGGCGATGAGCGGGACATCCTACCGCCCGGCGTCAATGGCGGTGCGCCGTGTCATGGCCCAGGCCGAGGTCGGGCAGGCGACCACAATCGGCATGCTGCTGGACGGCCTGGGCTCGACGGGCGTGCCGCTGGCGGTGGTGCTGTTGGCGCTCCCCTCGGTGCTGCCGATACCCTTCCTGCCCACCGGCCCGGTGATGGGAACGCTCCTGATGCTCATCGGCGTGGAGTTCGG
Source organism: Acetobacteraceae bacterium (assembly GCA_019750465.1). GTDB lineage: Bacteria > Pseudomonadota > Alphaproteobacteria > Acetobacterales > Acetobacteraceae > JAIEOP01. The sequence continues at coordinate 37,425 of JAIEOP010000376.1, read as the reverse complement.
TCTGGGCGCAACGCGGCTCAGGCTGCCGGGCGCGCTGCTGCGCATCGGCCTGCCTCGCGACGCCCTCGCCGCCGTGTTCCGGCGCGCGCTGCCGCGGGTGGAGCGGATCGAGCGATGGCTGAGGCCGGGGCGGCTGCGCTGGCTCGCCGGCGCGGCCGCCCGACCGCTGCTCGGGGTGAGCATCGTCCTGCTGGGCTTCGCCCTCATCCTCCCGGTGCCGTTCGGCAATCCGCCCCCCGGTATCGCGCTGATACTGCTCGGTCTCGGCCTGCTGGCGCGTGATGGCCTGGCGGTTCTCATCGCTCTCTGCCTCGGCTTGCTGGCGCTGGCATGGGTCCTGGCCATCAATGCAGGCGCGCTCTATGCGCTGCATCTCGCGGTCGTGGCGCTGGGCTGGTGGTGACGGAGGCAGCCGATGACGGCGGGCGGCATCGCGCCAGGGCTCCGCCCACGAGCCGAAACGCCCGGCGTGCGGCGCGCTGTCGCCTGCGTGGGGGCGCAGCACCAGATGGCTTGGACGACCTGTCGGCGCCTCGTAGAGCAGCGTCGAGGCAATTGAAGGCATAGGCAGATGTCGGTTTCTGTTGGCAACGTCGATCCAGGGACCGCTCTCCGGCGGATCCTCGCCGGCACCGATCTTTCGTCGCGCGCCGACCGCGCGCTGCGCCGCGCCGCGCTCATCGCCGCCGGGGCAGGCGCCGAGTTGCTCGTGCTGCACGCGCTCGACGATGACCAGCCGCGGCGCCTCGTCGAGGCTGAACGTCGCGAGGCATCGGCGATCCTCCGCGAGCAGGTGGCTGCGCTCGGACAGGCGTCGGCGCATCCCGTTCTCCCGCTGATCGAGGAAGGCGATCCCTTTGAGGCGATCCTGCGCGCCGCCGAAACGTGGGAGGCCGAGCTCATCGTGCTCGGCGAGCACCGGCGCCGGCCGCTGCGCGACATCTTCGCCGGCACCACGGTCGAGCGGGTCATGCGCCACGGCTGCCGCCCGGTACTGATGGTGAACCGGGCGCCGGCGGGCCCCTACCGCCACGTGCTCGCCGCCACCGACCTTTCCGAGCATGCGGCGCGCGCGCTGCGTGCCGCAGTACGACTCGGATTGCTCGACCAGGCACGGCTGACGCTGCTGCACGTCTTCGAGCCGCCCGGCCTTGGGGCGTTGGCACTGGCCGACGTACCGGCGGCCGCGGTGGCGGCGCACGAGGCCGATTCGGCACGCGAGGCCGCCGCCGCACTGGCGGGTTTCGTCGCGGCGCTCGGCCTGCCCTACCGGCCCGAGCAGCGCGTCGTGGCGGGGCGGGCGGCAACGGTCGTCAAACAGGCGGTGGAGCATTCGCGCCCCGACCTTCTGGTCATCGGCACCGCCGGCGCCAGCCTCCTGCGCCGCGCGGTCCTGGGCAGCGTCGCCGCCGAGGTGCTGGCCGCCGTGCGCTGCGACGCGCTCGCCGTGCCGCCCGAGACGCCGCGATGAGAACGCGATCCGGCGCGGGGGCCTGAGTCTTGGTGGAACTGATCGCGGCCTCGGTGTTCTACGAGGTCGCCGCCCTGCTGGCGCTCGGCGCCGCGGCCGGACTGGCCGCGCTGTTCCTGCGCCAGCCGCTGATCGTCGGGCTGATCGGCGCTGGCATCATCGCGGGACCCGCGGTGCTCGGCGTGGCGCGCTCGGACGAGCACATCGACCTGCTGGCCGAGCTCGGCATCGCCGTGCTGCTGTTCCTGGTCGGCCTCAAGCTCGATATCGGCCTGATTCGAAGCCTCGGCGCCGTGGCGCTCGCCACCGGGCTCGGCCAGGTGACCTTCACCGCGGTGGTCGGCTTCGGCCTGTGTCTGCTGCTCGGGCTCGACGCCGTGACCAGCATTTATGTCGCGGTGGCGCTGACCTTCTCGAGCACCATCATCATCGTCAAGTTGCTGTCGGACAAGCGCGAGATCGACAGCCTGCACGGGCGCATCGCGCTCGGCTTCCTGATCGTGCAGGACATCGTCGTGGTGCTCGCCATGGTGGTGGTCTCGGCCCTGGCGGCGGGCGTGGGCGAGGTGTCGGCGCTGGGCGGGCTGCTGCGCGTCGCGGCGGGCGGGGCGGCGATGCTGCTGCTGGTCGGCCTGGTGATCCGCTTCGCCGCCGAGCCGCTGATGGCGCGGCTGGCCCGCGCGCCGGAACTGCTGGCCGGCTTCGCCATCGGCTGGGCCGCGTTGCTGGCGGCGCTCGGCGACGCCCTCGGGATCGGCAAGGAGATCGGCGGCCTACTCGCCGGCGTCGCGCTGGCCTCCACCCAGTTCCGCGAGGCGATCGCCGCGCGGCTGTCGGCGTTGCGCGACTTCCTGCTGCTGTTCTTCTTCATCGCGCTCGGTGCGCGGCTTGACCTCGGCGCGATGGGCGAGCAGCTGGGCGCTGCGGCGGTGCTCTCGGTGTTCGTGCTGGTGGGCAATCCGCTGATCGTCGTCGCGATCATGGGGGCGATGGGCTACCGGCGGCGAACCGGCTTCCTTGCTGGGCTGACGGTGGCGCAAATCAGCGAATTCTCGCTGATCCTGATGGCGATGGGCGTCGCGCTGGGGCATGTGGCGGAACCGGCACTCGGCCTGGTGACGCTGATCGGCCTCATCACCATCGCGCTGTCGACCTACATGATCACGCATTCGCATCGGCTCGCCGCCTGGTTCGACCGGCCGCTGCGGAACTTCGAGCGAAATCACCCCTGGCGCGAGGCGGCCGAGACGGGCGGCATGGCGGCCGAGGCGGCGGCCGCGCCCGATGTGGTGATCTTCGGGCTCGGCCGTTTTGGCCGGGCGATCGCCGAGCGCCTGCGCGCGCGCGGCCTGGCGGTTCTGGGGGTTGATTTCGACCCCGAGGCGGTGCGCGGCCTGGCGCCGCCGCGGCTTCGAGGCGGTCTATGGCGACGCAACGGATCCCGAACTCGTCGCCACGCTGCCGCTCGGGCGTGCGCGCTGGGCGATCTCCGCCATCCCGAGCCATGCTGGCGGGCTGACCCACGAGGACCATCGCCTGGCTCTGATCTCGGCGCTGCGCGGAGAGCGGTTCGGCGGCAGGATCGCGGTCACCGCGCATGGGCGGTCCGAACGCAACGAGCTGCTGGGGCGCGGCGCGGACTTGGTGCTGCTGCCCTTCCACGACGCCGCCGAGCGCGCCGCCGAGCTCGTCGCGGTGAAGCCCGAGGGCTGAGCGGGTTCCGTTCAGCCGGCGAGCAGCCGGAACAGCATCAGGCCGATGATGAACACCGGTGCGAGCCAGCGGATCGCCCACAGCAGGAGCGCCCAGGCCAGGCCGCGCATTCCCGCCAGGTCGCGGGCGGTGCCGCCCGGCAGCACCCAGCCGAAGAACAGGGCGAGACCGAGGCCGGCCAGCGGTAGGACCAGGTTGGAGACCACATGGTCCACCTCCTCGAGCAGCGGCGCGCCGGTCACGTTGAGCCAGGCGAGCGGTCCGTATCCGAGGGCCGGCGCCACGCCGCCCAGCAGGGCCGCGCCGCCGACAGCGAGGACGGCCGTGCGGCGCCGCAGGCCGGCACGCTGCATGAGGGCGGCGACCGGAACCTCGAGCAGCGAGATCATCGAGGTCAGCGCCGCCGCACTGAGCAGGAGGAAGAAGGCGATGGCCACCATCTTGCCGCCCGGCATGGCGAGGAAGATGTCGGGCAGGGTGATGAAGGCGAGCTCCGCCCCGGCAGCCGGGTTGCCACCCATCGCGAAGACCGCCGGGAAGATCGCGAGGCCGGCGACAATGGCGAAGCAGGTGTCGCTGGCCACGATCACCGCGGCCGAGCCGAGGATGCGCTGCTCGGGCTTCATGTAGCTGCCGTAGGTGATGTAGACCGCCATGCCGAGGCCGATCGAGAAGAAGGCCTGACCCATCGCCGCCAGGATCACACGCGGGTCGAACAGCGCCGACCACTCGGGCATGAAGAGGAAGGCGACGCCGCCGGAGGAGCCCGGCAGGGTCAGCGCGAAGCCGGCCAGGAACAGGACGATCAGGGCCAGCATCGGCATCAGCCACAGGCAGCTGCGTTCGATGCCGCGGGCGACGCCGGCAACGACGATGGCCATGCTGATCGCCATCATGCCGACATGCCACCCGAGCGGTTCGAGCGGATGGGCGATGAAGGCGCGGAAGGAGTCCGCGAAACCGCCCGGCGGGCGGTCCCATAGCGTCCCGGACGCGGCGGCGGAGAAGTAGCGCAGCGCCCAGCCGGCGATCACGGAATAATACGCCAGGATCAGCGCCGAGCCCGCCACGCCGAGCCATCCGACCCGGCGCCAGGGCGAAGCGGGCGCGAGGCGCTCGAAGGCCGTGACGCCGTCAGCCCTGCTGCGCTTCCCGATGGCGATCTCCGCGACGACCAGAGGCAGGCCGAGCGTCAGGACGATGACCAGATAGACCAGCAGGAACGCGCCACCGCCGTTCTCGCCGGCGACATAGGCGAAGCGCCAGATGTTTCCGAGCCCGACCGCCGAGCCGATGGCGGCGAGGATGAAGCCCGTCTGGCTGCCCCATTGCTCACGCATCGGGCGCGCACCGCCTCCGGTTATCCCATCCGTCCGGGAATCGGACCGTCCGGCGATACGGTGGCCGGCCGACGGCCTCGGCCTTGCGGATGGCGAAACCCGTCACGGCGGCGGCACTTCCATTGCATTTCCCGTTGCATCTGGGTGCGCGTGCCGGAGTGGCGAGCCGCGCCGCGAAGGTCGGAGACGACGCCGCCGCCCGCACGACCGGCGGCACCGCAGGTCGGCATCATTGCCAACGCAGAGCCAGGCGGCAACGGCGTGGCTCACCGCGCGGGATCCACCTGCGCCACGAGTCTTGTCGCCGCGCCACGCTTCGGGACCGGCACGCCCCAGCCGGGCGGGCCCCATCACCAAATTGGCGCCGCGGAAAGGCTCGTGGCGAGGATGGCGTCCCGCCTCCTGGAGCGACCGCCGGTGATTCAACCCGCGCGAATGCCCCGATCGCCCGCTCAAGAGCGGAGGCCAGCCAGGAGCGGTCCTGCCGCCTGCACCGCTGCGGCGCATCCCGGAGTCGCCTCCGCAACGACCGCAACGCCATCGCGGAAACCGATCAGCACGCCCGCGGCAGTGGTCATCCCCCACCATGGGTCATCGGCCGCGCGCGCGGCGAGTGCCGGACCGGCCTCCGAGGTGCAGCGCGTCACGTCGGCGACAACGGATGGAGATGCGCCTGCCGCCTGCAGCCGTGTGCTCCATTCCACTTGCATCGGCTCGACCACCAGGCTCATCAGCAGCCAAAGAAAGAAGTCGCGAATCATCTCATTATCTCCAGATTGTTGGTTTGGCCGGTGTGGTCACGCCCGACGCACGGAACCTGCCGACGTCGTGTTCGTTGCCCGCGAAGACCCGCATCGTCGCGCCCGTCCTGATCAGAAGCACCGCGAAAATGGAGCGCACGCGGTCGCCCAAGCTCAGTCCGAGAAAGATGCAGCCGGCCGAAAGGCTGGGACGCTTGCCCATTCCGCTCTGGGCGTGCAGCACCCTGAGGTCGACGACCGGCTGGACGTTGACGATCGCCATCAAGGCGCGCGTCGTCCAGCCAGGCTCGCCCGGTCCAGTTGCCGACCAGGATCGAGGCGAAGCAGTCCATGTTGAAACCGGGCTCCATGTGCGGGCGCGACGGTCCGACATGACGCTGCATATCGCGCCAGAGGAACCCGGGTACCGTCTTGCGGCATACTTCGCCGTGCCTGAACCGCCAGGCAAGCGCGGGCACGCCCGCCGCGTGCGGTTCCGCACGGTCTCGGCTTGAGCCGTATTGATCCACGCACCAGCAGTCCGGATGTACACCGTGTTAGGTCCGGGTGCCTCTGACGCCGATCCGAATGCTGGGGCGGCGTGATGTCGGGCCTTCACCCAGCGCGCCCGATCAACGGACGCCAGAGATGGAGACGCCGACCATGACCGCCGACGCCCGCCCTCCGATCGCCTCCACGCCGACCGCCGTCACGTGTCGCCACCAGGCCTTGCGGGAGGGATACCGGCTGTTCCCCACGCGGCTCTCGTTTGAGCGAAGCGCGCTGCAATCCAGCGCTAAGCCGCCTGAAGACTTGGCCTCTCTCACTTGGCTCCTGTCGCGGCTCTGGCTTCACCATTCGGCTCTGGAGCGCCGGATCGCGGAGGCGGCGGCGAGACCGCGGCCCGACGCCGCCGCACTCGGCGTCCTCAAGCGCGAGCGCCTGGCCGTGCGCGACCGCATCGCCGCCCTGGAGCGCGGCATCTGAGGGACCGCCTCCCGTCCTCGCCGCCATCGAAACCAACACTTCCCGGTGGCGCGAAAGGCCATCGCACGGAATACTACCCACCGCAGCTGGTTAAGGAACGCGGTGGACAAGGAACGCCTCGCGCCGGGCCTCGGACGACTTGCCTTCTTCAGGGAAGCGGATGCCGCGACGCTCGCCCGTGCCGAGGCTGCGTCGCGGGTCGTGGAAGTCGCTGCCGGCGAGCTGGTGCTCGACTTCGACTGCCCCTCCACCGAGGTGCGCGTGGTCCTGCGTGGCGGGCCGCTGCGGGTCCTCATGCGATCGAGCGGGGGGCGGGAGAAGATCGTGGCCGAGGTGGGCCCGGGCGCCTTCGTGGGCGAGCTGGCGGCCTTCGCGGGCCCCGCCGTTTCCCCTTCGGCTGGCATTCACGCCCTCCATCGCGCGGTGATTGCGGTGATGCCGGGCGACACCTTCGTGGAGCTCATCCTGGCTTCGCCACCGCTCGGGCGGCGGCTGATCGCGGTGCTGGCGGAGCGGGTGCGGAGCCAGAACCGACGCCTTCTCGAATACGCCGTGCTGCCGACGCGGCAGCGACTCTGCGCCGAGTTGCTTCGTCTTGCGCGGCCTCGCCCGCCGGAGGCAGGAGGAGGTCTTGCAATCTCACCGCCGCCGGCACGGCCCGAACTCGCGTCGCGGATCGGAGCGCGACGCGAGGCGGTGTCGCGTGAATTGGCGGACCTCGTCCGTCTCGGCCGCCTCCGGGTCGGGCCGCGCGCCATTGTCCTGCTGGATGAGGCGGCGATTCGGGCCGACGTCGAGGCAGCGATGGAGGCCGCGAAGCGCTTGGCCTGAGAGTTTGTGAATGAATGTCCGACCGGTGGGAAATCGTCCGGAAAATGGTGAGGGATATCAACGGATTCAGGCACAAGTTCGATTGCTCCACATGCTCTGAGAGCACCTCCGGGAAAGTCTGACGCAGCGTGAGAGCCATCCGGCGAGGCGGCCGGGCACGAGGCGGTTCATGGCCACGCGCAGAAAGCCTATGTGCGATGCTGCACGGCTACTCGGAGCCGCGGACGGCGCGCCGTGCCCGTCCCTCGGCGGATCAGGCGGGGCGGTCTATCGTCGCGTGGGCGGACAGTATCGGCCGGAGGGACGGACATGGCGACGAGAGAGAGGGCGCGGCCGGGGGTGCCGCGCCTTATGCGCGCGCACGATCTGCTCGCCCCGTCGCGGAGCGGCGTGCCACGCGGGCCGCGGAGGCACGACCGCACCACCATGCCGGAGACGGTGGACACTCTCTGGGGCACCGGCCTGACCACCACGATCACCGACGGAGAGCAGGTCGCGGTGTTCGTCGCCGTCGGTCACCGCTCGGCCGAGCGCGTCGGCGTCCACGCCGCGCCACGCGCCACCCGCTTCGAGGCTCTCAAACCGATCCGCCATGACGAGCGCCGCCACTTCGGCGGCTTCGCCGAGGGTGTCGCTCGCGGCCTCGCGCTTCGCCACGACCACGCCGGCCAGGACATGGCCGACGACTTCCATGAGGATTTCCGCCTCCCCGGGATCGAGCGCTCGCCCGCCTTCGGCCGCGCACCCGAGGGCAACGCCTGCCAGGCCCGCCGATGAACCAGGAGGCGCTGATCCTGTTCAATCTCGCCGAAGCGCTGGGGATCGGCCTCCTGATCGGGGCCGAGCGCGAGCAGCGCATGTCGCCCGACGTCAAGTCTTTGGCCGGGATCCGGACATTCGCCATCACGGCGCTTCTGGGTGCCGTTGCGCAGCAGGCCGGCGGTGTCATCCTGCTGGCCACCGCCATCATCAGCATCCTGCTGCTGGCTGGGCTGGCCTACTGGCGCGACAAGTCAGAACACATCGGCCTGACCACCGAGGTCGCCCTGGTGATGACCGTGCTGCTGGGCGGGCTGTCGGTGACACATCCCGTGGTGGCCGCCGGGACTGGGGTCGTGGTGGCGGTGCTTCTGGCATCGCGGGCCTATCTGCGCGACTTCGTGCGGTCGGTGATGACCGAGCAGGAATTGCGCGATGGGCTCTTGCTGGCGGCCGCCACGCTCGTGGTGCTGCCGATCCTCCCAAACCGGACCTTCGGCCCCTACGGCGTGCTGAACCCCTATCTGATGTGGTCGGTTGTGATCATGGTCATGGTCATCGCCGCAGCCGGCCATGTGGCGGTGCGGCTCTACGGGGTGCAATACGGACTGACGCTGACCGGTTTCGCCTCGGGTTTCGTCTCCAGCACGGCGACGATCCGTGACATGGCCCGGCGGACGCGCACGGCACCGGCACCGATGCGGGGGGCGACCGCGGGGGCGTGTCTGTCCTCGCTCTCGACGGTCGTCACGATGTCGATGGCGCTGGCGGCGACCAGCCTGGCCACGCTGAACGCGATGGCGCTGCCACTGCTGGCTGGAGGTCTTGCGGCAGCCCTTTACGCCGCGCCCTGGGCGGTTGCGGCCTTGCGCGCGCCGTCGCCCTTCGCTGAGAACCCACCGCCAGGCCAGGGCGCCACCCCGGTCGTGCAGCCGCGCGCGATCAGCCTGACCGGGGCGCTGGCCTTTTCGGCGGCCCTGGCCGTGATCATGCTGGCGTCCACCGCCGTGCAGCAGGAGTTCGGGCTGAATGCCATGGTCGCGGCCGCCGCGCTGGCCGGCATGGTCAACACGCAGTCGGCGGCAATCTCGGTCGCGCTGATGGTCGGGGCGGGCCAGATCGCGCCGCAGGAGGCGGTGCTGCCGATCCTTGCGGCGATCAGCACCAACACCGGCGTGCGGGTTGTCCTGGCCTTGACGCTCGGGCGCGGCGGCTTTGCCGGCCGGGTGGTGCCTGGGCTCATTCTTGGCCTGGCGGCGGCCTGGGCGGCGTTCCTGCTGCCGGTTCCGCCGGCGCTGCCCGGATGACCCGCCAGCCGCCGGAGGCCGTATGCGGCTGCGTCGCGGAACCGTCCGCTCTCCCGCTGATGCCGCCGCGAGGCCCCGGCCGTGACGATGGTCGCTGCGCGACGACGATCAGCGTCGCCGCAAGCGCAAGCCGATCCTGGCTGGCCCGTTCGACCTCCGATTGTCGCGACCGGCGGCCGACCCGCTGCGTCGCGATGGCGCGCGAGGTCCCGGTGGTCGCCGGCCAGCATCGGCGGCCCAGGGCGGCATGGCAGAAACCCGCCGGGCGCGGTATGCTGTGCCGCTCCGCGGTCCGATGATCCTTCTGCGGGGAGGCAAGCGCTGCCCACGGGCGCTTGCCTGTTTTCCGGTTGTCGGAATCCTGAAAAGTACTGTTATCCGACCCGCCACCCACAAAGGCACTCGAGAGACGATGCGGCTTGCCTCAGCTCTGAACCGGTCGGTTATTTTTGCGCTGCTTTGGGTCACCCTGACGGGTGGATCGGCGGATGCGCTGATCTATGGCGGGCTTGCGGTTGCTGCTGCGACGCTGCTCAGTCTGCGCCTGTATCCCGCGGACCAGCCTGGCATCGTGCTCTGGCGGGTGGCGGGGTTCCTGCCGCGTTTCCTGGCGGACGCCTTCATGGGTGGACTCGATGTCGCGCGGCGTGCCCTCGACCCCCGCCTGCCGATCGCGCCTGGGTGGGTGCGCGCTCAACTCACCAACCGGAATGAAGCGGCCGGTGTCCTGCTGGGCGGGGTGGTCAGCATCCTGCCCGGAAGCCTCGCGGCGGGGCCCGGCGACGCGGAGATGGACGTCCACCTTCTCAACGTGACGCGATACGCCGCCGACGGGATGCAGGCCGATGAACGCCGGGTTCTTGGCCTGTTCGACCGGCGCATCGACAGCCACAATGTCGCGAATGGCTGACTGGTTCACCCTTGCGGCCGTCTTCCTGCTTCTGAGCATCGCGGTCGCGCTGGTGCGCTGCTGGCGCGGGCCCGGTCCGGTGGAGCGGATCATGGCCGCCCAACTGGCCGGCACCGGAGTTATCGGCGTGGCGGTCGTCCTCGGCGCGGCACGGCGCGATGCGGCGATGCTGGACGCGGCGCTGATCGGCACGCTGCTGGCCGCTGTCGCGGTGACCGCCTTCGCGCGCAGCGCCGCCCGGCCCGGCGACCGACCGGACGGCAGCGGATGAGTTGGACCGATCTGGCGGTTCTGGCGCTGCTGGGCGCGGGGCTGGCCTTCTATGGGGCAGGCTCGCTGGGTCTCCTGCGCTTTCCTGACACCGCCTCGCGTTTGCATGCGCTGACCAAGGCCGACAACCTCGGCCTGGGGCTGGTGGCGCTGGCGGCGGCGCTCCACTGGGGTTCGCTGGCGGTGGCCGCCAAGATCGCGCTGGTCTGGCTGTTCGCGGTGATCGCGGCCGGCATCACGTCTCAACTGCTCGCCCGGCAGGCCCGCCTGGACGGGACCCGCAGCCATCGGGACGGCGTCCAGCCATGACCGGCGCCTTCGACATCATCCTGTGCCTGATGATCCTCGGCGCGGCGGGCATCGCGCTTTTCGTGCGCGACGCGCTGGCGGCCATCGCCTTCTTCATCGCCTTCGGCAACCTCCTGGGTCTGGCCTGGCTGGGGCTCGATGCGGTCAACGTGGCGCTGGCCGAGATCGCGCTCGGCGCCGGGGTCACCGGGGTCCTTCTGATCCTGGCCCGGGCGCGGCTTCTGGCGCTGGGCGATGACGCGACCTGCGCCGATACGTCCGCATGGCTGCGGGCGGGCGCCCTTGCGGCCTGCGCGGGCTTCGTGCTGCTGCTGGCTGCGGCGGTGCTCTCGATCCCGCCGGAAAGCGGGCTTGACCGCGCGGTCGCGCCGCTGATGCCGGGGCTTGGCATCGAGAACCGGGTAACCGGCGTCCTGCTGGCCTTCCGCGCCTATGACACGCTCCTGGAAAGCTTCGTGCTGCTCGGCGCGCTGGTCGCGGTCTGGTCGTTGGCGCCCGCCGGGGTCTGGCCGGGCCGTCCGGCTGATCTCGGCGTGGCCGATGTGCCGATGCGCCGGGTGGCCCGCAGTTTCGGGCGATTTCTGCTGCCGGTGGCGCTGGTGATGGCGGCATATCTGGTCTGGGCCGGATCGGACGTGCCGGGCGGAGCTTTTCAGGCCGGCACAGTTCTCGCGGGCGGGCTGATGGTGTCGGCGATAGGCGGCGCGATCGGCCTGCCGCGCAGCGACCTTCCGGGGCTGCGGGTGGCGCTGGTCCTGGGACCGCTGGTCTTTCTGCTGATCGGGCTGGCCGGAATGGGGTTTGGAGGCTTTCTGGTCTATCCTGAAGGATCGGCGAAGGCGGCGATCCTGGCGATCGAATACTCGCTGTTCCTTTCGATCGGGGCCACGCTGGCGCTGCTGGTGGCAGGGCCCAATGTCATCGGGTGGCCGGACCCCGCCGGCGGCACCGACAGGCACAGCGATTGCTGAGGCCGGTTTCATGGTGACGGGCCATGTTTACGCCCTGACCGGCGCGGTCCTGGCCGGGCTGGGTCTTTTCGCGTTCATCACCCTGCGCCATACGTTGCGCCAGTTGCTTGCGATCAACGTGGTCGGGGCAGGCATCTTCCTGATCCTGGGCGGTCTGGGCCGAGGAGCCGACGCGACCGATCCGTTCCCGCAGGCGCTGGTCATCACCGGGATCGTCGTGGCCGTTGCGCTGACCGCCTTCGGCGCGGCGATGATCGTGCGGCTGGCCGAGGCGCGCGTGGCGACGAAAGCCGCCACCCGCCCCGACGGCGGAAAGCCCGGGCCCTGAGCCCGCTTGACCTTCCGGTGGCGGTGCCGCTCGGCTTCATGCTGGCCGCCCTGCTGGCGGGGCGGGCTGCGCGCTGGCTGATCCTGCCGGCGGCGCCTGCGATGGCGGGGCTGGCGCTCTGGCTGGCGCTGGTGCCGGCCGATGCGGCCTATCTGGTCGGCCACTGGGACTTGCCCTTGGGCATCCTTTTGCGCCCCGATGGGGTGGCGCGGCTGATGGTGGCGGCCACGGCGCTGGTGATCGGCGCGGTCGGGCTGCACGCGCTGGCCGATCCGCCGGAGAAGGCCGGCAACGCAGCCCAGGCCGAGACCTTCTGGCCGCTGATCTATCTGCTCTGGGCGGGGGCGAATGCGGGCTTTCTGACCACCGATCTGTTCAACCTCTATGTCACGCTGGAGATGGTCAGCCTGGCCGCCGTGGCGCTGGCGGCGATGGGCTCGCTGGAGGCGGCGCTGCGCTATTTCATGATCGCGCTGGTCGGCTCGCTGGCCTACCTCCTGGGAGTGGCGCTTCTGGTGGGGCGTTACAACACCGTGGACGTCACCCTGCTTTCGCAGGTCGCACAGCCCGATCTGGCGACGATGCTGGCGCTGGGGCTGATGACGGCGGGACTTCTGATCAAGGCCGCGCTTTTCCCGATGCATGGCTGGCTGCCGCCCGCCCACGCCGCCGCCCCCGCGCCCGCCAGCGCGCTGCTGTCGGCGATCGCGGTCAAGCTGGGATTCGTCATCCTGCTGCGGCTCTGGTTCGAGGCCTTTCCGGCCGTCAGCGGCCAGACCGCGCTGCATGTGCTGGGCGGGCCGGGGGCGCTGGCGGTGATCTACGGCTCGGTCCAGGCGATGCGGCAGCAGCGGCTGAAGGCGCTGGTGGCCTATTCTACGGTGGCGCAGGTCGGCTACCTGTTCCTCGCCTTTCCGCTGGTCGCAGGCGCGCCGGACCCGTCCGGTGCCTGGGCCGGGATGATGCTGCATGCGGTGGCGCACATGCTGGCCAAGGCGGCGATGTTCCTTGCCGCCGGGCTGATGCTGAAGGCCGCCGCCGGCGACCGGATCGGCGATCTGGGCGGGCTGGCGCAGTCGATGCCGATGACGGTGACCGCCTTCGGCCTGGCGGCGGTGTCGCTGATGGGGTTGCCGCCCTCGGGCGGGTTCACCGGCAAGTTCCTGCTTCTGAACGCGGCGATCGCGCAGGGCGCCTTCCTTTATGCCGGCGTGATGATTCTGGGCGGCCTGCTGGCGGCGGTCTATTTCTTCCGGGCGCTCTCGGCCTGCTTCGCCGCCGGGCCGGCGCCGCGTGCGCCTGCGACGCTCGGGGTGCGCACGGCGGCGCCGCTGGTGCTGGCGGGGCTGGCCATCGTCATGGGTTTCGGCGGCAGCGCGCTGCACAATCTGTCCGCGATTGCCGCGCCCTGGGCCGCCCCGGGCGCGGCCGCGCCATGATGACCTTCGCGCCGCTTCTCCTGGTCCTGCTGCCGGTGGTCGCCGCTCTGGTCAGCTTTGCCCTGCCCGAGCGTCTCTCGGCTTGGCGGAACGCGGCGAACATCGGCGTGGCCTTCGTCAAGCTCCTGGTGGTGGCATACCTGCTGTTGCAGGCGCAGGCGGGCGTGGTGTTCGAATGGCGCTACGAATTCCTGCCGGGCTACGATTTCGTGCTGCGGCTGGACCCGCTGGCGCTGCTGTTCGTGACGCTTTCGGTGTTTCTGTGGCTGCTGACCACGATCTACGCCATCGCCTATTTCGACCGGGGTCCGAACCTGCCGCGCTTCTTCGGCTTCTTCAACCTGTGCGTGCTGGCGGCCACCGGTGTGGCGATGTCGGGCACCGCGATCACCTTCTTCCTGTTCTACGAACTGCTGACGCTGGCGACCTGGCCGCTGGTGGCGCACCGGGGCGACGACAAGTCGCTGCGGGCGGGGCAGATCTATCTGACCTACACGCTGGCCGGCAGCGTCGCCTTCCTGGCCGGGATCCTGTGGCTGCAATCGCTGGTCGGCGCGATCGAGTTTTCCGCCCCCGCCAATCTGGGCGCCATCCCGCCCCTGACCCTGACGCTGATCTTCATCCTGTGTATCGGCGGGCTGGGGGTCAAGGCGGCGATCATCCCCTTCCATGGCTGGCTGCCCGAGGCGATGGCCGCCCCCGCCCCCGTCAGCGCGCTCCTGCACGCCGTCGCGGTGGTCAAGGCCGGGGCCTTCGGCATCGTGCGCGTGATCTACGATGTCTACGGCATCGGCACCGTGGCCGAACTGGGCCTGGGTGTGCCGCTGGCCGCGATTGCCTCGGCGACGATCCTGTACGGCTCGGTGCAGGCGCTGATGCAGAGCGACCTCAAGAAGCGGCTGGCCTATTCCACCGTCAGCCAGGTCAGCTACATCGTGCTGGGTGCCAGCCTGATCGGGCCCTTCGCGGTGATCGGCGGGCTGGTGCATCTGGTGCATCAGGGCATCATGAAGATCACGCTGTTCATGTGCGCTGGCGCGCTTGCCAACCGGATGGGGATTACGGCGATCGCCGAGCTGGACGGCGCGGGCCGCCTGATGCCGGTGACGATGGCGGCGTTCTCGGTCGGGGCGCTGGGCATGATCGGGATGCCGCCGGTGGCCGGCTTCATCTCGAAATGGTATCTCGGGATCGGGGCGTTGCAGTCGGATGCGGCCTGGGCGGTCGCGGTGCTGGCGGGATCGTCGCTGCTGAACGCCGCCTATTTCCTGCCGCTGCTGTACCGCGCATGGCTTCTGCCGCCACCGCCCGGCCGGCCCGCCATCGCCGAGCTGGCCACCACCCGCGACCGGATGCTGATCCTGCCCGCGGTGGTGACGGCGGTGGTGTCGCTGGGGGCTGGCATCTTCGCCTCGCTGTCCTTCAGCCCGCTCGGCTGGGCCACGCTGGTCGGGCTGGGCTATCTGCGATGACCGCCGATCCGACGCTGCTTTTGCCGCTGGCCGTGCTCTGGCCGATGCTCCTGGCGGGGCTGGCCCTGCTGCCGGGCTGGGGGCCGCGCATGGTGCTGCTGCTGCCGCTTGGCCCACTGCCGGCCCTGGCGGCGGCCCTCGTCGCGTCGCGCGACGTTCCCGTCGCGCTGCCGGGCGTGCTGCTGGACAGCGGCCTGGAGCTGGGCGCAACCGGCGCGCTGTTTCTCGGCGGTGCGGCGACGCTGTGGTTCTGGGCCGGGGTGTATGCCGCCTTCTACATGCGGCACGACGGGCGGCCCGCCGCCTTCGCGCTGTTCTGGAACCTGGTTCTGGCCGGCAATCTCGGCGTCTTCATCGCCGGCGACATCGTCACCTTCTATGTGTTCTTCGCGCTGGTCTCGCTTCTGGCCTATCCGCTGGTGATCCATGACCGCCAGCCCGCCTCCATGCGGGCGGGGACGGTCTATCTGGTGCTCGCTGTCTGCGGCGAGGTGGCGATCCTGGTCGGGCTGATGCTGGCCTCGTTCGGGGCGGGCGGCGCCATAGGCATCGAGGCGGTTCGCGCGGGCCTTGCCCTGCCTTCGGCGCATCCCGCGGCGGTGCCGCTGCTGATCGCTGGCTTCGGGATCAAGGCCGGGCTGATGCCCCTGCATGTCTGGCTGCCGGTGGCGCATCCGGCCGCGCCGGTGCCGGCCTCGGCCGTGCTGTCGGGCGCCATCGTCAAGGCCGGTATCTTCGGGCTGGTGGCCTTCCTGCCGCTGGGCATGCCGGCGGCGGTCGCGGGCAATGTCCTGATGATCCTGGGCTTTTCCGGCCTCTTCCTCGCGGCGCTGATGGGGCTGGCGCAGGCCGGCGCCAAGGCGGTGCTGGCCTATTCCACGGTCAGCCAGATGGGCCTGGTCATGGGGGTTCTGGGCTTTGCCCTGGCCGAGGGCAGCGCGCCGGCGGCCGTGCTGCCGGCGGTGGCGTTGTTCGCGCTGCATCACGGGCTGGCCAAGGGGGCGCTGTTCCTGGGCGTCGGGCTGGCTCCGGTCTGCGGGCGGGCCTGGCGCTGGGGGCTTCTGGGGGGGCTGGCGGTGCTGGGCTTGTCGCTGGCCGGGATGCAGCTGCTGGCCGGGGCGCTGGTCAAATCGGCGCTCAAGGACCAGGCCGGAGCCTTCGGGGCCATGCTGATCGGCCTCTCGGCGCTGACGACGGCGCTGGCGATGGCGCGCTGCCTGGCGGTGCTGCCAGGGGCGACATCGCGCTGCCGCCCGCCGCTGCTGATGGCGCTGCCGTTCCTCGCCCTGTCCGGTGCGGCGCTGTGGCTGCCATGGCTTCTGTACGCCCGGATCGCCGGCACGACCCCGCTGGCCGCAGACCTGCGGTCGCTGATCTTCGAGGCCTGGCCGCTGGCGCTTGCGGCGCTGTTGATTGCGGGCGCGGTCGCGGTCGGGCTGAAGGCGCCCGTCCTGCCAGAAGGCGACGCGCTCAGCCCGGTGCGACGCCGGGTGGCGGCCCTGAGCGCCGCCGCAAGGGCCGCCGAGCGTGCCGGGTCGCGGTCGCTGCGCCGATCGCGCCCGAAGCCGCAAACTGTCATCGGCGAGGATCTGGACCGGATCGAGGACGTTTTCCGCGAAGGCGCCGCCGCCGCCATCCTGGTATTGGCCATCGCGGGGGCGGTCGTCGCCGCCAGCCTGATCTAGCAGGCTGCGGAAATTCGCGGCCAAGGGCTTGGATTCCCCGCCGGCGTAGTTTCTGCGAGGTGCTTGGCGGGCTGATGGGCGTGGATTTCGGTGGCCAACCGCCGCGGACTACCGCGTTGAGGCCTGTTGCGGCGCCAGTCAATCAGGCGCCGCCAACAGCTTCGGCAGCCGGACGAGGTGGTAGGCGGCAACGCGGAGCGTGAAGCTCCATCCGACCCGCTCCAGCCCGCGCAGCAGGGTGCGGCGCATGCCGCCGATCTCCTTGCCCCGGCTGAACACCTTCTCGATCCGCTTGCGGATGCGCTGGCTCACCGCGCAGCATGGGTGCCGCGTAGTCCGTCTGTGGATCGCCGAGCGCCGGCCATTGGTGTGCTGCGTCACATGCGGCGTCACGCCCATGTTGCCCATTGCCCGGACGAAGGCCCGCGTGTCGTAGGTCTTGTCGCCTCCCAACGTGCTGCGCGCGGCACGATCGAGCCCTGCCACCATCGCCTCGCCGGCGTCGCGCTCGGCGGTGCGGGTCGCCCGCGTCGTTGTCGCAGCGGCCGCCAGGCCGTGCCGGTTCTCGATCACCACATGCCCGGCGTAGCAGAGCTGTAAGCGCTGCGACGAGGCCCATGGCGCGTAGGCGTGACGGTCAGACCTTGTCGGGGTCCGCCCAGCACCACGGCATGAGTTCATCGATGCGGTTGTTGGGCCAGCCATTGACGAGGCGGGTCAGCAGGTCGGTGAAGTAGCGCTGTGGATCGACGCCGTTGAGCTTGCAGGTCTCGACCAGGGAGGCCACGGCGGCCCATCTCGCCCCGCCATCGTCGCCGGAGGCGAACAGCGCGTTCTTGCGGCTGAGGCAGATCGGGCGGATGGCGCGCTCGACGGTGTTGTTATCGAGCTCGATCCGGCCATCCGCCAGGAACCGCACCAGGCCGTCGCGATGGTTCAGCGTGTAGCGGATGGCCTGCGCGGTAGGGCTGCCGCCCGGCAGACGTGCCAGTTGCGCCGACAGCCAGGCGAATAGGTCCTCGACCAGGGGACGGCTCCGCTCCTGGCGGCCAGCACGGCGGAGGTCGGGCGGCTTGCCGCGCAAGTCGGTCTCGACCGCGTAGAGAGCGGCGATGCGCCGCAGCGTCTCCTGGGCAATCGGCGCGGTCTTGCCCTTTGCCAGCTCGATGAATTCCCGCCGCACATGGCTCCAGCAGAATGCCAGCGTGATGCCGCGATCCGCCGCGGCCAGCGTCTTGTAGGCGCCGTAGCCGTCGCATTGCAGGATGCCCCGATAGCCGGCCAGCAACGCCTTCGCATGCTCGGCGCCGCGGCCCGGCGCGTAGTGGAACACCACCGCCGGCGGGTCGGCCCCGCCCCAGGGACGGTCGTCGCGCGCGATTGCCCAGGCGTAGCCCTTCTTCGTCCTGCCGCGGCCCGGGTCGAGGACCGGCATGGTGGTCTCGTCGGCGAATAGCCTTGCCGAGGCCAGCAGGATTTCCCGCATGCGGCGCACCACGGGCACCAACTCCATCGCTGCAGTTCCGGCCCAGTCAGCCAGCACCTCGCGGCCGATCTCGATCCCCTGCCGCGCCAGGATCTGGGACTGCCGATAGAGCGGCAGGTGGTCGGCATAGCGGGACACCAGCACATGCGCGACCGTCGCCTCGGTCGGCATGCCCCCCTCGATCAGGCGGGCGGGTGCGGGCTCCTGCAGGACCACGCCGGGGCAGGCGCGGCAGGCCAGCTTCGGGCGCTTGGTCACGACGACGCGGAACTGGGCGGGGATCACGTCCAGCCGCTCCGCGGCATCGATACCAATCTCGACCAGCGGGCCCTGGCAGCAGGGGCAGGCCGTCGCCTCGGGCGCCAGCACGACCTCGATGCGCGGCAGGTGCGCCGGCAGGCGGCCGCGGCCGGCACGACGACGCTTCGCCTGGTTGCCGCGCAGCGTCGGAGACGCCTTGCCCGCCTCAGCCGCGTTGCCGGCCAGCGTCGCCTCGATCTCCTCGAACGCGAACAGCAACTGCTCCTCGGGGAGACGTTCGGATTTCTGTCCGAACTGCCGGCGCTTGAGCTTCAGCAGCAGGTGCTGGAGCCGCTCATTCTGGCTGGCCAGCGCGTCACGTTGGGCGGTGATGCTGCCGAGCTCGGTGCTCAGCGTGTCGACCAACGACTGCGTCTCCGGCAGCAGCGCGCGCAGCGTCGCTGCATCCTCCGGCAGGCTCGGCGTGTCGTCATCGGCGGCGCGCATCACGCGGTGATTCTAGGCAGGGACGCTGGGCGTGGGAATCTCCCGCGTGGCCTGGACGCGTCGCCAATCGATGCCGTCGAACAGCGCGGCGAACTCCACCGGTGTCAGGCGCACCACGCCGTCCACGATCGCCGGCCAGCGGAACGTGGAGGCCTCCAACTGCTTCCATACGAGAACCAGGCCGCTGCCGTCCCAAAGCAGGATCTTGATCCGGTCGGCACGACGCGAGCGGAACACCAGCACCGCGCCCGAGAAGGGATCGGCGCCCAACACCTCGGCAGCAAGCGCGGCCAGGCTATGGGCACCCTTGCGGAAGTCGACGGGCTTCGTCGCCAGCAGGATCCGCGCGCCGGCGGGCGGTGCTATCATGCCGCCGAGACTCGGAGCGTCCGCAGCACTGTCGTCAGCAAGTCGGCATCCGTGCCAGCCGTGACGCGCAGAACCGCGCCAGCCACCTCCACCTCAATCGATGGCGGCGAAGGTGGTGGCGACGGCAAAACCGTCTCGGGCGCGCTCACCGGCGTCTCAGCCACGATCGGCACGAAGCCCAGCGGCGCCACCGCCGCGCGTCGCATCTCCCGCCGCCACGTGAACACCTGCTGCGAACTGACCTGCCAGCGTCGCGCCACATCGGCCACCACCGTGCCGGGTCGCAGCGTCTCCGCCACGATCCGCGCCTTGTCGTCTTCAGACCACTTCCGCCGTCGGCCAGGCCCCGTCAGAACCTCTACACGCCGATAGCCGCCGTCCTTCGCGTCATCGCTAATGTCGACCAGAATGCCGGCCCGAAGCTCCCTGCTCCACGCCGACCCAGCACACCTACCCACCGCGCCGAAAGACGGGCCTCGTCGCCGCGCTTACGCAGAGCTTCGATGCTTGGCCGTTCGACTTGCGCGCCAGCCGCGCATCCGGGACCGTGGTCGAAGCATGCGTCTCGTCGCTGCGCTCCTCGGCATGGAAGTCGCGCTGGCCGTTGCGGCCGGGGCCGGGCGGAGCGCCGGAGCTTTCCTTCGGCCGGAAGCTCTTCATCGAAGCCCAGGCCTCTATCAACGTGCCAGCCACCGAGAAGTACTCCGAGGACAGCAGCGGCTTGACCTCAGGGTCGGCCAGCGCGGCGGCGAAGAACTTGCTCGCGACCTCGGCCCCCAGCAGCCGGTCCCGGTTCTTGGTGAACACCGTCACGTCCCATATGGGCGCCACGGCCGACGCAGCTGCGCAGGAACTGCCCAACTTGCACGTGCGGAACCGCACGGGGCGGCCGTACCCCGCCTTGCCCAGGGCGGCCGGCGCGGCGATGTCTTCCGCGGGACGGCGCCCGGCTGCCCTCCCGTCCGATGCGACGCCACGCTGCCGCCGTACCCCGATCTGGAGCCCGCTGCCCGCATGGACGTCCCCGACCTGATCCTGTCCGCCGACTGGCCCGGCAATCCCGCCCCGGATGTGGCTCGCCTTCATGGCGGTCGTGTCCGGGTTCGCCCGGACGCGCCGTATCCTCGGGCTGTTCCTGATCGCGACGGGCGGGACATGACGGGACCATGGCGCCGGAGCAACAACCACGTAGAGGAGATCACTTGATGATCCAGATTCAGACCGCCCTCGCCGCCGACATCACACTGCATAGCCTGGAGCAGGCAACGGCCGAGAGCCCCAGGGCGAGGCGGAACCTGCTCATCGGGCTCTGGGCGGGGCGTCGGCTCGGCCTTCCCGAGGCGGAACTGCCCCGCTATGCGCTCGACGTCATGTGGGTGGATCATGCCGAACCGGGCGATGCCGACGTGATCCACAAGCTTGCCGCCGATTTCGACGCGGCAGGTTGCTGCGTCGGCGACGAGGCACTGCGCTCCGAGCTGACCGTCGCGCAGCGCCGCGCCTACGCCGAAACCGTGTTGCACCTGCTTTGATCCATTCGGTGGCAGCACCGCCGCCAGTGCAGGCGGCCACAAACGGCGCCATGGGCGCCCGAGATGGAAATGGAGGTTGTGCGATGCAGAAAGACTCAGAACGGCGGGATGCCGGGCGAGGTAGCC
This sequence comes from Acetobacteraceae bacterium, assembly GCA_019750465.1. Taxonomy (GTDB): domain Bacteria; phylum Pseudomonadota; class Alphaproteobacteria; order Acetobacterales; family Acetobacteraceae; genus JAIEOP01. The sequence goes on along the minus strand of JAIEOP010000376.1, from coordinate 16,633 downwards.
CGCCGCGCAGCCTGCTCCTCGCGACGGATCTCAGCTGCCGCTGCGACCGCGCCCTCGACCGCGCTGTGATGCTGGCATCGGCCTGGTGTGCCAAACTGCATGTGCTGTATGTGCTGGAAGGAAATGAGCCGGAGCAAGGCCCTGAACCGGTTCCCGGCGGTTCGGTGCGGGCGCTTGCCGAGCGCCACCTCCGCGCCGCCACGCGCAATCATGGTGTCGAGGCGGAGATCGTGATCGAGCGGGGGGATCCCGCGGAGATCATCCTGCGCACGGCGAACGAACTCGACTGCGACCTGATCGTCACCGGCATAGCCCGCAGCGGGAACCTTGCCCGAGCGGTTCTCGGCACGACGGTCGAGAGGCTGGTCCATCGCGCGCCGATGCCCGTGCTGATCGTGAAGACGCGCCCTTGGCGAGCGTACCAGACGCTAATCGTCGCCTCTGACTTTTCAGAGACTTCCGCCCACGCTTTGCGGCAGGCACTGAGCATGTTCCCGGACGCCCACATGACGATGATGCATGCCTACCGCATGCCGTTCGAAGGGTTTATCAGCCGCGCGGCGAATGAGGCGGAACTGCTGGCGGACGCTGAGCGTGAGCGTGCGGCGTTCCTGCCGAGCTTGGGTACTCCGCCGGAGAAGATGGCGCGGATGGAGTGCCTGATCCGCTATGGAACACCCGAGAGCGTGATTGGGACGCATGTCTGGGTGAACGACATCGACCTCGTTGTGATGGGGACACATGGCCGGAGCGGTCGCTTCGGCATCCTCATGGGCAGCACCGCCGAGCGGCTCCTCATCAGCCTGCATTGCGACGTGATGATTGTCCGCGAGCCGCGCGCGCTGCCCGCCACGATTGGCGCGGCCGGCGCCTCTGCGGGCCCTCGCCTGAGCGGGAATGGGTGAGCAATACGGTAGCAGAAGCGGGCCGATTCTTGCCGCCATCGGCGCGGCCGCAGGCCTCGGAAACATCTGGCGATTCGCCTACTTGGCCGGTGAGAACGGCGGCGCCTTTCTGCTGGTGAACCTTTTGATCGCGCTGGCGTTCGGCGCGCCGCTGGTGGTCGCGGAACTCGCCCTCGGCGAGCGGGGTGCAGCAGACGCGGTGACGGCCTTCGAGGTGCTCGCGCTACATTCAGTTTGGCGGCATGCCGACTGGCTTGGCGTCGTTGGGGCCGGGCTAATTCTGAGCTACTTGGGGTGCGGCACGGTTCGATGAGACAGCGGGCTGCGGTAGATGCCACCACAACCGGAGATTGAACCCATGGATCAAATCCGCAGCGACGAGCCCGAGGGGGCGCGGGGACGCGAGAACGCCGGCGCCTCCTCGGGCGGCGCCGGGAGCGCCGCTTCTCCGCGCCACGCAAGCTGGCCGCCGTCATGCGGCTGCTGCGCGGCGAGCCGCTGGAGACGCTGGCCCGCGAGCTCAACGTCACCGCCGCCCGCCTGAGCGGATGGCGCGGCTGGGCGTTGGCCGGTGCGGCATCGGCGATGAAGGCGCGAGCGCGACAGCCCAGCCGATGCAGCCGGATCATCGCCGCCACCTCGTCCGGCTCCCGCATCCCCGCTCCCCGATCGACCAGCCCTCGGTCGCCAGGATCCACCATCAACTCGTCCATCAGGACCTCCCTCGTTCAAGAAGGGGTCCAGTTCCTCATGTCGCCGCCCGTCCAGTTTCCCATGTCGCCTGACACGGGGCACCGACATGACCGAGACCGTGACCGTCAGGGAGGGCCGCGCCCGAGTGTTCGTCGCCGTCGACCATTGCTCCGGTGAGTGCGTCGGCAGCCACGCCGCGCGCTCCGGCGACCGCTTCGAGGCGCTCGAGCCGATCCGCCAGGGCGTCCGGCGCCACTTCGGCGCGATCGACCGTGATATCGCCAGGGGCCTGGCGCTCCGCCACGACCATGTCTCGAACTACATCGCCGGCGATTTCCAGGCCGAGATCGCTTTCCTCGGCATGGAGGGCTCGCCCTCCTTCGTCCGCCAGCCCGAGGGCAACGGCGTCGCAGAGCGCTTCGTCCGCACCTTGAAGGAGAACTTATTGTGGGTGCAGACCTTCGACACCATCGAAGAACTGCGGCGCGGCTTGCAGGCGTTCGTCCCCCGCTACAACGCAACCTAGCTCGACGCCCGACATCGCTACCGGACCCCGAACCAGGTCCGTGCCGATCAGCGACGCCTTGCTCACCGCCAACGGCACGACCTACCCTTGGCCGCCTGAACACCGCCGGCAGCTGTCCCAGAATCCGGGCGCACTACACACGCTCGCCGTCGGAGAAGGAGAGACAGTGGCCGGTATCGGCGACGGCCTCCCGCGAGACGGGCGATCCACAGCCGACCGTTCGGGTTCAGCATCACCTCGACGACGGCGCGGTCCTCAAGCCATCCCGCGATGCGAGGGCCGAAGGCCGTGCAACATTCGCCCGCCACGCGCTGTCGTGTCGGCCTTGAGTGGATGCAGCGACAAGCGGTCCCCGGGGTTGTGCCGGGGCGGAGGCGCCGCAGCGGGCGGGAACGATTAAGAATCGCTGGATTGGTCGGTTCGCAATCGCCGAATGCCTGGGTCGTGGAGAGGCGCGCAAAGATGAGCGGCCTTCGGTGATCTTGCTGTTCAGGGCGCCGGCTGTGTCGCTCGGGTCACCGCGGAGCGGTCAGCTCGGTTCGGCAGCGAAGAGCCATCCCGCTACCGCGTCCTGGCCGGCCACTCTGGATGCAGCTCGTCGATCACGAAGGCATGCCGGTGCCGGAAGCCGTCCGACCCGGTCACGAGCGGCTGGTGCTCAGCTGCGCGATGCGGGTGCTCCGGTGGGAGGCCAGCATGGTCGTGCTCGATCTCCTCCGGGTCATCCCGCGGCCACAGCGCCGCCGCCGCACCGAGCCCTGCCACCGCCAGTACGGCCAGCACCAGGAAGGTCGGCCCGAGCCCGATCGTCGCGCCAAGGCTGCCAGCGAGCGGATAGGCGAGCAGCCAGCAGGCATGGCTCAGCGCGAACTGCGCGGCGAATAGAGCCGGCCGGTCGCCAGCGTGCGCGGAACGCCGTAGCAGCCGTCCGCTCGGCGTCAGCACGAGCCCGTTGCCCAGGCCGAGCAGCGCCCAGATCGGTAGCAGTGCTGGCCAGGACGGCACCAGTGAAGCCAACAGCAGCCCGCCGACCAGCAGAGCGGCGCCGGCCAGCATAGCCATGCGGTCCGTCATCAGCTCGCCGAGCAGGCGCGGCAAGGCGAGTGCTGCGGCCATGGAACCAAGCCCATAGGCGGCCAGCGTCCAGGCCACCTCGCGCTCGCCCAGGCCGAAGCCCGCCCGCACCAGCACCACGGTGTTCACGATCACCATCGCGCCTGCCGCAGCGACGGTCAGGTTCAGTGCCAGCAGCCCGCGCAGCCGGGGCGTGGCGAGGTAGATGCGCGTACCGCGCGTCGTGCGCCCCCAGGCGCCTTCCGCCGTCGTCGGCGGCTTTGGCGAGGGCAGCACGACGGAGAGCACCAGCACCGCCGAGGCCAGGAAGCCGAGCGCGTTCAGCCCGAACAGCCAGTGAAACCCGATGACGCCGAGCAGCGCCGCGGCGATCGCCGGGCTCGCCAGCGCCTCGAGGTCGTAGGCGAGGCGCGAGAGCGAGAGCGCCTTCGTGTACTCCGCCTCCTCAGGCAGGATGTCGGGGATGGTCGCCTGGAAGGTCGGCGTGAAGGCGGCCGAACCCGATTGCAGCAGGAAGATCAGGGCGTAGACCTGCCAGATCTCGGTGACGAAGGGCAGGCAGACTGCGACGCCGGCGCGCAGCAGGTCCAGGGCGACCAACAGGCTGCGCCGCGGCACCAGGTGGACGAAGGCGCCGGCGACCGGAGCGATGCCGACATAGGCGATCATCTTGATCGCGAGCGCCGTCCCGAGCACTGCACCGGCATCGGCGCCCGCCAACTCGTAGGCCAGCAGGCCGAGCGCGACGGTCGCGAGCCCCGTGCCGAGCAGCGAGAGCACCTGGGCCAGAAACAGATGGCGGTAGATCCGATTGGAGAGCGGGCTCAGCATGTCGTCTCCTTTCGCGTCGATGCCGGGACAGGGTCCCAGCCAACGCGTCTGTCAATATTCCGGTCAGCGCTCCAGCGCTCCGCCGCCGGGCCGGCGCAGCGCAGCCACCCCCGGAGCTTTCGGATGGACCAGCACCTTGTCGATCCGGCGGCCATCCATGTCGACGACCTCCCAACGCCAGCCGAGGCCATCGGCGCGGGCGTCGGCTTCGGGGATGCGCCCCATCAGGTGAAGAACGAGGCCGCCGATGGTCTGATAGCTGCGCGGCTCAGGTAGCTTGATGCCGAGGATCTCGGCCGCTTCGTCAAGCGGCATGGCACCGGCCAGGAGCCAGGATCCGTCGTCCCGCTGCACCGCCGGCTCATGCGCCTCCTCCGCCTCAGCGCCGAAATCGCCGATGATCGTGCCGGTCAGGTCGGTTGGCGTGACCAAACCTTCCAGGTGCCCGTACTCGTCGTGGACGAGCGCCATGGGAACCTTCGACTCGCGCAGGACACCGAGCACGGCGAGCGCCTCTGCCGTGTCGGGGACCACCGGCGCGGGACGCATCAGGCCGCGAGGATCGAGGGTTTCGTCACGCGCCAGCGCCGCCAGCAGGTCGCGCACGCGCACCACGCCCAGGACCGCGTCGATCGAGCCGTCGCCGACCGGCAAGAGGCTGTGACGTGCTGTCAGCGCCATCTCGCGCCAGCCGGCCTGGCCAGCGCGGAGATCGAGCCAGTCCACCTCCCCGCGCGGTGTCATGACGGCGCGCACGGGCCGGCTGCCAAGGCGCAGCACACCCTGAATCATGCGCTGCTCACTGCTCTCGATGCTGCCGTGCCGCTCGGCCTCGGCGATCAGCGTGCGCACGTCGTCCTGCGTCACCTTCTCCTCCGGGTCGTCGGTCTGGCCGAGCAAGCGGAAGATGAGGTTCGTCGACGCATCCAGCAGCCAGACCGCTGGCGCGCCGACCCGTGCGACAATCGTCATCGGCGGCGCCACCAGGCAGGCAAGCGCCTCCGGACGGCGCAGCGCGAAGCGCTTCGGCACCAACTCCCCGACCACGATGGAGAGGTAGGTCACCAGGGCGATCACGGCACCAAAGCCGACCGGGTCGGCGACCGCCGTGGGCACGCCGAGCCCGGCCAACCAGCGGCCCAGCGCGCCGCCCAGCGTGGCACCGGAGAAGGCGCCCGCCACGACGCCCACCAGCGTGATGCCGATCTGGACCGTGGAGAGGAACTTGCCTGGGTCCTCGGCCAAGGCAAGCGCGGCCCGCGCCCCGGCGCGTCCGTCTTCCGCCATCGCCCGGAGCCGCGGACGGCGCGCCGAGACGATGGCGAGTTCGGACAACGCGAAGCAGCCGTTCAGCAGCACCAGCGCGAAGACGATGGCAAGGTCCAGCATCGCTGGCGCTATCTCCCTCTCCTGATGTCCGACCCCGTTATGGCATGACGTAGCGCGCCTGGACGGTATGGCCGTCCGGCATGCGGCCGGTGACCACCACGCGCGCGCCGCCGGCGATCGGCGTCTCCAGCGTGGCGGAGAAGCCGTCGCCGCTGGCCGCCAGGTTCGCCGTGCGGTTCGCTTGGCCTTCCTGGATCACCATGCGCGCCGTGGCCCCTGCGCGCGGCGGCGCCACACGGCCGTGGTTCACCAGGTAGACGCGGATCGCCGTGCCATTGGCGACCAGCTCGACCTCGTGGCCCTCGCTGCCGGCGAGCAAGCCGCCGTTCGGACCGCGTCGCTCGCGCTGCTGCGCCAGCGCCGGCGTGGCAAGGGTAACGGCGAGGCCGGTCAGGATCATGCGTCGGTTCATCGAAATCTCTCCTTTCGGGGTCAGAAGGTGGTGGCCGGGCGCAGCGCGCCGGCCTCGGCCGCCGCATCGCGCGCGGCGATCAGGCGTTCGAGCGGACGGCGCCCGAACAGCAGGAACAGCACCGGCGTCAGCACCGCGTCGAACAGGGTCGCGGTGACCAGCCCGCCGAAGATCGTGACCGCCACGGGGTGCAGGATTTCGCGCCCCGCCTCCCCGGTGCCGATCATCAGCGGCACCAGTGCCAGCCCTGCCGAAAGCGCGGTCATCAGCACCGGCGCCAGCCTCTCCAAGGTTCCGCGGATGACGAGGCCGGGCCCGAAGGTCTCGCCCTCATGCAGCGCGAGGTTGATCCAGTGCGAGACCTTCAGGATGCCGTTGCGCGCCGCTATGCCGGCGAGCGTCACGAAGCCGATCATCGAGGCAACGGAGAGCGGCTGCCCCGCGATCCACAGCGCCGCAACGGCACCGACTAGGCCCATCGGGACCACCGCCAGCACGATCAGTGCAAGCGCGACGGAGCGGTAGCGCTGCCACAGCACAAGCAGGACCAGCAGCGCCGAGACGGCGCCGAGGATGGCGATGGCCCGGCTCGCCGCCTCCTGCGCGCGGAAGGTGCCGTCCAGCACGATGCGGATGCCGGGCGGCGGCGCGGCCTCGGCCACCAGCCGCGCGAGATCGGCGGCGAGTGCCGCCATGTCGCGCGAGCCGTCGCTGTTGGCATAGACCACGATGCGCCGCGCGCCATCCTCGCGCAGGATCTGGTTCGTCACCGTGGTCTCGACCACCTCAGCGAGGCGCCAGAGCGGCACCGCGCCATGTGGCGTCGGCACGAGCAGATCGCGCAGCGCGTCGGCATTGCGCCCCGCTTCGGCCAGGCGGAGGACGATTTCGGTCCGCCTTGCGCCCTCGCCGAGCGCTCCGAGAACGCGGCCACCGGCCAGCGCCTCGACCGCCGCGGTGACGACCTGCGGCGTCAGCCCATGCAGCGCCGCGGCGGCCGGGTCCACGCGGATCTCGACCTGCGGCACCAGCGTCTGCGCCTCGACATTGATGTCCACCAGGCCAGGGATGCCCTGCATGCGCGCGCGCAGCCCCTGCGCGACAATGCGTGCCGCCTCCTGGTCCTCGCCGAACACCTTGAGCGACAGCGCCGCCCGCACGCCCGAGAGCATGTGGTCGATGCGGTGGCTGATCGGCTGGCCCATCACCACCGAGGCCGGCAGCACCGAGAGCCGCTCCCGGATCTCGGCGAACACCACCTCACGCGGGCGGTCGGACCGGCGCAGTGTCACGTCGATCTCGGCCGCGTGCACGCCCTCGGCATGCGGGTCGAGCTCGGCGCGGCCGGTGCGGCGACCGACGCTCACCACCTCCGGCACCTGCATCACCAGGCGTTCGGCGACCAGGCCGAGGCGCTGGCTCTGCTCGAGGCCGATGCCCGGCTCGAAGCGCATGCCGACCAGGGCCGTGCCCTCGTTGAAGGGTGGCAGGAAGGCGCGCGGCAGCAGCACGGCACCGACCGCCGCTAGCGCCACCGCGCCCGCCACGCCGCCGATCACCAGGCGAGGCCGACGGAAGGCGCCCTCCAGCACGCGCGCCTGCGCACGCTTCAGCGCACGCAGCACGGGCGTATCGCCATGCGCGCGCTTAGGCACCTTCACCAGCAGGAAGCTCGCCAGCGCCGGCGTGACGGTGATGGAGACCAGTAGCGAGGCGAGAATGGAGACGATGTAGGCGACCCCGAGCGGCACGAAGAGCCGCCCCTCCAGCCCCGCCAGCGCGAACAGCGGTAGCAACACCAGCACGATGATGAAGGTCGCGTAGAGGATGCCCGAGCGCACCTCCTGGCTGGCCCGTGCGATCACCACCAGGGGCGGCAGTGGATTGGCCCGCTCCGCATTCTGGCGCAGGCGGCGGAGGATGTTCTCCACATCCACCACCGCGTCGTCCACGAGCTCGCCGATCGCGATAGCGAGGCCACCCAGCGTCATGGTGTTCAGCGTCAGTCCGAAGGCGTCAAAGACCAGCACCGTCACCAAGATCGAGATCGGGATCGCGGTCAGCGAGATCGCCGTCGCGCGCCCGTTCAACAGGAACAGGGCAAGCACCAACGTCACGGCGATCGCTGCTTCGATCAGCACGATGCGGAGGTTGCGGATCGAGGTTTCGATGAAGTCGGCCTGGCGGAACTGGATCTGGTTCGCGGTCACGCCAGTGGGCAGCGAGGCCTGGATTTCGGCAAGCCGCGCCTCGACTGCGCGGGTCACCGGCAGGGTGTCCGCGGTCGGCGCCTTCTGCACGCTGAGGATGACGGCGGGTTGGCCGTTGAAGCCGGCATCGCCGCGGCGGGTGCGGGTGGCGAACTCCACCTCGGCAAGCTGGCCGAGCGGCACCGCGCCGCGCGGGGTTGCCACTGGCAGGGCGCGCAGCGCGTCGAGATCGGGCGCCGGCGCGCTGGCGCGCAGCACGAATTCGACGCCACGGCTCTCGACGAAGCCGCCACCGGCCGAGGCACCAACGCGGGCCACCGCCTGCGCGATGGCGTCGATGCCGATGCCCGCCTCGGCCAGTGCCGCCGTGTCGGGGCTGATGCGGATTTGCCGCACGGCGCCGCCGATCGGGTTCACCTGCACCACGCCGGGGACTTCGAGCAGGCGCGGGCGCACCTGCCCCTCCACCACGTCGCGCAGTGCCGCCGGGTCCAGCCCGGGTTCGGTCACGGCGATGAGCAGGATCTCGCCCATGACCGTGCCGATGCCGCCCATCTGCGGAGCGAGGCCCGGCGGCAGTCGGCCCTGCAAACGAGCCAGGCGTTCGGCCGCATCGGCGCGCGCCGCCGTGAGGTCGGCGGACCATTCGAATTCGGCGAGCACAATGGACAGGCCTGGCGCCGAGGTGGAGCGGATGCGCGCCAGCCCAGGCGCACCGCGCAACGCCGCCTCAACAGGCGCGGTGACCAGGCGCTCGACCTCAGGCGGGGCGAGGCCTTCCGCCTCGGTCATGATGGTGACGGAGGGGCGCGTCAGGTCGGGGAAGACATCCACCGGCACGCGCGGCAGCACATACAGGCCATAGGCGACGAGCAGCGCCGCCGCCGCCAGCACCGCGACGCGGTGCCGGAGGCTGGCCGAGACCAGGAAGTTGAACATTCGCGGCCCCTCAGCGGATCTGGTTCACGAGGAGGGCGCCCTGGACGAGCACCTGTTCGCCCGGCTCGATGCCGGCCAGGATCGCGACGCGGGTCGCGTCCAACTGCTCGAAGCGCACGATGCGCGGCTCGAACAGCTCGGGCTCGGCGTGGCGGAACACCACGGCTAGGCCGTTCGGCGCAACCACGACGGCGTCACGCGGCAGCATGATGGCAGTGCGGCGCTCCGGCAGTTCGACCACCACCTGCACGCGGCGGCCGATCTCGAGGCCGTGGTCGGCGGCGCGCGGCGCAAAGTCGAGCAGCGCGGCCTGGCCGTTCAGCGCGGGCGCGCGGCCGAGCAGCGCGGCCGAGACCGGCGCCATGCCGCGGGCCTCGATGCTGGCGGCGGCGGCGGGTGCCAGCGCCAGCGGCACGAAGGCCTCGGCCTCGATCCGCACGCGCGCGGGGTCGAGGATCTCCAGCAGCGTCTGTCCGGGCGAGACCGTCTGGCCCTGGGCCAGCGCAACGGTCGCGATCACGCCATCGGCCGGGGCGCGGAGCGTCTCGGCGCCGGTGATGTCGCCCGGCGCGGCGGCGAAGGGCACGACAAGGGCGAGCGCATCGCCCGCGCGCACCGCCTGGCCACGCCGCGGCAGGGCGCCGTCGATGGCGACGATCCGGCCGGCTGTCGCGGGCTGCACCACGGCCTGCGCGTCCGGGCTCGGCAGCACGCGGCCGGCCAGGGTGACGCGGCGCGCGGTCTCCTCCGGCGCGACTCGGCGCGTGCGGAGCTCAAGCAGGCGCTGCGTCGGCTTCGGCACGAAGACCATGCCATCGGCGCGGCGGCGCGGCGCGTCGCCGTCCTCGGCCGTCGCGGTCTCGGGGCCATGGCTGTGGTCGGGGCCGCCCGGCCCCGCCGCCACGGGTGATGCGGCCAGCAGCGTCAGCGCCAGGGCGGCGACGCCGGCGCGGCGACGACCGAAGAGGAAGCCGACCGCAAGGGCGCCGAGGCCGGTGGCGGCAAGGGCGATGAGCACCGTCTCGACCGAGACGCGGCGGTGCAGAAAATCACTGAGGGCGTGCGAGTGACCGTGCGCCGCGGCGGGTGCGGCCGCGCCGCCAGGGACGCGGATGGTGCCGACAAGCAGGTCCGGCGCCGAGCCGCCGATGGTGGCGAGCACCTCGACCTCCCCGGTGCCGAGCGCCTCGGCCGGAATGCGGAAAGTGCCGTCCGGCTGCGCTTCGGCGCGAACCGTGCGGCCAGCGACATCGAGGTCGAGCGTCACGCCCGCGGCCGGCGCGTTGTCCTCCTGGCGGTCCAGGTAGAACGTCAGCGCGCCGCCCTTGAGGATGCCGACGAGCTGCCAGGCCTCGGAGACGGCTACGAGCCTTGGGCTCTGCGGCAGGGCCGTGGCGGTGGGTTCCGGACCATGCTGGTGGTCGGGGCCGCCGGGACCGGCGAAGGCGGGCGCGGCAAGCAGGAGGGAACACAGGGCAAGGCGGCGCAGCCCGGCACGGGCGCGCGAGAGCAGATCAGGCATGGGGACTCCACGGAAAATGACGCAGATCAGCGCGGAAGCGCTGTTGGCTCAGGCGAGCGGTGCGTCGATCCGTGGTGGCCGATCGGGGTGGTCGGATTGCGCCCCGACCAATCCTGCAGTGAAGGTCCAGGCTGGCGATCCACCGACGGCCCGGTGGACCAGGCCGGAGACGGCAGGAAGCAGAAAAGCGACGCCATGGGCATGGTCGGCCAAAAGGCCGTCCGGCCCATCATGCTGGTGCGTCGGGCCGTCGCCATGGCTATGGCGGCCTTCAGCACCAAAGATCTGCACCGAGGTGTCCGCGGGGTCGGCGGCGCTGCTAGCGAGCCACTCGCGCTCGGCCTGAAGCGCGGCAAGCCACGCTCCCGCTGGGTCGGAGCCGGCGCCATGCGCCCAGGCATGCCCAACTTGGCCCAAAAGCCCGGTCAGGAGCATCAGGGCCGCGAGCACAAGCCGAACACGACGGGCCACGCGGAATGTCACGCTGCGGCGCGTAGCATTTGCGCGCCGCGCCTGTCCATCGCGCAGCGCCCGCAGCTTATGGCTCCTCCGGGGGGCGGATGTGGCGGAAGGCCCACAGCAGCGCGAGGTCATAGCCGATCTTGAGCACGCCGCAGATGATGAAGGGCGTCGCCTGCCACCCGGCCGCGAAGATCGCCCCCGCAATCGCCGGGCCTGCCGCAGCCGCCAAGCTGCGCGGCACAGCCGTGAAACTGGCCGCGGCGGTGCGCTCGGGCGGCGTCACCACCGCCATGACGTAGGAGGTCCGTGTCGGCACATCCATCTGCGACAGCGCCGAGCGGAGCAGCAGAAGCCCCAGCGCCCATTCGACGCCAGGCGCAAACATCGCCGCGATCAGGCAAAGGCTGGACGGGATGTGGGTGAAGACCATGGTGTTGATCAGCCCGATCCGCCCGGCGAGCCAGGCCGCCACCGGGAACGAGAAGGCAGAGAGTACCCCTGTCCAGAAGAAGAACAGGCCCGCCTGCGCCAGCGATAGGTCGAAGCGCTCGAAAAGCCACAGCGCCAGCAGCGCCTGAACGGCAAGGCCGCCGGCGAAGCTGTCCACGCTGAACAGCGCCGCCAGCTTGAGGACGATCCCCCGCGAGGGACCGAGCGGTGCATGGGCGGCCTGTCGCACCTCAGGCGGCAGGCGCGGCAACGCGCGATAGGCCAGCCAGCAGGCAACGCCGAGCACGGCGTAGAGCAGGAAGGCAGAACGAAATGCCGTCAGTTCGCCCAGGCCGAGTGCGACGAGGCCATCTGCCCCGCCTGCAGCCAGTGCGCCGCCGGCGGCCGCGAAGGAGCCCACGAAGCTGTAGCGCGCGAAAACGGCGGTGCGCGTGCCGTCCGATGCTGCTCGCGTCAGCATCGTCTGTTCCAGCGGCGCGAAGATGCTCACGCTGCCTGCCGAGGGGTTGATGGTGCCGACCAGTGCGATAGCCATCAGGATCGCGAGGCCGGTCGCGAAGACGAAGCCGAGGCCTGTGGCGGTCATCAGCCCGGCGGCTAGCAGCAGCAGCACACGCGGGTCGGCGCGCGCGCCCACCAGACCTACTCCCAGCGTCATCAGCGCCGATCCGAGTAGCGCCAAGGTCGAGACGGCGCCGATCTCCGCCGCGCCATAGCCCAGCGCCAGGAACCACGCTGGCAGCAGCACGGCGACCAAGCCGTCACCGAAATCGCGGAAGCCGCGCGCCCAAAGGATCCGGCGCATGGCGGGTCTGGCTTCGTGCTCCGGAAGTGGGGTCATGGTGTGGTGGGCGTCAGCACGCCAAGCACCGCGGCGGCGATGCGCTTTGGACGTTCCCCCAGGCCGAAGCAGAGCGCGGGATCACCCCGCGGATCCACCTCGACGAGCTTGGCGCCGGCGCGCACGCGCACGCCGTCGCGCACAAGTCCGCGCAGCACCCCGGGCATGGGCGCTGGAACGGGCGTGCCTCCGAGCGTGCCGACGGGGTCAGACGAGACGTGATCGCCAATCTTATGTGTGGTCCGGAAGACGCCGTCCCCGGCAGCGTAGATCGTTCGCTCGCGCCCGGCGCCGCCGATCGGGCTTGGTTCCCCCCGCAGCGGCAGTGTGGCCCCCACCGCGACCACCTTCCCCAACGCCTCCCAGCTGGTCTCGATCGCGACATGGCAATTGGTGCCGGCCACGAAGCCTGGACCCAGCCCAAGCGCCAGCGGCGCCGCCCGCCGCAGATCTTCGGGGATGGCGCGCTTGCGCATGCGCGCGTCCACCACCCTGCTCCAACGCTCAACCGTGAGCGCCTTCTCAACCTCGCTGGTGAGAAAGGGAATGAGGCTGTGCGCCGCCCAAATGGCCGGCAGCGATCCTGGCGTGTCCGCACGGCGCGCCACCACACCGGCAAGGCTCGCCTCCTCGTCGAAGAAGGCGTCGGCGAAGGCCATCCCCCGTCGTGGCGTTGCTGGCGGTGAAGGGCCGTCCTGCAGCGCGACGTTGAAGCCGGCCGTGAACAGGGCATGCGCGACCGCCGAGCCCACATCGCCAGCCCCGAGCACGAGAACAGGGCCGGCGGTGCTGCCTTCACTCACAGCAGTGTCAGCAGATGCAGCACGAGGCCAGCGGCGGCGGTGATGCCAAGCGTGCGCAGCACGCCCTGCTTAAGCCGAAACAGCACAACTGCCGCCAGGATGGCGAGCGACAGAGCCGCGAGGTCAAGGCTTGTCGGCACCGGCAAGCCGACCGCCAGCGGGCCGAACCGAACGTCCACCACCTCACGAAACAGCACGCGCAGGCCAAACCAGACGGCGAGGTTGGCGACGACGCCAACGACCGCCGCCGTGATGGCGGCCAAGGCGCCCGACAAGGCCTTGTTGTCCTGCAGCTTCTCGATGACGGGCGCGCCCAGGAAGACAAAGGCAAAGCACGGGGCGAAGGTCACCCACAGCACGAGCCCGGAGGCGATGATGCCGCCGCCAAGCCCACTCAGCCCCTCCGGCGCGCGGAAGCCGGCCAGGAAGCCCACGAATTGCAGCACCAGGATGAGTGGCCCGGGCGTAGTCTCGGCCAGGCCGAGGCCGGCCAGCATCTCGGTTGCCGACAGCCAGCCATAGGCCTGCACGGCGTCCTGCGCGACATAGGCCAGCACTGCGTAGGCGCCGCCCACTGTCACCACCGCCATCTTGGAGAAGAACCAGGCGATGTCGGCATAGGTTCCGCCAACCGTCGCCATCAGTACGGCGACCGGCACGAGCCACAGCGCCAGCGCCACCATGCCCGCCTTGCGCGCGTCAGCAGCCAGCCGCGCCGGCCGCCCCGGGTCAGCCGCCAGCACCGCGTCGATCAGCGCCACCGCATCGCCCTTGGCTTGGCCGTGACTGCCAGCGGAGAAATAGCTAGGCGCAAGATATCCGATGATGCCGGCGGCCAGGACGACGGCCGGAAAAGGCAGGTTCAGGAAGAACAACGCGACGAAGGCTGCACCCGCGAGCACCCAGGCGGCGCGGCCCTTCAGGGCACGGCGCCCGATGCGCAGCAGCGCCTCGACCACCAGCACCAGCACCGCGCATTTCAGCCCGAAGAACAGCGCGGCGACCAGCGGAACCTCGCCGAGCGTCGCGTAGATCACCGACAGCACCAGCATGACCGCGGCGCCGGGCAGGATGAACAGCAGCCCCGCAGCGAGCCCACCCTTCACGCCATGCATGATCCAGCCGAGATAGGTCGCCAACTGCTGCGCTTCCGGCCCCGGCAGCAGCGTGCAGAAGTTCAGGGCCTGGAGGAACCGACGCTCCCCTATCCAGTGGCGGTCATCCACCACCTCCCGGTGCAGCAGCGCGATCTGCCCGGCCGGTCCGCCAAAGGATAGCAGGCCGATCTTTAGCCATACGCGCACCGCCGCGGCGAAGGAGGGCAGCCGGCCAAGTGCTGCGGCGGCCTCCGCAGATGCGGCAGCCGCAGTCGTATCCGTCGTGCTCATACTTTGGCTCCCGGCGCCGGCCAGTTGTGCGTTTCGCCGTTGGCGTCGCGCGCCCAGCGGTAGAGTGCGTCATAGAGGCCCATCGCCGCGTCGAGTTGAGCAAGGTCTTCACGGTGCATGCGCGACAGGCCGAGGGAAGCAGCGAGCAGCCCCGCCGCTTCCGGCGCGAGGTCGAGTCGCGCCGTGTCGGCGCCGCGGACGATCGCGGCGAGGCGCAGCAGCGGGTCCGAGCGGAGGCCGAATTCCTCGATCATGACGTCGAAGGTGCAGAGTTCGCCACGGTGGCTCCAGAAGACACCCTCGATGTCGAACGGTGCGGCACCGAACCGCTCGGCGACGGCCTGCACCTCGGACGGGGCGACGAACAGGAAGACGGCATAGGGATCGACGAAGCGCCGGATCAGCCAGGGGCAGGCGATGCGGTCCACCTTGGGTCGCGCGCGGGTGACCCAGAGCGTGCGGCCCCGCTCGTCGCGCGGCGGTACATGGTCGGGCTTCACGAGGAGCCCGCCGGACGCGACCCAGCCCTCGAAGCCGCTCTCCACCGCCTCGGCCGGCGTGCCGGCGTGGCGGAGCCAGGCCGCGACGCCCTGGCTGAGCTTGAGCCCGCGCTGGCAAACGACGGCGACGTTGCGGCCGGCGAAATCGCCGACCCAGGACGCGACCGTTCTGAAGTCGCGACGGACCGCGCCTGGCAGGCTGCGTGGATCCTTGGCGAAATCCTCTTCGGTTCGGACGTCCACGATGATGGGCGCCTCGGCGGTTCCCGCGAGGCGCACGAGCTGGGCAATGGTGATGATATCTGGACTCGGCATGACACGCCCTCACTATCCGTGCAGGTCACGGAAGCCTGGACGCGATACTTGAGCCGAAGCCTCACGGGGCGATCGCGGAAGGCCCCTTGGCAACAGAATGGCGGTCGGCTGGGTGCGTGGTCAAGGCGCGCGGCCTTGCTGCGGTGGCGGGCGTTTCGAGATCAGGAAGCGCGGGCGCCTGGGCGTAGCAATTGGTCGTCCTCTTTCGCACTTGGCATATCCGCGTCGGACTCTCGCGGAATGTCATCGGCCAGCACCTTGCCGGTTGCCAGCCGACGGCCAAGCGCTTCCACGAAGCCCTCGTAACGTTCGCGGCCCTTCGCCTGGGCGGCCGCCTGCATTCCGTCGGGAACTGGCGCCGTGCTGGTGAGCCAGAACCGTACGAACAGCGCGAGCGCCTCGTTGCCGATGGTGACGTGGCGTTCCAGTCGTTCGCTGGTGCGCGACAGGCGATCGAGCCGACGTGCCAGCGCCGCCTCCAACCGCTCGGGTCCATCCTGTGACAGAAAGCTCTCGAGCGCAGCCTCGACCACGACCGCTTGGCTGACGCGTTTGCGCGTCGCGTAGTCAGAGAGCCGGCGCATCAGATCGGGCGGCAGCCGAAAGGTCGCCTTGGTGCGCATTGGGGGTCAGAGGGCAATGCCGTCATCAGGGTCGAGCGCGGCTTGGCGGGCAACGCGGCGTGCACGCGCGGCAAGGGCACGGGTGCGCGCGGTGTCATCGTCCTGCTCGTCCTCCGCGAAGACGAACTCCTTCTCCGGCGGCGGTCCTGGCTCGGGCGCGATCTGCTCGTGCTCAGGCAGGGTCGGCTCCCGGCGGATACCGCCGTCAGCGTCGTCGGTCGCGGCGGCTGATGGTGCTGCCTCACCCGCGACCAGCTTAAGCGCGCTCCAGTCATCCTGACGAGTCGCACACTGCGCAGCCGCCGCGGGGCCCGGTGGCGCGACCACGCGTGCGCGCAGCTGCCGATCCTCGTAGTAGCGCGCCTTCCGTGCACGGATCGGCGGGCATCCGGAGACCAGCACGATCTCCTCGGTGGGCGGCAGCTGCATCACCTCGCCGGGCGTCAGCAGCGGCCGCGCCGTCTCCTGGCGGCTGACCATCAGGTGGCCGAGCCACGGCGAGAGACGGTGGCCGGCATAGTTCCGGCTATCCCGGATCTCCGTTGCTGTGCCGAGCGCATCGGAGACGCGCTTCGCCGTGCGCTCGTCATTCGTCGCGAAGGCAACACGGACATGGCAGTTGTCGAGGATCGCGTTGTTCGGCCCGTAGGCGCGTTCGATCTGGTTCAGCGACTGCGCGATCAGGAACGAGCGGATGCCGTAGCCCGCCATGAAGGCGAGCTGGCTCTCGAAGAAGTCGAGGCGCCCGAG
>JAIEOP010000393.1 GCA_019750465.1 Acetobacteraceae bacterium | reverse complement strand
ACTTGCCGAGCAAACGCCGATCCCACAGCCATTCCGGCCGTCACGCTGGCAGCGTGTGAGAAATGCGGGCTAGGGAACCAGCACCAGCGGCGCCTCGGCCGCGCGCGATTCCAGCAGCCGGTGCGCCTCGGCCGCCTCGGCCAGGGGCAGGGTGCGGCCAGGATCGGCCCGGACCGCGCCGCTGGCGAGCACCCCGAACAGCGCCGCCGCCATCGCCTCCAGCGCCGGCCGTTCCGCGGTGTAGTGGAACAGCATCGGCCGCGTCAGGCTGTTCGACCGTGCCGAAAGGCGCGGGATGGCGAAGGGCGCGACGGGGCCGGAGGACTGGCCGAAATTCACCAGGTGCCCGCGCAGCGCGAGGCACTCCAGCGAGCCGTCGAAGGTGTCCCGCCCCACGGAATCATAGGCCACCGCCACGCCGCGCCCGCCGGTGACCTGCATGACCCGGGCGACGAAATCCTCCTCGCGGTAGAGGATCACATGCGCGCAGCCCGCGGCGCGGGCGATGGCCGCCTTCGCCGGGGACCCTGCCGTGCCGATCACCGTCGCGCCGAGATGGGCCGCCCACTGGCAGAGCAGCCGCCCGACGCCGCCGGCCGCGGCCTGCACCAGCACCGTCTCGCCGGGCCGCACCGGGTGCACGTCGCGCACCAGCATGCCGGCGGTCAGGCCCTTCAGCAGCACGCTGGCGGCCAGCAGCTCGGAGACGCCGTCGGGCAGCTTCAGGGCGAGCGAGGCGGGCAGCACCCGCTCGCTCGCATAGCAGCCGTACTGCGCGGTGACGTAGGCGACGCGGTCGCCGGGCGCGAAGCCGGCGACGCCGGGCCCGACCGCCTCGACCACGCCCGCGCCCTCGATGCCGGGGATGCCGGGCAGGGAGAGGGTGCGGTAGAGGCCGGAGCGCACGTAGCAGTCGTGGAAATTCACCCCGATCGCGGTCTGCCGCAGGCGGATCTCGCCCGGGCCAGGGGCGCCCACCGCGATCTCCTCCAGCCGCAGCATCTCTGGGGCGCCATGGTGGCGCAGGATGATCGCATGGGGCATTACGGGCTTGTCCTTCTGCGGGTCGGGAGCAGGGCGGGCGGAGACGGGCGGTTGGGTGTACGCCCCGCCGATCTATACTGCTCATGACTGCGACGCGGCGATCTCATTGGATTTCGTGTCGGGATCGCGCGACACCCGCCCCAGCAGAGGGAACGCCCAAGCCATGGCCTACTACCAGTCGAAGCCCATAGCCGGCCGCCACTTCCTGCAGATCCCCGGCCCCACCAACGTGCCGGACCGCGTGCTGCGCGCCATGGACAACCCCACCATGGACCATCGCGGCCCGGATTTCGGCCGCTTCGGCGCGGCGCTGCTGGAGAAGCTGCGGGCGGTGTTCCGGACCGCGCAGCCGGTGGTGATCTACCCCGCCTCCGGCACCGGGGCGTGGGAGGCGGCGCTGGTCAACACCCTCTCGCCCGGCGATCGCGTGCTGATGGTGGAGACCGGCTGGTTCGCCTCGCTCTGGCGAGAGATGGCGGAGCGCCTGGCGCTGCGGCCGGAGTTCATCGCCACCGACTGGCGCCGCGGCGCCGACCCCGCCGCCATCGAGGCCCGGCTGCGCGAGGACCGGGGCCGGGAGATCAAGGCGGTCTGCGTCGTGCACAACGAGACCAGCACCGGCTGCGCCTCCCGCATCGACGAGGTGCGCCGCGCCATCGACGCCGCCGGACACCCCGCGCTGCTGCTGGTGGACACGATCAGCTCGCTCGGCAGCATCGACTACCGGCACGATGCCTGGGGCGTCGACGTCACGGTCGCCGGCAGCCAGAAGGGGCTGATGCTGCCGCCGGGCCTGTCCTTCAACGCCATCTCGCCGAAGGCGCTGAAGGCGGCGGAGGGTGCGACGCTGCCGCGCAGCTTCTGGGACTGGCGGCCGATGCTGGCGGCCAACGCCACCGGCTACTTCCCCTACACCCCGGCGACCAACCTGCTCTACGGCCTTGATGCGGCGGTGGACATGCTGGTGGAGGAGGGGCTGGAGAACGTCTTCGCCCGCCACGACCGCTTCGCCGAGGCGACGCGGCGCGCGGTGCGGGCCTGGGGGCTGGAGATCCAGTGCGACGATCCGCGGCACTATTCGGGAAGCCTCACCGCCGTGCGCGTGCCGGAGGGGCACAGCGCCAACGCGCTGCGCGCCACCATCCTGGAGCGGCACAACATGTCGCTCGGCAACGGGCTCGGGCCGCTGAACGACCGGGTGTTCCGCATCGGCCATCTCGGGGATTTGGGCGACCTTCAGCTGGTCGGCACGCTGGGAGGCGTGGAGATGGGGCTGCGCGCGGCGGGCGTGCCGCACCGGCCCGGCGGGGTGCAGGCGGCAATGGACTATCTCGGCGGGAATGCGTGACACTGGGGTCTCGCATGGGAGGCCCGCGATGACCCTATCCCGGGAGCCGTTCGCGCTGCTGGCAATGGTGCTGCTCGGCGCGGCCTGCGCCGAGATCCGCGCCGATGAGCGGCCCCCGATCAACCCGAACTGGTCGCCGGCGAGCCGGGGCGGCAACCGGCCCTGACCCGCGGCGGCCGTACGGGTGGTCCGCCGCCGCCTCCTGAGCGAAGGGACGCGGTGGCGCGGTCTGACGGCCACCGGGGAGCAGGCTAGAGCGGGATGCGTTGAGGCAGAATCGCCGCAGACGGTGAATCCCGCGACCCGGCAAAGGCTGGAGCGTGTTGCGTGGGCGCATGCGAACGCAACACGCTCCAGCCCCAATGCTGTTCACTTTATGAGGCGGATGGCAGCGGTGACGTCGATGCGGGTGATCGGCTGCGGTGCGCGGGGCCGCAGCGGATAGCTGCTCATCTTGCGTTTGACCCCGCGTGGCACTTGCCGGCCACGGCCGCTCACCGCCCGCTCTTCCAGGATCTCCGCCAGCACCGTCTCCTGCAGGGCGCGCCTGGCTCGAGGGGGGAAGCGCCGCGAACAGCGGCAGCTTGCGCCGGACCACGCGCACGGCATGCGAGAAGGAGAGGCGATCCGGATCCTCGTCGGCCTTCAACGCCGCTTCGAGCATCAGCCCACGGATCGCGAAATGCGCCGGCAGCAGGCCCCAGACCTCCTGGCGGACCAGCTCGGGGGCCCTGCTGCGCAGCACCACCCGCGCCCCGCGCAGCTGCGTCTTCAGCTCGGCGAAGGCACCCTCGATTTCCCAGCGCTCGTGGTGGAGCGCGGCCAGCTCCACGGCGGGGGCCTGCGCCGGGTCGAGGAGCGTGGTCAGCAGCCGATGGAGCGGCTCGGCCGCGGCGACGCCCTCCAGCCGGTACTCCACCAGGGCGACGAAACGCAGTTGCGGAAAGGCGCTCTCGCCACGGCTCGCGCCGGGCATGCCGAACTCGGCACGGTTCGCCTCGGTGTCGGCCACGTCGAGGCAGGAGCCATCCAGGCTGACCAGCCGCCAGTCCCGATACCACGCCCCCTTGCTGGCGCGGGTGGCGACCGGCTGGACCAGTTCCCCGTACAGCCGGCGCAGCGGCGCCTCTCCCGACCGGCTGCGGGCCTGCGAGATACCGCTCCTGCCCGCCACCTTGACCGCCTCGGCGCCCCACAGCCAGCGCAGATCCTCCAGCAGACAGCGCAGCACCTCGCGCGTGCCCGATCCCATGTAGAGCGCCAGGGCAATGGCGTAGTAGACCATCACCGGCGCCGGCAGGTCGCGCTCGCGCTCACTCGCCCGGCCAGTCTCCGCCAGCACCTGGCGCACCCGGTCGGGCGGCACCGCCCGGGCGATCACCGCGGGACTGATGTGGTCGCTCAGACGGATTCCGGCCAGAAGGCCGGCAGGAACACCGGCCATCGCTGCCGATCCCGTATCACCAACCCGGCAGGCTGCACCCCATCGGCATCCAAAGTGAACGGTATAGCGGCTAAGCCCGCCGCGCCGCCCCGGGCGGTCGCCAGCGCGCCACCCAGGCATCGTCGAAGGACAGCACCAGGTCGTCGGCGCATTTCCGCTTGACCAGGTGGTCGTGCAGGAAGGCCAGCGCATCCGCCGGGCGCACCCGCTCCGGCGCCGCCACGCCGCGGAAGGCGTGCACCACGGGGAAGCGCGCCAGCCAGTCCTCCAGCACCGTGCGCGGATTGGCGTTGCGGTTGCACAGCAGCGTCCAGGCGTTGAACTCGAGGATGAAGGCCGGGCGGTGCCGCGCAATCGTCCCGCGTGCGCCGTCCAGCACGTCGCCCTCGAAGCCCTCCACGTCCACCTTCACCAGATGGACCCGCGGCAGGGCATGCGCCGCCATCAGCGCGTCCATGGTGGTGACCGGCACGCGAACGGGCGGAGACGCCAGCACCGCCCGATCCATGGTGCCCGCGTCCACGAGCTTGCTGCCGGCCGAATGGCCGCTGTCGACGTGGAACTCGGCTTCGCCCGGCGCCGCCGACACCGCGCATTGCTCGACGGCGACCCGCTCGGCCATGCGGTTGAGGGACAGGGTCTCGCGCAGCCTGGCCGCAATATGCGGCGACGGCTCCACCGCGACGACCCGACCGGCCGGCGCCAGGGCACCAAGCACCAGCGCCGCCATGCCGATGTTCGCCCCGATGTCGAGCGCGACGCCCGTGCCGTCCGGCGGCAGGATCGCCGCGGCGACGGCGTGGATCTCCCCCATGCCCCTCGCGTGGCTGGCGGCCCATTCGAAGTAGCTGTCCGCCGGATCGCCGGCGACCCGCCAGCGCCGCCCGGCGATCGTCACCCACCGCCAGGGCCGCACCTGGCCCCTGCCCTGGCCCCCCGTCGCATTGCTGTCCATCCCGTCACTCCGCCTGCCACGCCCCTCTGCCACGCCCCTCTGGCGCAGCGCGCCGCCTGCGCCAAGCAGGCCCGTGGCGCGCGGGGCACAGCCGGCCCGGGGAACCCGCCGCCCGGGCGCGCCGTGAGCGACGGAGGGGTGGCAGCGGCCCGACCCGGCCCCTATCTGCCGGGACGGTTGTCGCGCGGCGCGCCTCGCCGGCCCGGTCGCTGACCCCTTCCGCCGACGCCGCCGGTCACAAGGAAGAACACCCATGCAACTGGATCCCCAGGGCAGCGCGCCGGAAGACCTGAGCCATGCCGGGTCGGTGGTGGACAAGGCCATCGAGTACATGATCGAGCAGCACATCGCCCCGGTGTCGGTCGCCTCGGCGCTGCAGGGCGGCGCGTTGGGCGTGCTGGCGCGGACGCTGGACGACCGGTCTGTCGCCGCCGTGCTGCGCAACGCCCTGGCCTCGGTGGAAAGCGGTGAGTTGCGGGCGATGCGCGAGCCGGAGTCCGCCGGCGCGCCGCCGCAGCCGGGGGTGCGTGCCGTGCTTTAGGCCGAGCGCGCCCGGAACGCTTGACGCGCCCTGCCCGCCGCGGCATACGCCGCCGCTCAAGACAAGACCTGCACGCGGCCCACGCCCGGGGCGCGTGCCGTTTTTCGGGGACCTACCGATGGCCCGCCGCTGCGGCATCACTGGCAAGACCGTGCTCTCGGGCAACAACGTCAGCCACGCCAACAACAAGACCCGCCGGCGCTTCCTGCCCAACCTGCAGGAGACGTCGTTCTTCTCCGACGTGCTCGCCTCCAGCGTGCGGCTGCGGCTGACGGTGAACGGCATCCGCACCATCGAGCACAATGGGGGCCTCGACGCCTTCCTGCTCGGCACGCCGGACCGGCGCCTGCCGCCGGAGGCGATCACGCTGAAGAAGCGCATCGTGCGGGCCAAGGCGAAGCGCGAGGCCTCGGCCGGCGCGGCTGCCTGATCGTCCGCGGCGGGGCGCCGTGGCGCCGGACCGGGCATTCCGCCGCGCGTCCGATCGCCCTGCGAACGCCGATCCGCCGTTCAATCTTCCGTTAAGCTTGCTGCGCTAAGCCGGGCTCATGCCCGGCTTTGCCATCTCCGGCCTGCTCGCGATCATCGCGGCCGGGTCGCTGCTCCTCTCCCTGCGGATGCACCGCCAGCTCGCGGCCTGCCGTGCCGAACGGGACGCCATGCGGGAGGGCGCGGCGGCCCGCGAGCGCAGCTTCGGCCTGCTGGCGCGGGAGATGCAGGCGCTCGGCCTCGCGCTGCTCGGCCATGCGGGCGGCGGCCGCAGCGGTGCCGCGGCGGCCGCCAGCATCGCCGAGGGCGCCAAGCGGCTGCTCGATCTGGCGGATGAGCTGACCGAGCTGCTGGCCCTGCAGGGCGGGCTGCGCGTGCTGCACGCCCAGGCCCTGCCCCTGCTGCCGGTGATCGAGGACGCCGTGGCGGCGACCGCGGCGCAGCTCGGCCCCTCGCGGCGGGACTGGCGGCTGGCGCCGGATTGCGCGGCGATCACGCTCAGCGCCGATGCCCGGGCGCTGCGCGGCGCGCTGGAACAGGTGCTGGCCCGGGCGGCGCGCCTGACCCGCGACGGCGACTGGATCGGCATCCGCCCGGTTGTCACGCCGGACAGCCTCGCCATCATCATCGAGGACGAGGGCGCCGGCATCGGCGCCGCGGACATCGCACCGGACGCCGCCGTGGCGCCGGCGGCGGAGCGGACGCGGGGACTCGGCTTCGGGCTGGCGGTGGCGCGCGCGCTGCTGGAGGCACATGGCGGCAGCCTGCGCATCGAGGCACTGCAGGGCGTCGGCGCCCGGGCCTGGCTGACCCTGCCGCGGGACCGCGTGCTGGCAGCCTGACCAGCCGCGGCACGCGGCGCCCCCACAGCCGCATGCTCCTGGCCGGCCAGGACTCCAACCATGCTCGCCCGGCTTGCGGCGGTGCGTCCCGCCAGCGCGGCAGGGGGTCATGGGCGCCGCAGCCCAGGGTCATGCCTGCGGCGGTGTCGCCAGGAAGGCGGAGATCGCCGCCGTGTCGCGCCGTGGCCCGGCATGGTCGGCGGCCATCCCGGTATAGAAGCGCGCGATCGCCTGGTAGATGCCGGCGGCCTCGCCGCCCGCGTCGCCGATGGTGTCGGCGATCTCCTCCATCTCGCCGTTCCAGCGATAGGCCTTGTCGTAGCTCGGCGGCACCATGCGCTGGAACCAGGCGAGCAATTCCGGCTGGCTGCGCTCCAGCTCACGGAAGAAGCCTTCCGCCGCGCCGGCGCGCGTCGCGGCCAGGGCCATGGCGCTGGCAAGCGCGACCAGCCCCTTGGTGATGCCGGCATAGCACATCTTCAACGCCGAGGCGGCGCCGACCGGGCCCGGCGTGACCCGCACATCCAGGCCGTGTTCGGCCAGCGCCAGCACCGCTTCCGCATGCTCGCCCGAGGTGTAGAGGACGGGGGTGTAGCCATCCTCCTGGCGCGGTGGCCCGCCGATGATGCCGCCATCGGCGAAGCGGGCGCCGGTCGCCGTGATCGCCGCCGCCACCGCGCGCGCCGTGCCCGGGCTGATGGCGTTGCAATCGACGTAGAGCGGCTTGCGCGCCACGGCGGCGAGGTGCGGCGCCAGGCGTTCGGCCAGCGCGCGGGCCTCGGCCGGCGGGATGATGGAGAGGATGATGTCCGCCCCGGCGATTTCCGCATCGGTCACGGCACGCATGCCCGCGGCGGCGGCACGTTCGGCGCTGCGCGCGCTGCGGCCGGCGAGGGAGGTGAGCACGGTCACGCCGCGCCCGGTCAGGCGCCGGCCGACGCCGGCCCCCATGGCGCCCTGGGCGATGACGGCGACGGTCGGCGGCATGGCGACGTCCTCGGGGTGCGGCGGTCGCACGGACCATGCGCAGGCGCCGTGCGTGACGCAAGCCCGCGCGGCTTGCCGCGCATCCCGCCGCGCCTATGATCCCGGGCCTCGGGAAGGATACGGACCATGACCAGCCCTCTCTCGCGCCGCGCGGCGTTCGCCGGCGCCGCCGTCATGCTGGCCGCGCCGGCGGTGGCGCGCGCGCAGCAGAAGATCGTGCTGCGCCTCGGCACCACCAGCGGCGAGGGCGCGCAGGACCCCTACGCGGTCGGCATGCGCGGCTTCAAGGCCGCGCTGGAACGGCGTGTCGGTGCCGACCGGGTGGAGGTGCAGCTCTTTCCCAACCGCGCCATCGGCGACGAGCGGCCGCTGGTGGACGGCATGCGCCTCGGCACCGTGGACATGGGCGTCATCACCAACGCGGTCGTCGCCCAGATCGAGCCCGCCTTCCAGGTCAACGACATGCCCTTCCTCTATGCCGAGGAGGCGCAGGCGCACCGCGTGCTGGACGGACCGGTGGGGGCGCAGCTGCGGCAGCGCCTGGAGGGGCGGGGGATCCTGGCACTCGGCTTCATGGAGGGCGGCTTCCGCCACATGATCAACAACGTCAGGCCCGTGGCGCGGCCGGAGGACCTGCGTGGCATCAAGTTCCGCGTGCTGCAGAGCCCGATCTACGTGGAGATGTACCGCAGCCTGGGCGGCACCGCGGTGCCCATGGCCTGGGCCGAGACCTTCACCGCCGTGCAGCAGGGCGCGGTGGACGGGCTGGAGGTGCCGCTCGGCGTCATCGACCAGAACAAGCTCTACGAGATCACCAAGTTCCTCTCGCTGACCGGCCACATCTACTCGATGATCGCGCTGCTCGTCAGCAGGCGCAGCTTCGACCGCCTGCCCGCCGAGGTGAAGGCCGCGGCCATCGAGGCCGGGCGCGAGGCCACCGCCGAGCAGCGCGCGACCAATGGCCGCCTGCAGGCGCAATTCCGCCAGAGCCTGGCGGGCCGCATGCAGCTCAACGAGGTGGCGGACAAGGCAGCCTGGCGCCGCGGCGTGCTGCCGATGTACGAGAGCTTCCGCGGCCAGATCGGCGCCGACATCGTCCGCGACGCGCTGGCGGCGGTGCAGTGACGCATGCGCTCGGCGCGGTCGCGCGCGTCGCGGCGGCGCTGACGCGGGCCAGCATCGTCGTCGTCGCGGCGCTGATGCTGGCGGCGCTCTGCTGGCAGGTGCTGGTGCGCTATGTCTTCGCCTCGCCCTCCATCTGGTCGGAGGAGCTGGCGGTGCTGATGTTCTCCTGGACGGTGATGGGCGGGCTGGCGCTGGGGGTGCGGGAGGGCTGGCACGTGCGCCTGGCCCTGCTGCCGGAGGCGCTGCCGCGCGGCGCCCGCATCTGGGCGGAGCGGGCGACCGATCTGGTCACCGCGGCGCTCGGCGGCTTCCTCGCCTGGTCCGGGGTGCGGTTCTACGACATCACCGCCGGCTCGGTCTCCGCGGCGATCGGCTACCCGATCGAGGTCCTGAACGCGATGGCGCCGGTCGCCGGCGCGCTGATGGCGCTGTTCGGGCTGGAGCGCGCGATCCGACCCGGCGGCGCGCTGCCGCCACCGCCGCAGGGGAATCCCGCGGCGTGACGGCCATTACGCTCTGCCTCACGGCGGGATTCGCCGGGCTGGTGGCGATCGGCTTTCCCTTCGCCATCGCCATCGCGCTCTGCGTCACCGCGGCGCTGCTGGTGGCCGACATCGAGCCGGCCTTCCTGGCGCAGTCCGTGCTCAGCGGCGCGCAGTCCTTCTCCCTGCTGGCGATCCCGCTGTTCATGCTGGCGGGCGGGCTGATGACGGCGGGCGGGCTGTCGCAGCGGCTGGTGGACTTCGCCGGCACGCTGGTGCGCCACCGCACCGGCGGGCTGGCGATGGTGGCGGTGCTCTCGGCGCTGATCTTCTCGGCGATCTCGGGCAGCGCGCCGGCGACCACGGCCGCGATCGGCTCCATCCTGATCCCGGCCATGGCGCGGGCCGGCTACGACCGCGCCTTCGCCGCCTCCATCGCGGTGAGTGCCGGCGTGCTGGGGCCGCTGATCCCGCCCTCCATCGCCTTCGTCATCTGGGGCATCGTGGCGGAGCAGTCGATCGGCCGGCTGTTCCTCTCGGGCATCGTGCCGGGGCTGGCGCTGGCGGCGGGGCTGCTGGTGGTATGCTGGGTGCACGCGAAGCGCAACCGCGTGCCGAAGCTGCCGCGCGCGACGCTGGCCGAGACCTGGTCCGCCTTCCACCGCGGCAAGTGGGCGCTGCTGTCGCCGGCCATCGTGCTGGGCGGCATCTATGGCGGCGTCTTCACGCCGACCGAGGCCGCCGCGATCTCCTGCCTCTACGCGCTGATCATCGGGCTGTTCGTGGAACGCCAGCTCACCTGGCGCGGCCTGCCCGGCATCTTCGCCGAGGCGATGAAGACCAGCGCCATCGTCTGCGCCATCATCGCCGTCTCCACCGGCTTCGGCATCCTGGTGGCGCAGGAGGGGATCGCCACCCGCTTCGCCGCCTGGATGGCGGAGAACATCCAGGAGCGGTGGATCGCTCTGGCGACCCTGAACATCGCCTTCTTCCTGCTGGCGGCGGTGATGGACGAGCTGGCGATCGTGGTGATCCTCGGGCCGATGCTGATCGCCATCGCGAACCGCTTCGGCGTGGACCCGATCCACTTCGGCGCGATCATCGTGACCAACGTCGCCATCGGCATGGCGGCGCCGCCGATCGGCTACTGCCTGTTCATCGGCATGGCGATCAGCGGGCTGTCGCTCGCGCGCATCAGCCGCGCCATCTGGCCGCAGATCCTGGTGATGCTGGCGGTGCTGTTCCTGACCACCTACGTCCCGCAATTCGCCCTTATGCTGCAGCCGGCCGCGAGGTAGCATGGACCCGCTCTTCGATCCCGCCGATTTCCGCATCCCCGCCGGCGTCGCGCATGTCTGCGCCGGCGGCGAGACGCCCTTCCTGCACCGCCACGACGCCGCGCTGGCGGCCTATGCGCGCGACAAGAGCCTGGGCGAGCCGGGCCGCGCCGCGCAGGAGGCCGTGCTGGCGCGCGCCCGCGACCGCGTTGCGGCCGCCTGGGACGTCGCACGCGAGGATATCGGCGTCTGCGCCAGCGTCGCCGAGGGCGTCTCGCTCGTCGTCGAGAGCATCGACTGGCGGGAGGGCGACAACCTGGTCGTCGATCCCGATGAATACCCCTCCGTCGTGGCGCCGGCCGCGCTGCAGCGGCATCCCCGCATCGCCATCCGCTTCGCCCGCATGGGCGACCCGGACGCCGTGGCGGCGGCGGTGGATGCGCGCACGCGGATGATCGGCGTCTCCCACGTCTCCTACCTCACCGGCGAACGCTTCGACCTCGCGCCGCTGCGCGCGGCGGCGGACCGCGCCGGCGCGCTGCTGGTGGTGGACCACACCCAGGCGGCGGGCTGGCTGCCGATCCGCCCGCACCTCGCCGACTTCGCCTTCGCCGCGACCTACAAGTGGCTGCTGGGGATGACCGGCACGGCCGTGGCCTGCTGGAACCGCGCGCGCCAGCCGCACTGGATGCCGGCCACGGCGGGCTGGCACTCCCTGGCCGGCGGCACCGCGCGGCCGGACTGGCAAGGCGGCGCGGTGGCGCTGCTGCCGGATGCGATGCGCTTCGCCCGCGGCAACCCCGCGCATGCCGCGCTCTATGTGCTCGACGGCGCGCTGGACTACCTCGGCGGCTTCGAGGCGGCGGCGGTCGCGCGCCACGTGCAGGGCCTGACCGCGGCGCTGCTGGCGCGCCTGGCGGCGGCGGGGATCGCCAGCACCACGCCTGCCGACCCGGCGCGGCACGGTGCCAGCATCTGCATCGCGCATCCGCGGGCCGCGGCGCTGTCTGCGGCGCTGCACGCGCACGGCGTCTGGGCCTGGAACGGCCGGGGCCGCGTGCGCTTCAGCTTCCACGGCTACAACGGCAGCGCCGACGTCGAACGCATCATGGGGGCGCTGAAGGATGTCGGCCCGTGCTGATGCCCTGGGGGAAGGGAGGGAACTCCCTTTCCCCCGGACCCCCAAAACCCGCCTTTTTCTGTCGGTCCACATGCCGCGCGCACCGGCGGGGACGCAGTCACCGGCCAACGCCGCCAGCACGCGCCAAAAAGCAGAAAAAGGGGGTGGGGGGCGCGGGGGGAGGAGTTCGCTCCGCCCCCCGCATCCTACGCAGGCACCACTCGCCGCACCCTCGGCACGGGCGGAAAGGTGAAGGCGATCGCGACCGCCCCCAGCCCGATCGCGAGCGAGCTGAGGTGCAGCCCGGCATAGCTGCCGAAGCGGTCGAAGATCCAGCCGCCGACCGCCGGCCCCGCCGCCATGCCGAGCGAGGAGACCATGGTCGCGGCGCCGAACACCGTGCCCATGATGCGCGGGCCGAAATACTCGCGCGCCAGCACCGCATAGAGCGGCATCACGCCGCCATAGGCGAGGCCGAATACCGCCGCGACGACGTAGAGCTCATTGAGGCTGCGCGTGACCAGGAAACCGCCGATCGCCAGCGCCTGCAGCAGCAGCCCGCCGATCAGCACGGGCTTGGCGCCGTGCCGGTCCGCCAGCACCCCCAGCAGCAGCCGACCGCCCAGCCCGGCCAGGCCCTGCAGCCCATAGACGCTGACCGCGGCCATTGCCGGCACGCCGCAATAGACCGCGTAGCTCACCACATGGAAGATCGGCCCGGAATGCGCCAGGCAGCAGGCGAGGAAGGTGACCGCGAGCACCACGAATTGCCGCGTGCGCAACGCCTGGTGCGCGGTGAGGCCCGCGCCCGGCGTGGCGGCGGCACCCGGCGCGGCGGCGAGGGCGAGCATCGGCGGGCGGCGCAGCAGCAGCGCGGCCGGCAGCAGGATCGCCAGCGCCACCAGCCCGATCACCAGCTGCGCGCCTCGCCAGTCATGCCCAGTCAGCAGCCATTGCGCGAAGGGCGCCACGGTCAGCGGCGCCATGCCGAGGCCGGCCGAGACCAGCGAGACGGCGAGCGCGCGGTGGCGGTCGAACCAGGCGCTCGCGGTGGCCATCATCGGCGCGAAGAAGGCGCCCACCGCAAGCCCCAGGAACAGGCCGTAGGCAAGCTGGAAGCCGAGCAGGCTGGTCGCACGGCTGGCCAGCACCAGCCCGATGCCGAGCAGCAGCGCGCCGGCGATGCCGACGATCCGTGGGCCGTGGCGGTCGCTCACCGCGCCCCAGAAGAAGGCGCCGGCCCCCATGGCGAGGAAGGCCACCGTCATCGAGGCCGAGATGCCGGCGCGCGACCAGCCCGTGTCCGCCGCGATCGGATCGAGGAAGACGGCGAGCGAGAACATCGCGCCCATGCCGACGCAGCCCATCAGCGCGCCGACGGCGACGATGACCCAGCCATACTGTCGTTCCACGCCCGCTGCCCTCCCGCGCCGCCCCGCCGTCCGGCGGCGGCTCAGTGCCCACGCCATGATCCCGGATCGCGGCCGCGACGCAAATGACGGCATCGCATGCCCGGCCTGCGCGTGGCTGGCGTGGCCCCCGCAGCGCGCCTAAGCTTCCCGCCATGACGGAGGAAGCGAACGCAGGCCGCCGCGCCCTTCTGCTGGGCGCCGCCGCGGCCGCGCCCCTGCTCGCCATGCCGCGCGGGGCGTGCGCACAGGCCGCCTGGCCGGAGCGCCCGCTGCGCCTGATCATCACCTTCGGCGGCGGCGGCCAGACCGACATCGTCTCCCGTGTCGCGGCGGAGGCGCTGGGCGCGAAGCTCGGCCAGGCGATGATCCCGGACAACCGACCCGGCGGCAACGGCAACCTCGCCGCCGAGACCGTCGCGCGCGCCACCCCCGACGGCTACACGGTGCTGGTCGCCGGCTCGGGCACCATCGGCGGGCTGAACGCGCTGCTCTACCGCGGCGTCGGCTATGACGGGCAGCGCGACTTCATCCCCGTGGGGATGTTCTGCACCACGGCCAACATGCTCATCGTGCACAACTCCATCCCCGGCGCCGGCTTCCCCGAGATCGTCGCCTGGATCCGCGCCAACCCGGGGAGGTTCAACTATGCCTCGGCCGGCGTCGGCGCGATCACCCACCTGATCATGGAGGATGTCGGCGCGCGGCTCGGCCTCGACATGGTGCACGTGGCCTACCGCCAGACCACCCAGGCGATGGCCGACCTGCTGGCCGGGCGCGTGCACGCCCGCGCCATGGGCATCCCCGAGGCCGAGGCGATCCGCGGCACCGCCGGCGTGCGGCCCGTCGCCGTCACCACGCCGCGGCGCCGGCCCAACTGGCCCGATGTGCCGGCGGTGGCCGAGACCATCCCGGGCTTCGAGGCGGACGCGTATTTCGGCCTGGCCGTGCCGCGCGGCACGCCGGAGGCGGCGGTGCGGCGCCTCAACGCGGCCA
Organism: Acetobacteraceae bacterium; assembly: GCA_019750465.1. Classification (GTDB taxonomy): domain Bacteria; phylum Pseudomonadota; class Alphaproteobacteria; order Acetobacterales; family Acetobacteraceae; genus JAIEOP01. The sequence continues at coordinate 42,272 of JAIEOP010000393.1, read as the reverse complement.
TGAACGAGGCGCTGCGCGACGAGGCCGTGCGCGCCGCCTTCGCCCGTGTCGGCGCCGACCCTGCCGAGCCCAACACGCCCGAGGAATTCGCCGGGCGCATCCGCACCGACAGCGCCCGCTGGGGCGGGCTGATCCGCCGCCTGAACCTCGTCGCCGAGTAGGAGCCCGCCCATGTCCCCGACCCTCAGCGCCGAGCTGCAATCCTGGGTGGGCCGCACCCGCACGGTGGAGGAGGAGATCACCCTGGGCGCGGTGCGCCGCATCGCCGGCATGCTGGACGTCGACATGGACGGCTTCCGCCGCGGCGACGCGCTGCCGCCGCACTGGTTCAGCATGTTCTTCTGCGACCCGACGCGGCAGAGCGACATCGGCCCGGATGGCCACCCCAGGCCCGGCGTGATCCTGCCGCCCATCCCGCTGCCGCGGCGCATGGGCGCAGGGCGCCGGGTGGAGATGCCGGGCAGCTTGCGCGTCGGCGATACCGCCACGCGCACGGCGGAGGTGGAGGCGATCGTGCCGAAGCAGGCGCGCACCGGCTTCATCACGGTGCTGACCATGCGCCACACCATCCGCCGCGGCAGCGAGCTGATCGCCACCGAGAGCTTCGATGCGATCTACCGCGAGGCGGTGAAGCCGGGCGAGAAGAGCGCCACCGGCGCGCCGGTGGCGGCCCCGAAGGACGCGGCCTGGAGCGTGCCGAAGCACCTCTCCTCGCCGCTGGTGTTCCGCTATTCCGCCATCACCTGGAACGCGCACCGCATCCACTACGACGCCGACTACGCGCGGGGCGAGGAAGGCTACCCCGCCACGGTGCAGAATGGCGGCCTGACCATGCAGCTGCTGCTGGATGCCGCCGTGAGGAACACCAGCGGGCGGCTCTCGGCCTTCACCGCGCGGCTGACGCGGCCGATCTCGGTCGGCGACACCGTGACCTTCTGCGGCCATGCGCCCGACGCCGAGGGCCGCGTGCACGCCTGGGTGCAGGACCGGGATGGCTGGCTCTGCGGCGAGGCCGAGTGCCGGTTCGCCGCGGCATGACGGGTGGCCCCCTTGAAGGCGTGAAGGTCATCGACCTCACCACGGTGGTGGTGGGGCCGATCTGCACGCGGACGCTGGCCGACCAGGGCGCGGAGGTGACCAAGGTGGAGGCGCCGGGCGGCGGCGACATCCTGCGCCACCTCGCCGCCGGCAGCCGCTCGCCGGCGATGTCGGGCAAGTTCATCAACTTCAACCGCAACAAGCGCTCCATCGTCCTCGACATCAAGCAGGATGCGGGGATGGAGGCGATGCGGCGGCTGGTCGCCGATGCCGACGTCTTCGTTTCCAACGTCCGCCCCGCGGCGCTGGCCCGCGCCGGGCTGGATTGGGAGAGCCTGAGCGCGATCAACAGGCGGCTGATCCATTGCGGCATCGTCGCCTTCGGAACGGATGGCCGCTACGCCAACCGCCCCGCCTACGACCCGGTCATCCAGTCGCTCTCCGGCGTCGCCGGCACCTTCCAGCGCGCCATCGGCGAGCCGCGCTTCGTGCCCATGGTGATGACCGACCACATCACCGGCCTGGTCGCCGCCCAGGCGATCGGCTTCGCGCTGTTCCGGCGCGAGCGGACCGGCATCGGCGAGAGCATCGAGGTGCCGATGTTCGAGAGCATGGCGAGCTTCGTGATGAGCGAGCATCTCGGCGCCGCCACCTTCGACCCGCCGGAGGGGCCGACCGGCGATGGCCGCCTGCTCTCGCCCGACTACCGCCCGCTGCCGACGCGGGACGGCTACATCACCGTCCGTCCCAACAACAACCGCCAGGCCTTCGCCTTCTTCGACGCCGTCGGCCGGCCGGAGCTGAAGACCGATCCGCGCTTCGTGTCCAACATCTCCCGCACCGTCAACGCGGCCGACTACTTCAAGGTGCAGGTGGAAGCGCTCACGCAGAGGACCACCGCGGAGTGGCTGGAGATCTTCGCCGCCGCCGACGTGCCCGCCGCCGGGTACAATTCGATCGACGACCTGCTGAACGATCCGCACCTGCAGGATGTGGGCTTCTGGCATTTCGACGAGCACCCCACCGAGGGGCGCATCCGCCGCACCCGCACGCCGGTGACCTTCCGTGGCGGCATGCGCGCGGAAACCCTGCCCGCTCCGCGCCTCGGCCAGCAGACGCGGGCGATCCTGGCGGAACTCGGCTTCGACGACGCCGCGATCGAGGCGATGCTGGCCTGCGGCGCCGCCGAGGAGAATACGTGATGCCCGCCCTTCCCCTGCCCGCCTGGCGCTCGCTGATGTTCGTCCCGGCCACGGGCCAGCGCTTCGTCGAGCGCGCGCATACCCGCGGCGCCGACGGAATCATCCTCGACCTCGAGGATTCCATCCCCGCCGCCGAGAAGCAGGCCGCGCGCGACGCGCTGGCACGCGCGGCCGAGACGGTCGGCCAGGCCGGCGCGGACGTGATCGTGCGGGTGAACCGGCCGCTGGAGCTGTGCATCCCGGACATCGCGGCGGCCGTCATGCCGCGGGTGGCGGCGCTGATGCTGCCGAAGGTGATGGGGCCGGAACATGTGCGCCTGCTGAGCGAGGTCGTCGCGGTGCGCGAGGCCGCCATGGGCATGGCCATCGGCAGCACGCGCCTGATCGCGCTGGTGGAGACGCCGGACGCCATCCCCCACCTGCATGCCATCGCGGCCGCCGATCCGCGCATGGCGGCCATGGGCGTCGGCGTCGAGGACCTGGCCATGGAGATCGAGGCGCAGCCCGGCGCCGACATGCTCTACCACTACGGCATGTCGCTGGTGACCGCGTGCCGGGCCGCGAGGATCCTGCCCATGGGCTCGATCGGGGCCTTCGCCGACTTCTCCGACCTGGAGGCCTATCGCGCCGGGCTGCGCCGTTCCCGCCGCCTCGGCTTCGCCGTCGCCGCCTGCATCCACCCGACCCAGGTGCCCATCGTGAACGAGGAGTACGGCGTCAGCGCGGAGGAGGCGGACCGCGCCCGCCGCCTGATCGCCGCCTTCGATGCCGCAGTGGCGGAGGGCAAGGCCGCCGTCGCCTTCGAGGGTGCGATGGTCGATATCCCGGTGGTGGAACGCGCCAAGCGCCTGCTGGCGCGCGTCCGGTGATCCGGGGCGCCGGGGTCAGCCCGGACTTGCCTTTGGCCGTTTCGCAGGCAGGTACCTGATCTCGATGGTCTTCGACCGGCCGACCTCGGCGAGCTGGTCCGCCCGCTTTGCCGCGCTCGGTCCGGACAGCTCGATGATCAGGTCGTTGAAGGCGATGAATTGCCGCGGGCCGCAGAGTTCGATGCACCCGATCGACGCATAGGGCGAGACCTTGTCCTGGGTGTCGTCCGGCCCATCATGGATCAGGAAATTGTCGTAGACCTGCCACGCCCCGTCCTCGCGCGACGGCGCGGAATGGACCCGGTAATGGGGCAGCCACGCCTTGATGATGTGGCTCTGCGCATTGGCGAGCCCGACCACGCTCGCGCCTGACGCCGGGTCCTTGCACAGCAGGCCGAAGCGGAAAACCTCGAAGGTCTTTATCACCGAGCCGCCCTTGCCGTTCGTGCCACGCACCGTCAGCTCGTAGGTCGGCAGGGTGAACACGCCGAGTGCCGTGCCGTTCGGATAGGCCCAGGTCTTCGCCGTGCCGATCTCCTTGTTGCCGACCTCGAGATGCACGTTGCGCATGTCCGCCGAACCCTTGCCATCCGGTGTGAGCTTAGTGCGATGCCGGAAGGTCGGCATCCCGCATCCAGGGGAGTTCGATTGGGCTGGCCATGGGGCCATCGGCTCCGCCAATCTCCCCCAACCTGCCGGCGCAAGGCCGGCTCAAGGCACTGGGAGTTCGCCATGACCCTCATCACCCGCCCCGCCGAGGCGGGCGTGGAGGCCGGCATGATGTCCGGCTTCGGCAACGAGTTCGCCACCGAGGCCCTGCCCGGCGCCCTGCCCATCGGCATGAACAGCCCCCAGCGGGTGCCCTACGGCCTCTATGCGGAGCAATTCTCCGGCACCGCCTTCACCGTGCCACGGCACGAGGCGCGCCGCACCTGGCTCTACCGCATCCGCCCCAGCGCGGCGCACCACGCGTTCCGCCCCATCGATGCCGGCCCCCTCTGCGGCCCGCTGGCACCGCCGAACCCGAACCGGCTGCGCTGGGACCCGCTGCCCATCCCGGAGGAGCCCACGGACTTCGTCGCCGGCCTCGCCACCATCGGCGCCAATGCCCCGCCCGATTCGCCCGCCGGCGTGACCATCCATGTCTGGCGCGCCAACCGCTCCATGCAGCGGGTCTTCATGAACGCCGATGGCGAGATGCTGCTGGTGCCCCAGCAGGGGCGCATCGACCTTGCCACCGAGTGCGGAAGGCTGCGCGTGGCGCCGGGCGAGATCGCCGTGATCCCCTGCGGCATGAAGATCCGCGTGGAGCTGCCGGACGGCGCCTCCCGCGGCTATGTCGCGGAGAACCACGGCGCGGCGCTGCGCATCCCCGACCTCGGCCCGATCGGCGCCAATGGCCTGGCCAACCCGCGCGACTTCCTGACCCCCGCCGCCTGGTTCGAGGACCGCGATGAGCCCACCGAACTCGTGCAGAAATACGGCGGCACCCTCTGGGCAACGACGCTCGACCACTCGCCGCTGGACGTGGTGGCCTGGCACGGCAACAACGCGCCCTGCAAGTACGACACGGCGCGCTTCAACACGATCAACACCGTCAGCTACGACCACCCGGACCCGAGCATCTTCACCGTGCTGACCAGTCCGACGCCCACGCCCGGCGTCGCCAACATGGATTTCGTCATCTTCCCGCCGCGCTGGATGGTGGCCGAGGACACCTTCCGCCCGCCGTGGTTCCACCGCAACGTGATGAACGAGTGCATGGGGCTGGTGCACGGCGTCTATGACGCGAAGGCGGAGGGCTTCCTGCCCGGCGGCGTCTCGCTGCATCCGCGCATGAGCGCGCACGGGCCGGACGCGGCGACGACGGAGCGGGCGATCGCGGCCGAACTCGTGCCGCACCGGATCGGCGGCACGCTCGCCTTCATGTTCGAGACAAGCCAGGTGATCCGCCCCACCCGCTTCGCCATGGAGTGCCCGCAGCTGCAACCCGGCTACGACCACTGCTGGGACGGCATCCCCAAGAGCTTCCGGGGCACGCGCTGACCATGCCGGACCCGACCCACGACCTGGCGCTGCGCAGCTGGGTGGAGACCGCCAACGGGCACGCGGATTTCCCGATCCAGAACCTGCCGCTCGGCATCTTCTCGCCCCCCGGCGGCGGGTCGCCGCGCGGCGGGGTCGCGATCGGCGACATGATCCTCGACCTGACGGCGGCGGCACCGCTGCTGGAGGGCGATGCCCTGCGCGCGGCGGAGGCCGCCGCCGGCGCCACGCTGAACCCGCTGTTTGCGCTCGGCGCCGGGCCGCGCCGGGCGCTGCGCGCCGCGCTCTCGGCGCTGCTCGCCGAGGGCATGGTGAAGCGCGAGGGCGCCGCCGCCCGCGCGCGGCTGGAAGTGCTGCTGCACGAGGCCGCGTCCTGCACGCTGCACCTGCCGGCGCGGATCGGCGACTACACCGATTTCTTCGCCGGCATCCACCACGCCACCAACACGGGGCGGCAGTTCCGGCCCGAGACCCCGCTGCTGCCGAACTACAAATACGTCCCCGTCGCCTATCACGGCCGCGCCTCCTCGGTGCGCGTCTCCGGCCAGCCGGTGCGGCGGCCGCGCGGCCAGCGCAAGCCGCCCACCGATCCGGCGCCGAGCTTCGGCCCCTGCCGCAACCTCGACTACGAGATGGAGCTCGGCCTCTGGATCGGCCCGGGCAACGCGCTGGGCGAGCCGATCCCGATCGGCCGCGCGGCCGAGCACATCGCCGGCTTCTGCCTGCTGAACGACTGGTCGGCGCGCGACATCCAGGCCTGGGAATACCAGCCGCTCGGTCCCTTCCTGGCGAAGAATTTCCACACGACCGTCAGTCCCTGGGTCGTCACGCCCGAGGCGCTGGCGCCCTTCCGCATCGCCCAGCCGCCGCGGCCGGAGGGCGATCCGCCGCCGATGGACTACCTGCTGGATGCGCGCGACCAGGCCGAGGGCGGGCTCGACATCGGGCTGGAGGTGTTCATCCTCACGCGTGCGATGCGCGAGCAGGGGCGGCGGCCCTACCGGCTGAGCCACGGCAATGCGCGGCACCTCTACTGGACGGTGGCGCAGATGGTGGCGCATCACACGGCGGGCGGCTGCGACCTGCACCCGGGCGACCTGTTCGGCAGCGGCACCATCTCCGCGCCGGAGGCGACGGGGTATGGCGCGCTGCTGGAGATCACCGAGGGCGGCCGCAACCCGGTGATGCTGCCCTCGGGCGAGGCGCGCGCCTACCTGGCCGATGGCGACGAGGTGATCTTCCGCGCGCATGCCCGCCGGGAGGGCTGCGTCTCCATCGGCTTCGGCGAGTGCCGCGGGATGATCCTGCCGGCGCCGGGGGGTTGAGCGTGCTGCGCCGCGCCCTGCTGCTCCCGCTGCTGGCGGCGCCCGCGCTGGCGCGCGCGCAGGACGGCGGCGCCGCCTTCCCGGACCGGCCCATCACGCTGCTCGTCGGCTTCGCGCCCGGCGGCGGCACGGACATCCTGGCGCGGCTTCTGGCACCAAGGCTCTCGGAGCAGTTCGGCCAGCCGGTGGCGGTGGAGAACCGCACCGGCGGCGCCGGCACCATCGCCGCCGCCGCGATATGGTGCGGGCCCGGCCGGATGGGCACGTGGTGAACCTCGGCACCTTGAGCAACCACTGCCAGGCACCGCTGGCGATGCGGCCGCCGCCCTTCGATCCGCTGCGCGACGTCACGCCGATCCTGCTGGCGGCGACGGTGCCGATGGTGGTGACCGTGCCCGCCACGTCGCCGGCGCGGGACATGGCGGGGTTCGTGGCGCATGCGCACGCCAGCCAGCGGCGACTGAACTTCGCCAGCAACGGCGTCGGCAGCGCCCAGCACCTGGCCGGCGTGCTGCTCATGCAGGCCACCGGCATCGAGATGGTGCACGTACCCTATCGCGGCAGCGGCCAGGTGGTGAGCGATCTCGCCGCCGGCGTGGTGGACGTGAACGTGGACACGCTGCCCAGCGTGCTCGGCCAGATCCGCGACGGGCGGCTGCGTGGCCTGGCGGTGACGCCGGCCAGCCGCTCGCCCCGCCTGCCCGAGGCGCCGACGATGATCGAGGCCGGCATCGCCGGCTACGACATCACGCTGTGGTACATGCTGTTCGGCCCCGCCGGCCTGCCCGACGCGGCGACGCGGCGCTGGGCCGAGGCGCTGAACGCGGCGCTGGGCGATGCCGCGCTGCGCCGGCGCGTGGAGGAGGCGGGGTTCGACCCCGGCGGCGGCACGCCCGCCGACGCCGCCGCGCTGCTGCACGCCGAGGTGGCGCGCTGGGGCGACGTGATCGGCCGCGCCGGAATCAGGCTGGAGTAGCGCTCACCACTTCGCGCCGCCGGTGGCGATGCTGGCGGCATAGGGGTCGGCCGGCGCTGCGTAGCCCTGGGGCGCGTAGCCTTGCGGCGCGGCGGCATAGGGCGGCGCGTAGCCCGGCTGGCCGGGGTCGTAGGATGGTGCGTAGCCTGGCTGGCCGGGGTCGTAGGATGGCGGCATGCCGCCATCGAAGGACGGCGCGGCATAGCCGTAGGGCACCGGCGGCGGCACATAGCCATAGGCCGACGGCGCAGCGAAGAGCGGCGGCGCGACATAGATGCCGACGCGCGGCGCGGCGTAGCCCCAGCCATGGCCCGGTGCGCGATAGCCCCAGCCGCCACCATGGTAGCCGCCGCGATATGCCGGCGCGGCGTGGTAGCCGCCGCGATATGCCGGCGCGGCATGGTAGCCGCCGCGATGGCCGCCGCCCCAATGGCGGCCGCCCCGATGGCCGCCGCTCCCGTGCGCACCGCCACCATGATGGCCGCCGCCCCAGTGCGCACCGCCTCCGCGATGGCCGCCGCCTTGGTGCGGCTCGCGCGCCTCGGCGACGGCGGGGAGCAGGGCGGCGGCGCCCAGCGTGGCGGCGATCAGGGCGAAGCGGGTGATGGGCATGGCGACCTCCTTTGGGTCACCGGCAGGATCGGCATCCGGTGTGTCACAATGGCGGCGCCGCCGTGTCGGAGCCGTGCCGTCAGGGTGAATTCGCGGCCACCCGGCGGCGCGCCGCCGCGAAGCAGTCCGTCCGCGCCTGCTCCAGCCGCAGCGCCACGGCGCGCACGGCATCCTGGTCGGCGGCCAGTCCGGCGCGGCGCACGGCGATCATCGCCGCCATGGTCGCCGGCGCCGGCCCACCCTGCACGGTGCGCGTGCGGATGTTCTCCGCCGGATCGAGGGCCTGGCGCACGGCCTCCTCCCGGATGCACAGCGCCTGGCCGAAATGCGCCTGCGCGGAGCGGTCGAGGTCGGCGGAGCGGATCGCGTCGGCGCCGATCCCACGCTCCAGCGCATCGCTGACCACGCCGGCGACCACGTTGTGCGCCATGCGGAAGGAGAGCCCCGCCTCCCGCACGATCACGTCGGCCAGCTCCGTCGCGCTGCCGAAGCCGAGGCGCGCCGCCTCCGCCATGCGGTCGGCGCGCAGCGACAGGCCGGCGAAGACCTCCTCCATCAGCACCAGCACGCGCGTGGTGCGCAGCGCCGCGTCCAGCACCGGCTCGTTCACCGCGGTGACGGCGTCGTTCACGTCGGCGAAGGGCGTGTTCTTGGTGCAGCCGAGCGCGGCGGCCAGCGCGCCCTGCACCATGCCGGCGGCGGCGCGGACGTGTTCCAGCGCGGCCGGGTTCTTCTTCTGCGGCATGATGCTGCTGACCGCGCTGTGCCGGTCCGCGGGCTCGATGAAGCCGTATTCCCAGGTGGACCAGGCGATCAGGTCGGTGGCCAGGCGCGACAGGAAGGTCATCAGCACGGCCATGGCACCCACGGCTTCCAGCGCATCGTCATGCGAGGAGACGGCGTCGTAGGCCACCTCCATCGGCGCGTCGAAGCCGAGCAGTTCCGCGACCATCATGCGGTCCAGCGGGAAGGCGGTGGTGGTCAGCGCCCCGGCGCCGAGCGGGCAGAGGTTGGTGTGGCGCAGCGAGGCCGCGAGGCGGGCGTGGTCGCGCGCCAGCACGTCGGCCGCGGCCAGCAGCCAGTAGCCGAAGGTGACGGGCTGCGCGTGCTGCCAATGGGTGTAGCCGGGCATGACGGTGCCGGCATGCGCCTCCGCCATGTCGAGCAGCCGGGCGCGCAGCGCCGACAGCGCCTCCAGCCCCGCCAGCACGCGCTCACGCAGCAGCATGCGCCAGGTGGTGGCGTTCAGGTCGTTGCGGCTGCGGCCGGTATGCAGCCGGCCGCCGACATCCGGGCCGAGCTCCGCGACGATGCGGCGCTCGACGTAGGAGTACAGATCCTCCTGCCGGTAATCGACGGGCACGGAATCCGGGCCTTGCGCCGCGAGATCAAGGACGCAGCGCAGGATCGGCGGGATCACCCCGGGCTGCACGATTCCCTGCTTCTCCAGCATGAGGCCATGCGCCAGGTGCGCCCACATCTCGTGCGGGAAGACGCTCGGCTTCGAGCGTTCCAGGGCAGGACGGTAGTAGCTCTCCACCAAGGCGGCGCTGGGCGGTTCCTTCACCCGCTCGCGCAGGCTGACCTCGTTCATGGCTTCCTCCCGCTGCTGCAGCGAGGCTAGGCTGCGCGGGGAAACGCTTCAAGAAGACCGCACGCCATGACCATCGACAGCATCGAGGCCACCGCCATCGAGATCCCGCTGCCGCGGCAATTCGCCGGCAGCGTCTATGCCATGACCACGCGCTGCGCGATCGTCACGCGCATCCGCACCGCGGATGGCCTCACGGCCGAGGTGTACAACGGCGACAACCGCGAGCATGGCGCGGAGCTGGTGCGCCTCATCATCGAGGAGATCGCGCCGCTTGTGCTGGGGCAGGACGCCATCGCCTATGAGCGCCTGTGGCAGCGCATGTTCGCGATCACGCTGCCGAATCGCGACCGCAAGCTGGCGATGGAGGCGATCGCCTGCGTCGATACCGCCGTATGGGACCTGCTGGGCAAGCGCGCCGGGCTTTCCGTGCGCCAGCTTCTCGGCGGCCATCGCAGCGAACTGCCGATCATCTCCATCGGCGGCTACTACGCCGAGGGCAAGACCCTGCTCGACCTGGCGAAGGAGATGGAGGCGCTGCGCCTCTGGGGCATGGGCGGGTGCAAGGTGAAGGTCGGCGGCCTCTCGCCCGACGCGGACGCGGAACGGGTGAAGGCCGCCGTGGATGGCGCCGGCCCGGGATTCATGATCGCCGTCGATGCCAATCGCGGCTGGTCCATCCCCGACGCCATCCGCTTCGCCCGCCTCATCGAGCATCTGCCGATCGCCTGGTTCGAGGAGCCCGTGCGCTGGGATGATGAGGCGCGCGGCATGGCGGAGGTCCGGCGTGCCTGCCGCATCCCGATCAACGCCGGCCAGTCCGAGTACAGCGCCCGCGGCGTGCGGCGCCTGCTGGATGCCGGCGCGGTGGACATCGTGAACTTCGATGCCTCGGAGGCCGGCGGCATCACCGAATGGCGCCGCGCCGCCGACGCCTGCGCACTTGTGGATGTGCGCATGGCGCATCACGAGGAGCCGCAGATCGCCGCGCACATGCTGGCCGCCATCCCACATGGGATTTGCGTAGAGTGCTTCGCCGACCCGGCGCGCGATCCGCTCTGGCCGCACCTGCTGCCGGATGCGCCGCGGCCGAAGGGCGGCATGCTGGCGGTGCCGGACCGGCCCGGCTTCGGGATCACGCTGGACAGGACGGCGGTGGCGAAATACGCGATCGCCACGGCGGAAGCCCGGTGATCAAGGCGAACTCGCCGGGCTCAGTCTACCAGATTGATCTCCCCGGGCCGTTCGATCCAGGAAACTGGTACCCCAGCTGCGTGACTGTTTCGATCACTGCGCAGGCTAACTGTGCTGTGTGCTTCTGGACCTGGTTTAAGAAGTGAACGTCGATCGGTGTATCGAAGCATTCCATCTTCCTTGTTACGAAGTACGGGACCGATCGACCTTGATCGTCCGGGGTACGGTTCCACGAGGCATGGCACAGCACGTTTCGTAATTTCGCCGCGTCCTTGAGGTTACAAATGAGCCCTTCCATCTCGAGCGCTTCGAGCCTGCCACGCGCCGAACTGCCAAAGGTATCAATGAGGTTCCCCAGTGGATCAGAAAGCGCGTGCTCCAAGAGCGGGAGCCACTTCCGGAATGCGTCTGCGATTTCGGCCTCCCGATACCTTTGCGTTGCGGTCAGTGCGAAGATCGCCTTTGCCAGGCTCTCCTCAAGAAACCCGAAGGTTCCAACCGCGCGCCCAAGAGCTTCCCAGAGCTCGGCCGGATGGCGGTGCGTTGGAAAGTGCGTTGGCAAGCTGCCAAGGTCGACGCGGAACGCTCTCGCACCATCGTCTTCGCTCAACCGCATTCTCCTCAATAGGCGCGCGCCCGTCACCGGCCGCTGGGGCCACGCGCGCGCAAGACCCGGGCGATCAATGCTGGTCGGGCTTGAGCGTCAAGCTCAGCCTTCATCCGCCAATCCGCGCGTGTCAGTGCCGCTGCTTCATCGGGACAAGAACCGCGTGCAGCATCGACAATCACAGGTGCAGACTCATCACTCGTGAGCGCAAGCTCCCTTGCCACGTTGAGGACACACGTCAGATACCGATGCGACGCCGCGTCGACCTCACTCCGTCTACGTTCCTCGCGTTCGATATTCGCTCTGATGGCGTCGGCGTTGCGCCGCTCGCGGAGCGGCCGCTCGACGCCGAATCGAATGGAGCTAGCTGCGAAGCCGGCGCGCTGCAATCCTGCGATGCGATCGAGACCCGCGGGAAAGTCACAGCGGTTCACAGCTTCCTCAGCGAGGGTCTGTTGAGCGGTCGTAGAGAGGTCCATGATCGCCTCACCCATGTCGGTGAAGCGTTGGTCAAGTTGCTCGCGCACGCATCGGTCAGCGCGAGCATGATCGAAAGGCGGCGGGCGTTGCGGGCGCGGCGGTGGTTCAGGCGCGCAACCCACCATAAGAGCTAGCGACAAGGCCAGAAAGCGGCGCATGCAGGCGACCCCTAAAGCAGCCTTCGTCCTGATGGATCACGGCATGATCCATCAGGACGCAGATGAGCTCAGGACGCAGATGAGCTCCTCTATCCATCATGTTTCCAGAGGAAATCGTCCGCTCTGACTGATCCAGTCAGACCAGATACCTCTCTGGCCGGGCCTACTCGTACACCAGGGACAGCGTCTCCGCGACCAGGGCCGGGCGTTCGTTGCCCTCCACCTCGACGCTCGCCTCCATGGTGAGGCGGGAGCAGCCATTGCCGAGCGCCTCGATGCCCTTCAGCGTGAGGTGGCCGCGCACCCGCGCGCCCGCCGGCACCGGCGCGGTGAAGCGCACCTTGTTCGAGCCGTAGTTCACGCCGCGCTTGCGCTTGGTGATCCGGAAGATGCCCTGGTTCAGCCTGGGCAGCAGGGACAGCGTGAGGTAGCCATGCGCGATCGTCTTGCCGCCCGGCATCTCGCGCTTCGCGCGCTCCACGTCCACATGGATCCACTGGTGGTCGCCGGTTGCCTCGGCGAACTGGTCGATCATCTTCTGATCGACGGTCAGCCACTCGCTGCTGCCGAGCCGCTTGCCGACATGGGCCTTCAGCGCCTCGACATTCTCGACCTCGAGCATGCGTTCCCTCTCCCGCTTGGCGTCGCCGGGCTGAATTCGTGGCACAGCGCAGGGGGCTTGGCCAGACGCCCTGGCTGCCCCACCCTTGGCGCATGTTCGATCCCAACTTCGACCCCATCTGGGCCACCGCCGCCGAAACCGCCGCTGCCATCCGCACCCGGCAGGTCTCCCCCGTTGACGTGATGAGGGCGACGCTGGACCGCGCCGAGCGGTCGCAGCCCGTGCTGAACGCCTTCGTCACCCTCTGCCCGGACCGCGCCATGGCAGAGGCCCGCGCGGCCGGGGAGGCCGTGATGGGGGGCGAGGCGCTGCCGCCGCTGCACGGCGTGCCGCTTTCCGTGAAGGACCTGGTGCCGACCGAGGGCGTGCGAACCACCTGGGGCTCGCGCATCTTCGCCGACCACGTTCCGAAGCACGACGCCGCCGTGGTGGCGCGGCTGCGGGCGGCCGGCGCGATCCTGTTCGGCAAGACCACGACGCCGGAGTTCGGCCAGAAGCCGCTGACCGAATCGCCGCTGTTCGGCACCACGCGCAATCCCTGGAACGCGACGCGCACCCCGGGCGGCTCCTCCGGTGGCGCCGCGGCCTCGGTGGCGGCGGGGATCGGGGCGATCGCGGTGGCGACCGATGGCGGCGGCTCCACCCGCATCCCGGCGGCCTGCAACGGGCTGGTGGGGTTCAAGCAGGGGCTCGGCGTGGTGCCTCAGGAATGGGCCCAGGACGGCTTCGGCAACATCTCCACCATCACGCCGATGACGCGCACGGTGCTGGACACGGCGCTGATGCTGGACGCCATGGCCGGCCCGCACCCCGCCGATCCGCTGACCGTCGGCCGCCCGCAACCCGGCTTCGCGGAGGCGGTGCGCAACGCGCCGGCGCGGCTGGACGGCACGCGCATCGCCTTCCGCATGCGCCTCGGCAATGACCGCGTGGCCGCCGAGGTGATCCGCCTCTGTGGCGAGGCGCTGGCGGCGCTGGCGGGCACCGGCGCCGCGGTGGTTGAGACGGAGGCGCCCTTCGAGAACCCGGAAGCCGTCTGGTTCGTGGTGAACGGCAGCTACCGCATGGCGCAGTACGGCCACCACCTGGCGCGGCACCGCGCCATCATGGACCCCGTCTTCGTGCGCCAGATGGACCGCGTGGCGAGCTACTCGGCGCAGGAGCTCTACGCGGGCATCTTCCAGCGCACCGCGCTGTTCCGCGCCGTGCAGGACTGGTTCACGGACGCCGACATCGTGGCCATGCCGACGCTGTCGCGCACCGCGCTGCCGATCGACCAGGACTTCTTCGGCCCGATCACCATCGACAACGAGGCGGTGCCCAACCTGCGGGCGGCCTGGTATCCCTACACCATGCCCTTCAACCTGACCGGCAACCCCGCCGTCTCCCTGCCCGTCGGCCTGGCGCAGGACGGGCTGCCCGTGGCCATCCAGCTCATCGCGCGGCCCGGCGAGGATGCGCGGCTGCTGCAGGTGGCGGCGGCGCTGGAGCGCGCCCGCCCCTGGGCGCATCTGCGGCCCGTGGTGCCGGGGCTGGACTGACGCCGCATGAGGTTCGAGCCTGCCCCCGCGCGCATCCCCGCCGGCCGCCGCGTCTATGCCATCGGCGACATCCATGGCTGCACGGACAAGCTCGCCTCGCTGCACGCGATGATCGCGGCGGACCTGAAGGCGCGCCCCATCGCGCTGCCGCTGCTGCTGCACATCGGCGACTACGTGGACAAGGGGCCCGACAGCGCCGGCGTGCTGGAGCGGCTGACGGGCGCCGCCTCGCCCATCCCCGGCCTGGCCTGCGTGAACCTGATGGGCAATCACGAGCGCACCATGATCGACGCGCTGGCCGGCGAGCGCGCCGCGATCACCGACTGGCTCTACACCGGCGGGCGCGAGGCGCTGGCAAGCTGGGGCGTCGACCCGGACGAGCCGGCAGTCTGGGCCGCGCGCATCCCCACGAGGCACCAGGATTTCGTGCGCGGCCTGAAGCGCACGCACCGGCTCGGAGGCTATCTCTTCGTGCATGCAGGCATCCGCCCCGGCGTGCCGCTGGACCAGCAGAGCGAGGACGACCTGCTGCGCATCCGCGGCGATTTCCTCAGCAGCGAGCGCGCGCATGGCGTCGTCGTGGTGCACGGGCACACGCCGGTGCGGCATGGGGCCGAGGTGTACGAGAACCGCATCAACATCGACACCGGCGCCGTGTTCGGCCGGCGGCTGACCTGCGCGGTGCTGGAGGAGCGGCGGGTCGGGTTCCTCGAGGCCTGATCAGCGCACCGATTCGTACACCAGCATGCGCCGGTCACGGTGATCGAAGGCATCGCATTCCGTCATGCCGATATCCTGCAGCACCAGACGAGAGGCGAGGTTCTCCACCCACGCCACGGCGATGATGCGCCGGAGGCCGGCGCGATGGCCGAACTCCAGCGCGGCCGACGCCGCCTCCCGCGCATAGCCGCGGCCGCGGCATTCCGGCCAGAGCGCGAAGCGCAGCGCCACGCCGCGGCCATCGGGACGCTCCATCAGCCCGGCGATGCCGAGGAAGTCGCCGGTCGCGCGCTCGAACACGGACCAGGTGCCGTAGCCGCGCACGCGCCAGAACTCGATGTCGTCCTCCAGCTCCTCGCGCGTGCGCTCCGGCGTGCGCACGCCGTGCAGCATCAGGCCGAAGACGCGTTCGTCGGCCTTCAGGCGGATGAGCTCGGGCAGGTGCTCCGGCCCCGGTGGCAGCAGGGAAAGCCGCGCCGTGGTGATGGTACGCGGGGTGTGCAGGGCATGCCGTGTGTTGCTCCCTCTCCCGCCTGCGGGGGAGGGCCGGGTTGGGGGCCGCCCCCCTCCCGGGCTCCCCCCGCCGGCGGGGGGAGAAGGCGACCCGGGCATGCCGCTACCGCGTCAGCGGCCGGTACTTGATGCGGTGCGGCTGGTCGGACGCGGCGCCCAGGCGGCGGCGCTTGTCGGCCTCGTAGGCCTGGTAGTTGCCCTCGAACCACTCGACATGGCTGTCGCCCTCGAAGGCCAGGATATGCGTCGCCAGCCGGTCCAGGAACCAGCGGTCATGGCTGATGATCACGGCGCAGCCGGCGAAGTCCATCAGCGCCTCCTCAAGGCTGCGCAGCGTGTCGACGTCGAGGTCGTTGGTCGGCTCGTCCAGCAGGATGACGTTGTGCTCGCGCTTCAGCATCTTCGCCAGGTGCACCCGGTTGCGCTCGCCGCCGGAGAGGATGCCGACGCGCTTCTGCTGGTCGGCGCCCTTGAAGTTGAAGGCGGCGACATAGGCGCGGCTGGCGATGCTGCGCTTGCCGATGGTGATCTGGTCCATGCCGTCCGAGATCTCCTCCCAGACGGTGCGGGCGTCGTTCAGGCTGTCGCGGCTCTGGTCCACGTAGCCCAGCACGACGCTGTCGCCGACCGTCAGGGTGCCGGCATCGGGCTGCTCGGCGCCGGTGATCATGCGGAACAGCGTGGTCTTGCCCGCGCCGTTCGGGCCGATGACGCCGACGATGCCGCCCGGTGGCAGCTTGAAGGAGAGATCGTCGATCAGCAGCCGGTTGCCGTACCCCTTGCGCACCTCCTCGGCGGTGATGACGACGTTGCCGAGCCGCGGCGGCACCGGGATGACGATCTCGGTCGGGTCGGGCGCCCGTTCCTGGCTGCGCGCCAGCATCTCCTCATAGGCCTGGATGCGGGCCTTGCTCTTGGCCTGGCGGGCGGCGGGGCTGCGCCCGATCCACGCCTGCTCCTCGGCGAGCTGGCGCTGCCGCGCCGTCTCCTCGCGCTCCTCCTGGCTCAGGCGCTTGCGCTTCTGCTCCAGGTAGGCGGAGTAGTTGCCCTGGTAGGGGATGCCGCGCCCGCGATCGACCTCCAGGATCCAGCCCGTGACATTGTCCAGGAAGTAGCGGTCGTGGGTCACGATCAGCACCGCGCCCGGGTATTCGCGCAGCGTCTTCTCCAGCCAGGCGACGCTCTCGGCGTCCAGGTGGTTGGTCGGCTCGTCCAGCAGCAGCAGGTCCGGCTTCTCCAGCAGCAGCCGGCAGAGCGCCACGCGCCGGCGCTCGCCGCCCGAGAGGTGCGTCACCGCGCTTTCGGCCGGCGGGCAGCGCAGAGCGTCCAGCGCGATGTCCACCGTGCGGTCGAGCTCCCAGCCATTGGCTGCGTCGATGCGCTCCTGCAGGTCGGCCTGCTCGGAGAGCAGCTCGTTCATCGTCTCCTCCGGCATCTCCTCGGCGAAGGCGGCGCTGATCTCGTTGAAGCGCTCCAGGTCGGCCTCCAGCGTGCCGAAGGCGGCGCGCACGTTCTCGCCGACCGTCTTCTCCTCATCGAGATGCGGCTCCTGCGGCAGGTAGCCGACCCTTGCCCCCTCCGCCGCCCAGGCCTCACCGCCGAACTCGGTATCCTGGCCGGCCATGATGCGCATCAGCGTGGACTTGCCGGCGCCGTTCGGGCCGAGCACGCCGATCTTCGCATCCGGCAGGAAGGACAGCGTG
Organism: Acetobacteraceae bacterium; assembly: GCA_019750465.1. Classification (GTDB taxonomy): domain Bacteria; phylum Pseudomonadota; class Alphaproteobacteria; order Acetobacterales; family Acetobacteraceae; genus JAIEOP01. The sequence continues at coordinate 25,075 of JAIEOP010000393.1, read as the reverse complement.
ATGCCCTTGAAGACCTCGCGCCCGCCCGGATAGGCCTTGGTGAGGTTCTTCATGACGTAGACATACTGATAGGCGGCCATCGGGCGTGATCCTGCGGCGTTCGGGGGTTGGCGCCTATCTAGCGATCCGCACCCCCCGCGCAAAGCCGCGCTACCGCAGGTGGAGCGCGGGGCGGGCCGGCATCGGCCAGATGATCGCGAGCACCGCGGCGAAGGCGGGGATGCCACCGAGAAGCCATGCCCACCGAGAAGCCATGCCCACCGAGAAGCCATGCCCACCGAGAAGCCATGCACGGAACAACCGATGATGGGCGGGCGACAGCGCACCTCCCTCCGCCGCGGCGCCGCGCGCCAGGTCGCGCATGCGCGGGCCGGCCGTTCAGCCCACCGCCATCCCCGCCAGCCGCACCACCTCGCCCCACTCCACGACATCCTCGGCGATGCGCCGCGCGAAGACCTCCGGCGATCCGCCGGCCGGGGTGTAGGCGGCGTCGTGCAGGCGCTGGCGCACCTGCGGCAGCGCCAGGAAGCGGTCGCATTCGCGGTTCAGCACGGCGATGACCGGCGCCGGCGTGCCGCGCGGCGCCAGCAGGCCGAGCCAGAGGTCGGCGTCGAAGCCGGGATAGCCCGACTCCATCATGGTCGGCACCGCCGGCACCACCGGCATGCGCCGCGCGCCGGTGATGGCCAGGCCGTTGACCCGCCCCTCCTGCACCATGGCCTGGGCGTTGCCGACGCTGTCGAACTGGAAATCCACCTGGCCGCCGGCGAGCCCCGCCAGCGCCGTCGCCGCGCCGGTATAGGGAATGTGCACGGCCTTGATCCCGGCGTGCAGGCAGAATCGCTCGGCGCAGAAATGCCCGCCGCTGCCGACGCCGGGCGAGGCGAAGTTCAGCTGCCCCGGCCGCGCCTTCGCCTCCTCGACAAGCTGCGCCACGCTGCGGAAGCGCGGGTTGGCGATGAGGTAGAAGGGGTAGCGGATGGTCAGCGACACCGGGGCGAAATCCGTGCGCGGATCGAAGGCGGGCTGCCGCAGCAGCAGCACCGGCAGGGTGTAGCCGCTGATCGAGGTGAAGAGCAGCGTGTGTCCGTCCGCCGGGCTGCGCATCACCGCCATAGTGCCGACCGCGCCGGTGCCCCCCGTTCGGTTCTCCACCACGAAGGGCTGGCCGAAGGCACGGGCGCAATGCTCGGCCAGCAGCCGGCCGTAGATGTCGGTCGGCCCGCCCGGCGGGAAGGGCACGACGATGCGCACCGCCCGGTTCGGCCAGCCACCGAGGTCCTGGGCGATGGCGACGCGCGCGAGCACCGCGGTGGCAGCGGCGCCGAGCAGCAGGTGGCGGCGGTCGGGCATGGCGTTCCCCTTCACACCGCCAGCAGCCCGCCATCCACCGGCAGGACATGGCCCTTCAGGTTCACCGCCATCAGCCGGTCCCAGTCGTCCCAGTCGATACCGACGGCGGGGCCGCGCAGCTGCGTCCCCGCATCGTTCACCAGCACGTCGAGGCCGCCGAGGCCGGCCACCGCGGCCTCGATCGAGGCCTCGATGCTGGCGAGGCTGCGGAGATCCAGCGCGACGGACAGCATGCGGGCGCCCACGGCTTCGCCCCCGGCGGCGATCTCGCCCAGCCCGATGCGGGGCAGGTCTGCCATGGCCACGTCATGGCCGTGCCGCGCCAGGTCGATGGCGGTCGCGCGGCCGATGCCGGTGGCGGCGCCGGTGACCAGCGCGGTCCGGCGGGCGGTGCTGCTCATGCGAAGGTCCGTTTCGTCCCTGGCCGCATGGGACACGAAAACCGCGCCGATGGCCAGATCGCCGCTACCGGTGCCGGCGCAGCTCCAGCCGGGCGATCTGGTTGCGGTGCACCTCGTCCGGCCCGTCGGCGAAGCGCAGCGCGCGCGACCAGGCATAGGCGTAGGCGAGGGGGAAGTCGTCCGACATGCCGCCGCCGCCATGCACCTGCATCGCCCAGTCGATCACCTGGCAGGCCATGTTGGGCGCGATCACCTTGATCATGGCGATCTCGGCCCGCGCCTCCTTGTTGCCGACGGTGTCCATCATCCAGGCCGCCTTCAGGGTCAGCAGCCGCGCCTGCTCGATCATCATGCGGGATTCGGCGATGCGCTCCAGCGTGGTGTCGAACTCCGACACGCGCCTGCCGAAGGCGACGCGCGACTGGGCGCGGCGGCACATCAGCTCCAGCGCGCGCTCCGCCAGGCCGATGGTGCGCATGCAGTGGTGGATGCGGCCCGGCCCGAGCCGCCCCTGGGCGATCTCGAAACCCCTGCCCTCGCCGAGCAGCATGTTCTCCGCCGGCACGCGCACGTTCTCGAACAGCACCTCGGCATGGCCGTGCGGCGCGTCGTCGTAGCCCATGATGGGCAGCATGCGCACGACCTTCACGCCGGGCGTGTCGCGCGGCACCAGGATCATGCTCTGCTGGCGGTGGCGGTCCGGGTGGTCCGGCGCGCTCTTGCCCATGAAGATGATGATCCGGCAGCGCGGATCGCCGATGCCGCTGGTCCACCACTTGCGGCCGTTGATCACGTAGTGGTCGCCGTCGCGCGCGATGCGGCTCTCGATGTTCGTCGCGTCGGAGGAGGCGACGGCGGGCTCGGTCATCGCGAAGGCGCTGCGGATCTCGCCGGCCAGCAGCGGCTCCAGCCATTGCCGCTTCTGCGCCTCGGTGCCGTAGCGGACGAGGACCTCCATGTTGCCGGTATCGGGGGCGGAGCAGTTCAGCGCCTCGGGCGCGATCACGCTGCGGCCGAGGATCTCGCAGATCGGCGCGTATTCCAGGTTGGTCAGGCCGGCGCCGAGCTCGCTCTCCGGCAGGAAGAGGTTCCACAGGCCGGCGGCGCGGGCCTTGGCCTTCAGCTCCTCCATCACGGCCGTCGGCTGCCAGCGGTCGCCCTGCGCCACTTCGGCGTGGAAGCGTGGCTCGGCGGGGGTGATCTCGGCCTCCATGAAGGCCTGCACGCGGTCCTGCAACTCGCGGACGCGGGCGGAGGGGGCGAAGTCCATGACGATCTTCCAACGGGTCCGCGCAGGGTTATGGCGCACGGCGCCGGCCGCGCCAGGGCTTGCCGGTGGCGCCATGGCGGCGAAACATGCCACGCGGTGCAGCCGCGCGGAGGGGACATGGCGAACAGCGACGTGACGATCCTGCTCTCCGCCATCGCCGCCGAGCGGCACGGGGCGGCGATCCGCGCCGCGGCGCCGGGGGCGCGGCTGATCGCGGTGCCGCCCGAAGGTCCGCTGCCGGACCCCGAGGACGCCGCCATCGCCTTCTCCACCCGCGACCTGATCGAGCGTGGCACGCGCGACCGGCCGGCGCCGGAGATCGGGCGCTTCGCCGGCTTCGTGCGCGCGGTGCCGGGGCTGCGCTGGGTGCATATCCACGCCGCCGGCGCCGACAGCCCGATGTTCCGCTCCATGGCATCGCGACCGGGCGTGCTGCTGACGACCTCGGCCGGCGCCAGCGCGCATGCGGTGGCGCAGAGCGCGCTGGCGGGCATGCTGGCGCTGACGCGGCTGTTTCCGCGCCTCGCCGAAGCGCAGCGCCGGCACGCCTGGGAGCCGCTGTACCTGCGGCAACTGCCGCGCGACCTGCGGCGCCAGCACGTGGTGGTGGTGGGCACCGGCCCGATCGGGCAGGAGCTGGGGCACTACTGCCGGGGATTGCGCATGCGCGTCACCGGCATCCGCCGCGATCCGGCGGCCGGCCTGCCCCCGGGCTGCGACGCGGTGGCGGGCTTCGCCGACCTGGACGCGCTGCTGCCGAGTGCCGATTGGCTGGTGCTGGCCTGCCCGCTGACGGATCTGACCCGCGACCTTGTCGATGCCCGGCTGCTGGCGCTGCTGCCGCTGGGCGCGGGACTGGTGAACGTGGCGCGCGGCGGGGTGGTGGTGGAGGCGGAGCTGCTGGCGGCGCTACGGTCGGGGCACCTCTGCGGCGCCTTCCTCGACGTGTTCCGGCAGGAGCCGCTGCCGGCCGACAGCGCGTTCTGGGACCTGCCCAACGTCATCCTCTGCCCGCACAGCGCCGCCGCGGTGGAAGGGCTGCCGGAGGCGGTGGCGGAGATCTTCTGCGAGAACCTCCGCCGCTGGATCGTCGGCGAGCCGCTCAGGAACCTGGTGACGGAGCGCTGACCCGTTCGGCGGCGGCCGGCTGCCGCACCCGCCACGCCCCGCGCTCGGCCCGCGCGAGGCCAAGATGGTCGCGCAGCGTCGTCCCCGCGTATTCCCTGCGGAACAGGCCGCGGCGCTGCAGCTCCGGCACCACCAGATCGACGAAATCGGCATAGCTGCCGGGGCAGACCGGGGCCTGGATGACGAAGCCGTCGCAGGCCGGGGTGGTGAACCATTCCTCCAGCCGGTCGGCGACGAAACGCGCGTCGCCCACCATGTCCATGCGCGGCCGGCCGCGGCCGCTGGCCACCATGAAGTCGCGTACCGTCGGGTTCCGCTTGCCGGTGCGCGCCACCACGCGGTCGCGGATCGCCTGCAGGCCGGAGATGCCGGCCAGTTCCTCGTCGGTGAAGGCCTCGTCCAGGCCCTTCGAGGCGAAGTCGAAATTCAGCGCCTCCGACAGCAGCGACAGCGCGTCCACCTCCAGCGGCAGCGCCGCGATCAGGGCCGCCTTGTCCTCGGCCTCGGCCTGGGTCGGCGCGACGATGGGGCAGCAGGAGGTGGTGACCTTCACGCCGTCCGGGTCGCGCCCCGCGGCGGCGACCAGCGCCTTGAACTCGGCATAGTCGCGCCGGCCCTCCTCGATGCGCGTGTAGCCGACGAAGACCAGCTCGGCCCAGCGTGCCGAGAAGCGCTTGCCGCGCGCGCTCGCGCCGGCCTGGATCAGCACCGGGCGGCCCTGGGGGCTGCGCGGCACGGTGAAGGGGCCGCGGCTCCGCAGGAAGCGGCCCATGTAGTCCAGCCGGTGCACCTTCTGCCCGTCGCCGAAGCGCCCCGTGGCCTTGTCCACGATCAGCGCCTCGTCCTCCCAGGAATCCCAGTGGCCGAGCACCACCTCGACGAACTCGTCGGCGCGGTCGTAGCGGCTGTCGTGCTCCATCGTCTCGTCGCGGCCCATGTTCGAGGCCTCGCCGTCGTTCAGCGAGGTGACGATGTTCCACGCCGCCCGCCCATTGCTCATCAGGTCGAGGGTCTGGAACACGCGCGCGACGTGGAACGGCTCGAAATAGGTGGTGGACGCCGTGGAGCCGAGGCCGAGCCGGCTGGTGACGGCACCCATCATGGTCAGCACCACGACGGGGTCCATCTTCACGCAGCGGATGCCGTGCTCGATGGTGTGGACATGGTCCGCGCCGTAGCGGTCCGGCATGGAGAGCCGGTCGTCGAAGAAGCCGAGGTCGAACTTCCCGCGCTCCAGGATGCGGCCGATCTCCTGGTAGTAGTCGGGCGAGAGGAAGTCGGACCGGCTCTCCGGATGCCGCCAGGAGGAGGCGAAATTCGTGCAGTTCTGCGCCTGGAGGAAGCCGACGAGGTGCATCTGGCGCATGGCGGCAGTCCCCTTCCGGGCGCGGCCATCCGCGCCGGTCCCGCGCCATCATCCGCGCTACGCCGCGCTTGCCAAGGGCCGGCGCGGCGCGATGGGCCCGGAGGGACTCGAACCCCCAACCAAGCCGTTATGAGCGGCCCGCTCTGACCATTGAGCTACAGGCCCGTCGCGCGCCGGGATGAATGCCGGGGCGCCCTCGCCAGGGCAAGCGCCGCCGCGCTAACCGGTGGGCGGGATCGCCAGCAGGAGCCAGCGCCATGACCGCCGACCGCAACGACGACGCCACCATCCGCGACATCCTGCTGGCCACGCGGCGCATCGCCGTGGTCGGCGCCTCCGACCGGCCGGACCGGCCGAGCCATGGCGTGGCGCGCTTCCTCGTGGACCACGGCTATGCCGTGACGCCGGTGAACCCCGGCATCGCCGGCCGCGCGCTGCACGGCAGCACCGTGGTCGCGGCGCTGTCCGATGCGGGCCCCGATTTCGACATGGTGGACGTGTTCCGCCGCAGCGAGGACGCCGGCGCCGTGGTGGACGAGGCGATCCGCCTCGGCGCGCGCACGGTTTGGCTGCAGCTTGGTGTCATCGACGACAGTGCGGGCGAGCGGGCCCGTGCGGCGGGCCTGCGCTTCGTGCAGGACCGCTGCCCGGTGATCGAATGGCGTCGACTCGGCCTGCCACCGCGCATCGGCTGACCCGCTCCGCCGCTTGAAAGCGGACCGCATCCGGACCACTTCGCCCGCGAGGCCCGCAGGGGCCGGACCGCGCGCCATGCGGCCGAGCCTCACCGGGAATGCGAGCCCAGGAGACCGAGGACCCATGACCGACGACGAACGCCGGATCATCACAGAGTTCGTGCAGCGTGTGTCCGGCGCCAACGCCGGCGCCGCGGCGCCATCCAGCGGCCCCTGGGGCGGCATGGGTCGTGGCAGCGTGCCGCAGAGCCAGCCCCCCTTGCCGCCGGTGGACCGGGAGGCCGATCAGTTGATCGCCGACCTGTTCAACCGCTACCCGGAAGCGCGGTACCGGCTCACCCAGACCGCCTTCGTGCAGGAGCACGCCCTGGTCCAGGCGCAGAACCGCATCCAGGAGCTGGAGTGGGAGCTGGAGAACGCCCAGCGCCAGGCGCAGGCGCAGCAGTCACGTGGCGGGCTGTTCGGCGGGATGTTCGGAGGCGGGGCGCAGCGGCAGGCGCCGATGCCGCCCCGGCCGCAGCCCGTCGCCCCGCCCCCGGGCTACAATGCGATGCAGCAGGCCGGCCCGCAGGGCGGCGGCTTCCTGCGCACCGCGGCGATGACGGCGGCAGGCGTCGCCGGCGGCATGGTGCTGGGCAACATGCTGATGGGGGCCTTCTCCGGTGGCGGTGCGAATGCCGCGACGGCGACCGGCGGCGGCTTCGGGCAGGAGGCGGTGCCCACCTCGGCCTCGCCCTGGACGGATCCAGGCGCGGCGGCGGCCGACCAGGGCTGGGGCAACACCGACGCCGGCGGCAACGACGCCTATGGCGCCGGCTACCAGGATGGCGCCGCGGCCGGCGATGCCGGCGGCTATGACGACGCCGGCGGCGGCTACGACGAAGAGATCTGACCCGCAGGACGGGTCGGGGGCGCGGCCCCGTTTTCATTGGCGCCCCTCATTGATCGCGCGGGATGCCCTGGCCATCCTCATGGCATGCGCATCCCCGACCTCGATCTCGACCTGTTGCGCGGCTTCGTCGCGGTGGCGGAGCGCGGCGGCTTCACCGCCGCCGGCGCCGTGCTGGGCCTGACGCAATCCGCCGTCAGCCTGAAGATCAAGCGGCTGGAGGATGTCGTCGGCCGCCGCCTGCTGGAGCGCACCAGCCGCCATGTCGGCCTGACGCGGGACGGCGAGACGCTGCTGGCCTATGCCCGCCGCATCCTGGCGCTGAACGACGAGGCGGTGCGGCGGATGGTGGCGCCGCCGGTCGCCGGCCGGCTGCGCCTCGGCGTCGCCGACCACTTCGTGCCGCGCAACCTGGCCCCCCTGCTCGCCCGCTTCGCCCGCACCTATCCCGAGGTGCGGCTGGAGGTGGAGGTGGGGCGCAGCCACGACCTCCGCGCGGCGCAGCAGGAGGGCGCGCTGGACCTGGTGCTCGGCAAGCGGCGGGATGGCGAGACGGCGGGGCGGCCGATCTTCACCGAGACGGTGGTCTGGGTCGCGGCGCCGGGCTGGCGGGCGCCGGCGGGACAGCCCCTGCCGCTGGCCATGCTGCCGCCGGGCTGCATGTTCCGCGACCGCGCCCTGGCGGCGCTGGCGCGGGCGGGGCTGGGTTTCGAGGTGGTCTATGTCTCGGCCAGCCTGCTCGGCGTCGCGGCGGCGGCGCAGGCCGGATTTGCGCTGACGGTGATGGGCCGCAGCGGGCTGCCGCCGGGGCTGGAGGCGGTGCCGGACCTGCCGGCGCTCGGCACGGCGGAGATGTGCGTCTTCGGCGATGCCGCCGGGCAGAGCGCGCTGGCGGAGCCACTGGTGCGGTTCATCCGGGAGAACCTGGCGGCGGAGGTGGCGGCGGCGGCATAGCGCCCGCGGCCGCCGATGCACTAAGGTAAGGCGGCTCAGGAGGGCAGCCATGGACGTGACGGCGCTCTATGAGGAGGACATCCATGCCTGGTCACAGCACCAGGCGCGGGTATTGCGCGGCCTGGCCTCGGCGGGGGTGCGCCTGCCCAACGACCTCGACCTGGAGCATGTGGCCGAGGAGATCGAGGAGGTGGGCAACGAGCAGCGCTTCCAGGCCGAGAGCAACCTCCTCCAGGCGCTGGCGCACCTGATCAAGATGGCGGCGCTGCCGGAGGACGGGGCGGTGCGGCACTGGCGGAAGGAGACCGCTGCGTTTCTGCTGAATGCGCGGCGGCGCTATCGCCCCTCCATGCGGCGGATCATCGATGTGCCGGCGCTCTGGGAGGATGCGTGCCGACTAGCGCGCCGGGATTTTGAGTTCGATGACCACACGCCGCTGCCGCTGCCGCAGGCCTGTCCCTTCGCGCTGGAAGAGTTGCTCGATGCCGAAGCCGATCCGCGCGTTCTGGCGTCGCGCCTGGCGGCGCCGGTCGGCGGCGGGTCGCCGTAGCCTGCCGCAGCCCGCCCCTCACGTCGTCAGGCAGGCCGCGTTCAGCACCCCCACCGCCACCGCCGCCGCACCCTTCAGCACCGACCCGGCCAGCTCGCCCCGCTGCTCCAGCGCCGCGCGCCAGTCCGGCAGCAGCACCCGCGTGCAGACCAGGAAGGCGCCCTGCTGCGCGACCACGGCGAGCACGCTCCACACCGCCGCGTCGATCACCCCGAAGGAATGCGAGATCGCCGAGCCGATCGGCAGCGCATAGCCGATCACCACGCCGCCCAGCGTGATCGCGGCGCCGGTATTGCCCTCCCGGATCAGCGCCAGCTCGTCATGCGGCGTCAGGCGCATGTGCACCGTCACCGCCCCCGCCAGCAGCAGGATGCCGAGCGCGAAATGCCCGAGGAAGGCCGGCAGGGTGGCGAGGCTGGTCATGGCTGTCCTTTGGCCTCCTCGGCCGGGAAGAAATGCGGCACGAAGCGGCTGGTGTCGCGGGTGATGGGCGTCGCGTCCTCGCGGATGCCGAGGCCCGCCGGCCTGCCCGCCACCAGCCAGCTGCCCAGCACGGGGTAGCGGCCGGCGAAGCAGGGCAGCTCGGCCCAGGCCTGGTACACGCGCGGCTGGCGGCCATAGGGACCGTCGGTCTCGATGCCGGGGGCGGAGATGTTGGCGCCCTCCCGCCCGTGGAACGGCTTGGCCACCTCCCGCCCGCCGGTGCGGCCGGGCTCCAGGAAGGCCGGCAGCAGGTTCGGGTGGTCCGGGAAGAGCTGCCAGAGCAGCGCCAGGAACCCCTTCCCCGCCGGGATCAGCCGCCAGGCCGGCTCGATCCAGCGCGTGGGCGCGGCGGCCACATGCCTGCCGAAGGGTTCGGCCAGCAGCCAGTCCCAGGGGTAGAGCTTGAACAGGGTGTGGATCGGCTGTTCCTCGAGGTTGCGGAACTCGCCGGCCGCGGCATTCCAGCCGATCCCGCCGACGTGCAGGAAGGGCGCGTTCAAGCCGGCCTGCAACGCCGTGTCGCGCAGGTAGTCCACCGTGCCGCGGTCCTCGGCATGGTCGGGCACGCAGGTGAAGTGCACCGTGCCGCCGGGCGTCGCATAGGCCCGCCAGGTGTCGATCAGCGCCTCGTGCAGCATGTTGAACTGGTCGGCCGCCGGGTTCTCGCATTGCAGCCATTCCCACTGCACCACCGCGGCCTCGAACAGCGCGGTCGGCGTGTCGGCATTGTATTCCAGCAGCCGCGGCGGCGTGGCGCCGCCATCCCAGACCAGGTCCATCCGGCCATAGAGGCTCGGCTCCCGCGCCTCCCAGGAGCGCACGGCGAGCGTCCATTCGGCTTCCGTCAGGCCAAGCTGCGCGCGGCGGTTCCAGCGGACCGCGTGCTCGACGGCCTCCCGCGACAGCCGCTCCAGCTCCGCCGTCGCCGCCTCCAGCAGGTCCACCTGGGCGGCGCTGAAGCGGTAGCAGGCGCTCTCGTCCCAATAGGGCTCGCCGGCGATGTCGGCATAGGCGAAGCCCAGGCTCCGTGTGCGTTCCAGCCGGTCCGGCCGCGGGGTGACATCGAGCCGCTGCATCGCCCCTCAGCCGCCGCTGCCGGAGAAGGACGCGGCGCTGCCGCCGAAGCCGCCGCGCGAGGATGCGGCGGTGGTGGCGCCGCCGCTCAGCCGCCGCTGCCGGAGAAGGACGCGGCGCTGCCGCCGAAGCCGCCGCGCGAGGATGCGGCGGTGGTGGCGCCGCCGCTGCTCCGCCCGCCCCAGAAGCCGGAGCCCGTGCGCGTCGAGGAGCTGCCGGAGCGGCCGCAGATCTCGTCGGCGAACTTGTCCTGCGCCGCCCGCGCCGCGCGGCATTCGCCGCTGCGTGTCGGGAAGGCGGCGACCGCCGCGGTCATGGCGCCGCCGCCGAGCAGCAGCAGGGTGATGGTGCGGGCGCGTCTCACGGCAGCGAGCGTAACGGCCCCGCCACGGCCATGACCAGGGGCGGATTGACCCTGCCCGACCCGAGGCGCAGGGTTCGGTGTACTCCGGAGAACCAGGACCACCCGGCATGCCGCCAGCCGACCCGCCCGCCCCGGACCATCCGGCGGACCGCGCCCATCGGCGCCGCGACCTCCGCATCATCGGGCTGATCGGGATGGGGCATTTCCTGTCCCACTTCTACATGCTCAGCCTGCCGCCGCTGTTCCTCGTGTGGCGGCAGGAATTCGACGTCTCCTACGCCACGCTCGGCCTGGCGGTGGCGCTGATGAGCGGCACGACGGCGCTGCTGCAGACGCCGGTCGGCTTCCTGGTGGACCGCCACGGCGCGCGGCCCTTCCTGGTGGGCGGGACGCTGCTGATGGCGCTGTCGATCGCCGCCATGGCCTTCGCGCCGAGCTTCTGGGTGATCCTGCCGCTGGCGATCCTCTCGGGCATCGGCAACAGCGTGATCCACCCGGCGGACTACGCCATCCTCGCCGGCAGCGTCAGCAAGTCCTTCATGGGCCGCGCCTTCGCGCTGCACACCTTCACCGGCAATGTCGGCTTCGCGCTCGGCCCGGTGGTGATGGGCCTGTTGCTGGAGGCCGCGGGCCTGTCCTGGCGCACCGCGCTGCTGCTCGTCGGGCTGCTCGGCGTGCCGGTGGTCGTCGCCATCCTGCTGCAGAGCCGGGTGCTGCGCGACCAGGCGAAACCCGCGAAGGGCGCGGCCGCATCGGAGGAGCTCAGCGGGCGTGCGCTGCTGCTCTCCCGGCCCATGCTGCTGTTCTTCGGCTTCTTCCTGCTGAGCGCCATGGCCGGGGCGGGCATCCAGTCCTGGCTCGTGCCGGTGCTCGGCAAGCTCTGGGGCATGCCGATCCTGGCCGCCTCGGCGGCACTGACCGGCTACACGGTGGGGGCGACGGCCGGCACGCTGGTCGGCGGCTGGATGGCGGATGCGATGAAGCGCGGGCTGCTCGGCGCGGTGGTGGGGCTGACGATCGCCGCCATGGTGCTGCTGCTGATCCCCGGCCTGGTGCGGCTGCCGGAGGTGCTGGTGGTCGCCCTGGTCTTCCTCGGCGGGCTGGCGCTCGGCACCTCGCGCACGCCGCGCGACGTGATGCTGCGGGATGCCTCGCCGCGGGGGCAGATCGGCAAGGTCTTCGGCTTCGTCTCGTCGGGGCTTCCCCTGGGCTCGGCGATCACGCCGGTGCCGCTCGGGTTGCTGATCGACATGGGCTACCCGTGGCTGGTGCTGCCGGTGGTGGCGGCGCTGCTCGGTCTCTCGCTGCTCTGTGCCGGCGGGGCGCAGGGGGCCTCGGCGGTGGGGCGCCGCCGCGCCGCGCCGCAACCGCAGCCGGCGGAATAGCCGGCTGCCCTGCCCCGCCCGATGACCGGCTTCGACACCCTGCTGCAGGTGCTCGATGTCGTCGGCATCGCGGGATTCGCGGCCTCCGGCGCGCTGGTTGCCTCGCGCAAGCGGATGGACGCGGTGGGGTTCATCCTGATGGCCGCCGTCACCGGCTTCGGCGGGGGGACGCTGCGCGACCTGCTGCTCGGCCGCACGCCGGTGTTCTGGCTGCGCGCGCCGGAGCTGCTGGCGGTCTGCGCCGCCGTCGCCGTCATCACCTTCTTCGCCGCGCACCGGCTGGAAAGCCGCTACCGCGCCCTGCTCTGGGCCGATGCGGTGGGGCTCGCGCTCTACGCCGTGGTGGGCGCGGAGATCGCGCTGCTGGCCGGCGCGAGCCCCTGGGCGGCCGTGCTGCTCGGGGTCGTCACCGCGACCGCGGGCGGCATCCTGCGCGACGTGATCTGCAACGAGCTGCCGCTGATCCTGCGGCGCGAGATCTACCTCACCGCCGCGGCGGCGGGGGCGGCCGTGTTCGTCGTGCTGCGCATCGAGGGCGTCTGGCGCGAACCCGCGGTGGCGGCGGGGATCGCGGTGACCTTCGCGATCCGCGCCCTGGCGCTGCTGCGCGGCTGGTCGCTGCCGGCGTACCGGGCACGGCCCGGGCGGGAGTATCCGGATCCCGGTTGACCGGCGGGATTGCCGGCCCCGGCGCGCGCCGGCAGAGTCCATGCAGGAACGTCCAAGGGAACGCCCGCCCATGCCCGCCCCCGCCTATGCCCGCCTGTTCCGCGCCGGCACGCCCGCCGCGACGCCCCGCTTCGCCGGCCTGCCGAAATACAACTTCGTCGGCGGCCACAACGACCCGACGCGCATTCCCGTGGACGCGCTCGCCGACGCGGCTGCGGCGGCACTGCGGCGGGAGGGATCGGGCCTCGCCCTCTACAACATGGGCCAGGGGCCGCTCGGGCATGACGGGCTGCGCGACATGGTGGCCGACAAGCTCAGGCGCCACCGCGGCGTCGATCCCTGCACCCGCGACGACGTGCTGATCACCTCGGGCTCGCTGCAGGGCCTCGACCTGGTGAACGACCTGCTGCTGGAGGCGGGCGACACGGTAATCATCGAGGAGCTGTCCTATGGCGGCGCGATCAGCCGGGTGAAGAAGCGCGGCGTCACCGTCGTGCCCGTGGCGCTCGACGCCGAGGGGATGCGCATGGACAGCCTCGCCGACGCGCTGGATGCGCTGAAGGCCAGGGGCGTCACGCCCAAGTACATCTACACCATCCCGACCATCCAGAACCCCACCGGCTCGATCCTGCCGCTGGACCGGCGGCACCGGATGCTGGAGCTGGCGCGCGCGCATGGCGTGCCGGTCTTCGAGGACGAGTGCTATGCCGACCTGATCTGGGCCGGCAGCGGCACGGCGCCGCCGGCGCTCTACGCGCTGGATCCGGCGCAGGTGATCCACATCGGGTCCTTCTCCAAGACGCTGGCGCCGGCGCTGCGCGCCGCCTACGCCGTGGCGCCGCAGGAGGTGCTGTGGCGCCTCGTCTCGCTGAAGACCGATGGCGGCACCGGCGCCGTCGAGCAGATGATGGTGGCCGAGTATTTCTCCAAGCACTTCGACAGCCATGTCGCGGCGCTGTCCGGCGTGCTGGAGGAGAAGCTGCGCACGATGGTCGAGGCGGTGGAGCGGGAATTCGGCGCCGCGGCGGAGCTGTTCATCCCGAAGGGCGGCATCTTCCTGTGGATCAGGCTGCCGGATGGGGTGGACGTGGCCAAGCTGGTGCAGCCGGCGGCCCGGGCCGGCATCCAGTTCAACCCTGGCCCGGAATGGGCCTGCGACCCGGCCAGCGCCAAGTCCCAGCTCCGCCTCTGCTTCGCCCTCCCGTCGAAGGAGGAGATCCGCGAGGGCGTCGCCGCCTTCGCCCGCGTCTGCTTCGAGGAGACCGGCATCCCGGCGCAGAGCGCCAACGTGCGGCACGGCGCGGGCTGACGGCGCGCAGCCCCGGGGTGCCGCCAGCGGCGCCGGCCCTGTCCCCAGGGGAACTGTCCCCAGGGGAACAGGGCCGGCCGCCGGCAGCGGATTAGCCTCCCTCCATCAGACGGATGGAGGCACATCATGAGTGGCAGCCTGTTCTCCCTTCTCCCCTGGCCGTTCGGCGGCGGGACCGCGACGGCTCCGCCAAAGCCGGACGCCCTGACGCAGAAGGCGGAGGCGAAGTGGCGGGAGTTCGAGGAGCAGAAGAAGCTCCTCGATGCGACCTACATCCAGGCGCAGCAGGTGGATACGGGCCTGGCGGAGCAGGAGAAGGCCGTCGCCGACGCGAAGAAGGAGATCCGCTTCGTCAAGCTGGCGGGCTCGGGCCAGTTCGTGGTCAACGCGCTGTCCAACGCCATCTCGGACTGGCCGCACGATACGACGGGCGAGACGAATTCCGAGCTGGTCAAGGACATGCACCGGCGCATCGGCAAGGAGCGGACGAAGATCCTGGACGCGCAGAAGACGATGGAGGCGCTGAAGCAGCAGCAGGTGACCTTCGCCACCTGGAAGGAGATCGACGAGGCCAGGATGCGCCGGCTCTGCAACGAGGTGGCGAACCTGCCAAAGCCGACCGGCCCCTGACCCGGACCGCGGCGCGGCGGGCGCGGCGCCCTAGCAGGCTGCGGAAATTCTCCATCGGACACGCAACAAAAGGCATGAAGGAATCCAGAAATGCCGTCGCCTGAATTTTCCTTTCGAACCAGGCGGATCCCGCGAATCAATGTTGCGCTGGCTGCCGTCGAAAATCGAATTTCCGCAACCTGCTAGAGCATGCTGCGTTCGCGTGCGCTCACGCAACACGCTCTAGCCTTTGCTGGGTCGCGGGATTCAGCGTTTGCGGCGATTCTGCCTCAACGCATCCCGCTCTAGCGCGCCCCCGCGGCACCCGGCCAGAGCACCACGCGCGCGGTCTGCAGGATGATCAGCAGGTCGAACAGCACGCTGAAATTCTTCACGTAGTACAGGTCGTAGGACAGCTTCGACCGCGCATCGTCGAGCGAGGCGCCGTAGGGGTAGTTCACCTGCGCCCACCCGGTCAGCCCGGCCTGCACCGTGTGGCGTTCCCGGTAGAGCGGCAGTTCCCCGGCCAGTTCCTCGACGAATTGCGGGCGCTCCGGCCGCGGCCCGACGAAGGACATGTCGCCCTTCAGGATGTTGATCAGCTGCGGCAGCTCGTCGATTCGGCTGCGCCGCATGAACGACCCGAAGCGGGTGATGCGCGGGTCGCGCGCCGTCGCCCAGACCGCGCCGAATTTCTCCGCATCCACCCGCATGGTGCGCAGCTTGAGGATGCGGAACACCCGGCCGCCGCGCGTCACGCGCTCCTGCCGATAGAGGGCCGGCCCGCCATCCTCCAGCCGCACCGCCAGCGCCGCGGCCAGCAGGAAGGGGCTGGCCAGCAGCAGCAGCGTGCCGCTGACGGCGACGTCCAGCGCCCGCTTCAGCCAGCGATCGAGCGGGCTGAAGACGAAGCCATCGGAGTACAGCAGCCAGGCGATCTCCAGCCGCTTGATGTCGACCCGGCGGATCTCGCGCTCAAGGAATTGCTGGTACTCCTGCACCGGGAAGCCGGCGATGCGGCACTCCAGCAGCGCCTCCATCGGCAAGCCACGCCGCTCGTCCGGCGCGACGACGATCTGGTCGGCACCGAAGGTCCGCGCGGCGGCGAGGAAATCCCGCCCATGCGGCAGGATCGGGCAGGCGTGGTCGGCGGCGAGGCGTGGATCGACCGGGCCCATCGTCGCCTCGTCGTGCAGCAGGGCGAGGTCGTAGCCCAGCATCCGCCCCTCGCGCCGCAGCAGCACGATGAGGTCGAAGGCGCGCTTGCCGGCACCAACCACCAGCAGCCGCCGGCGGAAGGCACCGCGGCTGCGCAGCAGGTAGAGCCCCGCCCGCGCCAGGCCGGCCGTGGCGGAGAACACCAGGACGGAGAGCGCGTAGGTCTTCCAGACCCCACCCGGCTGCGCCTCCCTGGCGAGTGCCGTGAGGCTCGACACCGCCAGCGTCGCCAGCAGTCCGCCAAGCAGCGCGGCCACCACCGCCCGGGCCAGCGCCCGCCGGGTCTCCAGCAGGGTGTCGCGGCGGTAGAGGCCGAGGGCATAGAGCAGCAGCACGAAACCGGCCGGGTAGGCGGCCAGCACCAGCAACCCGCCGCCTGCGCCCCCTGCGATGGCCAGGGGCTGGGCAAGCAACGCCCAGGCGGTCAGCGCCAGGGTGGCATCGGCGAGCAACAGCACCGTGCCCGCTTCGACTCTGGCACGCGTCAGAAAGGCCATGGCTGATCCGGGCGCGGGGTTGCAGGGCGCGGCGAATCATTTCTCCCGCATGGGCCCTTTCGGCAAGGTTGATCGCCCGCGCGGCGGCGGCGGCACCGCGCGCCGGGGCGTCAGCTCCGGACCAGCGGGCAGCCGCCCTCCGCCAGGGGGCGGAAGGCCTGGTCGGCCGGGATGGTGACGGCCAGCCTGTACACATCGCCGGGGCCGCGGCTCTCCTCCGGCCGCTTCACCTGGTAGAGGTGGGAGGGGTGAATCTTGCGGCCATCCTCCCGCACCGTGCCCTGGCCATAGGCGTCGTCGTCGGTCGGCATGCGCTTCATCAGCGCCACCGCCTCGCGGCCGGACGCCTTGGCGCGCGCCACGCCGAGCTCCTTCACCGCCTTCAGGTAGTGCGTCACGCCGGAGTAGTTGCCGGCATGCACGTAGTTGGGGAAGACGCCGGGGATGCGCTGCTGGGCCTGCAGGCGGCGGGTGAAGGCGCGGGTGCGCTCGTCCTGGTCCCAGTAGAAGGTCTCGGCGATGTACATGCCCTGCATGGTCTGCATCCCCGCCGCGATCACCCCGGTGACGGAGCCGATGATGGCGGCGAGCTGCATGGCATTGCTGCCGCGCGTCAGGCCGAACTCCTGCGCCTGCTTCACGCTGTTCACCAGGTCGTCGCCGGCCAGCGCCAGGCCGAGCACCTTGGCCCGCGACGCGCGCGCCTGCAGCAGGAAGGCGGAGAAATCGGTGGTCTGCGGGAAGGGATAGCGCGAGGCGCCGAGCACGCGCCCGCCGGCGCCCTCGATGAAGCGCGTGGTGTCGCGCTCGATGGCGTGGCCGAAGGCGTAGTCGGCGGTGAGGAAGTACCAGGTGTCGCCGCCCATCCCGGTCAGCGCGGCGCCGGAGGTCTTGGCGAAGCACCAGGTGTCGTAGGACCAGTGGATGGTGTTCGGCGTGCAGGCCCGGCCGGTGAGGTCCGACGTGGCGGCGGAGGCGTTCAGGTGCACCCGGTCGCGCTCCACGCAGACCGGGTTGATGCCGAGCGCGATGGCGCTGTTGCCGACATCGGTCACCACATCGACGCCGCGGGTGTCGAACCACTGGCGCACGGTGTTCACGCCGACATCGGCCTTGTTCTGGTGGTCGGCGGCGATGACCTCGACCCGGATCGAGGGGTTCTGCGCGGTGAACTCCTCCACCGCCTGGCGCACGCAGGCGACGGAGGTGGGGCCGGTGACGTCGCGGTAGGGGCCGGCGAGGTCGGTGAGGACGCCGATGCGGATCACGTCGCTTGCGGGTTGGGCACGCAGGATGGCAGGGGCGTAGGGCAGGGTTGCGGCGGCGCCGAGCAGGGCGCGGCGGGTGGGGGACATGAGCGGTTCCTCCGGGATCGGTTGGCGCAGACATAGGGCCGGACGCGCCCGCTGTCGCCGCTGCGCGGCGCAACGCCGCGGACCGGCGAGAACCGGCTTGCGGCCTCTGGTCCGCCAGGATGATCGCGCGCGGACAGCCTGCCCATCCGGGTGGCAGCGCCCGCAGCGCCCTGCCCGCCGTGGCGGCAATTGTCTGGCCGGGCGCCGAATTTCCACCCAACCCGGACGCACCCTGGCGACCCGGCTGATGTAGCTTCCCGGCACACGACCCGAGCGGGAGACTACCCATGGCCGTTTCCCTCAGTCGCCGCGCCGCCATCACCACGGGCCTAGCCGCCGCCTCGCTCCCCTGGGACCTCGCCCTTGCGCAGCCCGCCCCCGGCGGCACGCTCCGCGTCGGCATGACCGCCAATGCCGTGCCCCTCGCCAATGGCGTCCCCGACCAGGGCGCGGAAGGGCATCGCTTCATGGGCATCACGCTGTTCGACCAGCTCGTGCAGTGGGACCTCAGCCGTGCCGACCGCATCGCCGTGCCGAAGCCCGGCCTCGCCACCGCCTGGCAGGTCGATCCCGCCAACCCCAGGCGCTGGATCTTCACCCTGCGCCAGGGCGTCACCTTCCACGACGGCAGGCCCTTCACGGCGGAGGACGTGGTGTTCTCCTTCGACCGCCTGGTGAAGCGCGACCATCCCGCCTTCGATGCGCGCGGCTCGGCGATCAGCGCCTCCCGCCTGTTCACGGTGGAGAGCTACCGCGCGGAGGGGCCGCACACGCTGCTCATCGATTGCAAGCGCACCGACAGCCAGCTGCCCACCCTGCTCTCCTGGATCGGCATCACTCACCAGGGCGCCTGGGAGGCGGCGGGGCGGAACTGGGACGCCTTCATGCAGCGCGCCATCGGCACCGGCCCCTGGAAGATGGAGAGCTACTCGATCCGCGAGCGCTGCGTCATGACGCGCAACGCCGCCTACTGGGACCCGGACCGCATCCCGCGCACGGAACGCCTGGTGCTGCTGCCGCTGTCGGACGCCAATACCCGCGTCGCCGCGCTCCGTGCCGGGCAGGTGGATTTCATCGAGGCGCCGCCGCCCGATGCCATCCCCGCGCTGCGCGCCGCCGGCTTCCGCATCACCTCCAACGTGTACCCGCACAACTGGATGTACTTCCTGAGCTATGTCGAGGGTTCGCCCTGGCGCGACGCGCGCATCCGGCGCGCCGCCAACCTCGGCATCGACCGCGCCGGCATGAAGCAGATGCTCGGCGGCATGATGAGCGAGGGCGCCGGCCTGCTCTACGCCGACCACCCGTGGTACGGCAGCCCCGCGCACCGCCTGCGCTTCGACCCGGAGGCGGCGCGCCGGCTGATGGCCGAGGCGGGCTTCACGCCGCGCGCGCCGCTGAAGACCCGGGTGATGATCTCGCCGAGCGGCTCCGGGCAGATGCAGCCGCTGCCGATGAACGAATACGTGCAGCAGAACCTGAAGGAGGTCGGCATCGAGCTGGCCTTCGAGGTGCTGGACTGGAACACCCTGCTGACCCAGATGCGCGAGGGCGCCTGGATGCCGGGCGCCCGCGGCTGCCACGCCATCAACGCGAGCTGGACGGCGCAGGACGCCTATGTCGGCTTCATCCGGCCGCTGCACAGCGCCTTCGCGCCCCCGGTCGCCTTCAACTGGGGCCGGCACGCCGACCCGCAGGCGGATGCGCTGATGGACGGGCTGCTCGACGAGTTCGATGCCGAGAAGCAGGACGCGATCATGAAGCGCCTGCACGCCCGGCTGGTGGACAACGACGCCGCCATCTTCATCGCCCACGACCTCAACCCGCGGGCGATGTCCGCGCGGGTGCAGGGCTTCGTGCAGGCGCAGTCCTGGTTCCAGGACCTCACGCCGGTCCGGATGGGCTGAGCCCCGGCGCCACCCTCAGCGTGCCGGCACCCCGCCCCCGAGGCCACTGACGCCGGAGACCGCGGCGCCACCCTGCACCGGCGCCCCGAAGATGGGCGCGCCCGCGCCGTAGGCGGCGAAGGGCGGCGGCATCGAGCCGCCCCATTGCGGGTAGGTCTGCGGCGCGACGCCGCCGACCGGCGGCTGGGCGGTCCGCGCCGCCCGTGCCTGGGCGTCATCCACGGGCACGCCGGCAAAGCGCTGCTCGCAGCCGCCAAGCAGGACGGCGGCGCCAAGCAGGACGCTGAGCAGCGCGGGGGCGGGATCCGAATGCGACCTCATGCTGGCTCCGCCTCCCTCGCGCCCGCCGCCACGGTGGGGCACCGCGCTGAAGGTGCGGGGCGGGCGAAAGTTGCGGGATCCTCCACCGTTCGTCGCATCGCGTCTCCGTGTATCGGGGCAACTCGCCTTCGGTCATGCGGTTGACGTCTATCACTTGGCTGGAGTGGCAAAGCCTGAGGGCGCGGTGCGTCGCACGACAGGGAGAGATCGCGCATGAACGAGAGGTCGAGGGCGATGGCGCTCGGCATGGCGGCAGGCGCCGGCGGCGTACTTGCCCTTCTCGGCATCGCCGGGCTGGTGGTCGTCTACGCCGGCGCCATCAACGTCGCCGCGACCGAGGAGCACACCGCCTTCACCCGCTGGGCCTTCGACACGACCTTCCACAATTCGGTCCGGCGCCGCGCCGAGGGGATCGCGGCGCCGCAGACCGCGATCCCCGCCACGCTCGATGCGGGTGCCTCCGCCTACAAGGCGATGTGCCAGCACTGCCATGGCGGGCCCGGTGTCGAGCGCGCCGAATGGGCGAGCGGCATGCGGCCGCGCCCGCCGCACCTGACGGAAGCCGCGGCGCGGTGGGAGCCGCAGGAGGTGTTCTGGCTGGTCCGGCACGGCGTGAAGATGTCGGGCATGCCGGCCTTCGGGCCGACCCATGACGACACCGCGATCTGGAACATCGCCGCCTTTGTCAAGGCGCTGCCGGCCATGACGCCGGAGCGCTACGCCTCGCTCGGCGCGGCCGGCGCCGGCGGCCACTGAGAGTATGCGAAGGGATGCCCGGCAGCCCCGGGCGTTGCCAGTATTGCCCGATGTATTCACGGGCTCTCCTTCGCAAGTTCGATTGATTCACAAGCTCTGAGGACCCGAAGGGCATGTCCTACTGGCGCTTCGCGGCCATGATCGCAACCTCCACGGTCGTCATGTACGGGCTGATGTACCTGAACACCTATGCCGTTGAGCATGTGTTCTGGAGCCAGACGCGCGGCTGGATGGCCCTGGTCATGGGGGCGTTCATGGCGGCCATCATGCTCGGCTTCATGCTGGGCATGTACCGCAATCGCGCGATGAACCTCGGCATCTTCGCCGGCTCCGTCCTCGTCTTCGCGCTGTCGCTCTGGTTGGTGCGGAGCCAGGCGACGGTGGACGACGCCGCCTACATGCGGGCGATGATTCCGCACCACTCGATCGCCATCCTCACCAGCAAGCGGGCGCAGATCTCCGATCCACGGGTGCGCAAGCTCGCCGACGAGATCATCGAGGCGCAGGAACGCGAGATCGCCGAGATGAAGCACCTTGTCGCGGACCTGGAGGCGCGCGACTGATGGCCGCGGCAAGGGACGGAATGCATCCGGTGGCGGCCCCCTCCTGGCGTGCGGTCACGGCCGGTGCCCTGGCACTCCTGCTCGTCGCCGGGCCACTTGCGGGCTGCGACGGCAGCGACGCGCCCGACGACGACCTCCGCGCCACGAACCCGCCCGGCATTGCGCGCATCCTGCCAGCGGGGCAGGCAATCGCCGGCGCGGATGTCCCAACCCTCGATCCCCGTACGATGCGCGATGCGGAGATCCGCCTGGCGATCGGCGACGGACCGCTCTGCGCCTTCCACTACGCCAGGGCGGGCCGGCCGGTGCTTGCGGTGAGTGCGGGGCCGGGGGGCGCCGCGCAGGGGCCGGCGGTGGTCAAGCTGAACGGTCATCTGGTCATCCTGCAGCCCCATACCGTTACGCAGGAGGCGGCCCCTGCGCTCCGGCTCGCCGCCGAACCGTTGCGCATCACCCTCGCCCCAACCGGACCGATGGGTGGCGAGGCGTGGCGCGAGGCGAACATGATGCTCGAGATCGGGGAGGCGCTGCGGGTCGGCTATCGCGGCTATGTCGCCTGCCGGCCCGAACCCCGGGTTCGGCCCCGGCACAGCTGACGGCGCCGGGGCCCGTGGCCGATTCGCCAGCTTGGCCCGCCGCTTGCTTCCTGCTCGACTGTCCAGGACCAAACAGTCGACGGGAGACTTCGCGCCATGACCCTTGCAATCGGCCGCCGCAGCATGCTCGGCACCGCCGGCGCCCTCGCCGCCGCAACGCTGCCCTACGACTTGGCCCTGGCCCAGCCGGCCGGGCCCTCCACCACGCTCCGCGTCGGCATGACCGCGTCCGCCGTGCCGCTTTCCAACGGCGTGCCGGACCAGGGCGGCGAGGGCCACCGCTTCATGGGCATCACCCTCTACGACCAGTTGGTGATGTGGGATCTCTCGAAGTCGGATGCGCCGGCCGTGCTGCGCCCCGGCCTCGCCACCGCCTGGCGCAACGACCCGGCCGACCGCCGGCGCTGGATCCTGACGCTGCGCGAGGGCGTGAAGTTCCACGACGGCAAGGTGATGGACTCGGCCGACGTGGTATTCTCCTACGACCGTGCCTTCAGGTCCGACGCGCCGCACTACGACCCGCGCGCCAATGCCTTCGCCCGCATCCGGATGCCGACCATCGCCGCCTGGCGCGCCGAGGGCCCGAACACCTTCATCCTCGAGACCACCCGGCCCGACAGCTTCGTGCCCTACGGCCTCACCTGGGTCGGCATCACCCACCAAGGCGCCTGGGAAGCCGCGGGCCGGAGCTGGGACACCTATCTCGGCCGCGCCGTCGGCACCGGGCCGTGGCGGATGGAAAGCTTCTCCATCCGCGAGCGCTGCGTGATGAACCGCTTCGCCGAGTACTGGGATGCGGGCCGCATCCCGCGCGCCGGCCGCCTGGTGCTGCTGCCGCTGCCGGAGGCGAACACCCGCGTCGCCGCGCTGCGCTCCGGCCAGGTCGATTTCATCGAGGCGCCGCCGCCCGATGCCATCCCGTCGCTGCGCGCGGCCGGCTTCCAGATCATCTCCAACCAGTACCCGCACAACTGGACCTGGCACCTCTCCTTCGTCGAGGGTTCGCCCTGGCGCGACAGGCGCATCCGCGAGGCGGCGAACCTCGCCATCGACCGCAAGGGCATCAGCGAGATGCTGGGCGGCATGGGTGCGCCGGGCGCCGGGCTGGTGCCGCCGGGCCATCCCTGGCACGGCAGCCCGAAGGATCCGGTGCGCACCGATGTCGCCGCGGCGCGCCGCCTGATGGCGGAGGCCGGCTTCTCGGCGCGCAACCCGCTGCGCACCAAGGTGGCGATCTCGCCCAGCGGATCGGGCCAGATGCAGCCGCTGCCGATGAACGAGGCGGTGCAGCAGAACCTGAAGGAGATCGGCATCGAGATCGGCTTCGAGGTGGTGGAGTGGAACGCCCTTCTCGGCCTCTGGCGCGAGGGCGCCAAGTCGCCGTCCAACCGCGGCGTCTCCGCCATCAACATCTCCTACGGCGCCTTCGACCCCTTCACCTTCGCCGTGCGCTTCTTGAAGACCGACCTGGTCCCGCCGGCGGCGAACAACTGGGGCTACTTCTCCGATGCCGAGTACGACGCGCTGATGGACCGCATCTACGCGGAGTTCGATACGGAGGCGCAGGAAAAGCTGCTGCAGCAACTGCATGAGAAGGTGGTGGAGGACCGGCTGTTCCTGTTCGTGTCGCACGACCTCAACCCGCGCGCCCTCGGGCGCAACGTCCGCGGCTTCGTGCAGGCGCAGTCCTGGTTCCAGGACCTGACCCCGATCAGCCTCGGGTAGCGGCACCGATCAGGATCGCGTGATCGGGCGCATCGGGGCCGCGTGAGGCGCCGGTGCGCCATGGCGGCGCCGCCTTTCCGCCACGCCGGCCGCGTTGCATGGGCAGGTCCGGGGCGCATCCGCGCCACGGGCCGGCTCTGCAGGAAGGTCCATGCCGCAACGCCGCCCCCTCTCCCGCCTCGGCGCCCTTGCCCTGGCCGCGCTCGTGCTGCCGGCGACCGCGCCGCAGGCACAGAAATTCCCCGGCTCGCCCGCGCCGCAGGCTTGGCCCGCCCCCTGGTCGGGAGGGGGTTACGTGCCGCCGCAGGAGGCCGGGCAGCCCAACCCCGCCGCGCCGCCCGGCATCGCCGGCAGCAAGTTCGACACGCCCCGTCTGGCCACGCCCCGTCTGGCCACGCCCCGTCTGGCCACGCCCCGTCCGGCCACGCCCCGTCCGGCCACGCCCCGTCCGGCCGCACCGGCTTCGGGGCCGGTGCGCAGCGATGTCGGCGCCGACGACCTCCGGCTCCAGGCCGAGGATCCGCCTTCCGTGGTGGGCCGCGTCGCCCGCACCACCGGCGCCGTCAGCCTGCGCCTGCCCGACAGCGAGGACTGGCGGCCCGCCGCGCCCAACACGGCAATCGTCGCTGGCAACGCGATCTGGGTCGAGCCGGGCGCCCGCGCCGCCATCGAGGCCGGCGCCTCGCGCCTCACGCTCGATGGCGGCTCCGCGCTGCAGATCGAGGCGCTGGACGAGGGGGGGCTGCGCGCCACCCTCGCCCAGGGCGGCGTCTTCCTTCGCCTCGCCGGGCTCGATGCCTTCGGCGGCACGGTGGATGTCGCGACGCCCGAGGCAAGCATCGCCACCGCCCTGGATGGCCGCATCCTGATCGAGGCCGCCGCGCCCGACGGCAGCCGGCCCGGCCGCATCGCCGTCTTCGAGGGGGCGGCCGAGGTCACGCTGGCCAGCGCTGGGGCCAGCAGTGGCGAGCCGCTCCGCCTCGGCCCGGGCGAGGCCGTCCGGCTGCTGCCGGGCGCGGCGCCGGTGATCGAGGCCGCCGGGCCGACGACGCCGCTCATGGCCTGGTCGCTCGCCGCCGAGCCGCGCGTCGCGGTTCCCGCGGCCGCGCGCGGCATGACCGGCATCGGCGAACTCGGCCTCGCAGGCCGCTGGGACCGGCATGCCGAATACGGCGATGTCTGGTACCCGCCCGTGCAGCAGGACTGGGTGCCCTACAGCGACGGCTCCTGGGAGTGGCGCGAGCCCTGGGGCTGGACCTGGGTGGATGCGGTGCCCTGGGGGTTCGCAACCTCGCATTACGGACGCTGGGTGCGCCTCGGCCCGCGCTGGGGCTGGGCGCCGGCGCCCGTGGCGGTGATCGGCCTGCCGGCGCTGCGCCCGGTCTGGGCGCCGGCCCTCGTCACCTTCTTCGGCGGGCCGGTGGGGTATGGCGGCCATGGCCGGCCGGTGGGCTGGATCCCGCTCGGCCCGCGCGAGCCCTGGTATCCGTGGTACCGCGCCTCGCCGGCCTATGTGACCCGGGTGAATATCCGCCAGGTCACCCATCTTGCGCCGGTGCGGCAGCGCTGGGTTGCCTGGGGCGGGCCGGAGCGCCGCTGGGACGCGCCGCGCTGGCAGGGGCCGCGGCGCGACGGGCC
>JAIEOP010000003.1 GCA_019750465.1 Acetobacteraceae bacterium | reverse complement strand
TGCGCTCACGCAACACGCTCCAGCCTTTGCCGGGTCGCGGGATTCAGCGTTTGCGGCGATTCTGCCTCAACGCATCCTGCTCTAATCCACCTCGTCCATGATCCCGGCGCCGCTGAAGCCGCCATCGACCGCCACCGCCTGGCCGGTGACGTAGCTGCTGCGCGCCTCGTCGAGCAGCACCATGGCCATGGCGGCGATCTCCGCAGGCTGGGCGTAGCGGCGCAGCGGCACGCGACGGGTCCACTGCGCGCGCTGCTCCGGCCCCACCATGGCGGCAACCAGCGGCGTCTCCACCGGGCCGGGGCAGAGGCAATTCGCGCGGATGCCGAAGCGGGCGAGATCCACCGCAAGCACCCGCGTCATGTTCACCACCGCGCCCTTCGACGCGCCATAGGCGACCCGCCCCTTGCCGCCGCGCAGGCCCGAGACCGATCCGAGGGTGACGATGGCGCCGCCGCCCGTGTCGCGCATCGCGCGCCCGGCGGCGCGGGCGCACAGGAAGGTGCCGGTGACGTTGATCTCCATGACGCGGCGGAAGAGGTCGGCGGGCGTCTCCAGCGCCGGCACCTCGCGCGCGATGCCGGCGGAGGTGACCAGGCCCTTCAGCGGTCCCCGCGCCGCGGCGCCGGCGATCCAGGCCTCCACCGCGTCCTCCTCGGTGACGTCGAGGGTCGTGTAGCTGGCCCGCGCGGTGCCGAGCCGCGCCTCGGCGGCCGCCAACCCCCCGGCGTCGAGGTCGGCCACCGCCACGTGCCAGCCCTCGGCCAGCGCCGCTTCCGCCACCGCCAGGCCGATGCCGGAGGCACCGCCCGTCACCGCCACCACCCGTTCCGCCGCCATGCTTTCCCCCATCCCGCCAGCGCCGCATCATCGCATGCCGGCAGCAGCGGGAAAGCGGGGATGCGCGCGCGGATCAGGGACACCGAGATCTACTTCGACGTGGACGGCGCCGGCCTGGTGCCCGATGGCGCCGCGATGCGGGAGCGTCCGGTGGGCTTCGCCATCCATGGCGGTCCGGGCGGCGACCACAGCGGGTTCAAGCCAGGCTATGCGGCGCTGACGGCGGCCATGCAGGTGGTCTATTTCGACCATCGTGGCCAGGGTCGCTCGGCGCGCGGCGATCCCGCACGCTGGACGCTGGACGAGACTGTGGAGGACATGGAGGCGCTGCGGCGGCATCTCGGCCTCGGGCCCATCGTCTCCATCGGCACGAGCTATGGCGGGATGGTCGCGCAGGCGCATGCGGCGCGGTATCCGGAAGCGGTCAGCCACCTGATCCTGCTGGTGACGGCGGCGCATGGCGGCTTCATCCCGCGCGCCGAGGCGTTCGTGCGCGCCCACGGCACGGCGGAGCAGCGGGCGGTCTGCGACACGCTCTGGGCCGGCGGCTTCCGTGACGAGGCCGCCGTCAAGCGCTACTACGCGGCCATGGGCCCGCTCTATGCGCGCCGGCACGACGCCGCGAAGGCGGCGGAGGGCGCGGCGCGCACGATCCACTCGCCGGAGGCGCTGAACCGCGCCTTCGGCCCCGAGGGCTTCCTCCGCCGCTTCGATCTCCGCCCCGAGCTGCCGCGGATCACCGCGCCGACGCTGGTGGTCTCGGGCGCGCATGACTGGATCTGCCCGCCCGCATTCGGCGAGGAGATCCACCGGCTGATCCCCGGCGCCCGCTACCTGCTGTTCGAACAGAGCAGCCACTCTCTTCGGATCGATGAGCCGGAGCGCCTGACGGCGGAAATCCTGCGCTTCGTCGCGGCGTCCCCTCCCGCGCCGGCGGAGCAGCCTCCGCCGCGTGACGGCCAGGGTTGAATGGCATCCAGGCGAGCCTTGCCCGCGTGTCGCGCTTGATCCGCTTGGCGGCTCATGCGTGACCAACGTGATGCGCCGGCAGCCGCGACGCGGACAGGCGGCCGCTGCCGCTTCCCGTCTGTCGGGGGGTCATCCCCGTCCTGGCGCGCAGGGTCGCCTTGCGCATTGGCGGCCGCCCGAGCCGCGGGTCGGCATGCCGCTTCCGTGCCGAGCCGGGCCACCACGCAGGCCGGTCCTTCCTGGTGTCCCACCGGTCTGTCCCGTCGCGACGTTCAAGTGTCCCGGACTCTGACGCGGGGCGCCCGGATGCGACGAGGATTTCCCGAAAGATCCGCCACCTCCGCCTGGCAATCCGTCGGCCGCGCTCTGATTCGTCCCCGCCGAAAGGGGGTTCCTTCCCTGTTCGCCATTGCAGCTTCCTCCCCAGGCACCCACCACCGCAACACGAGCCAAATTTCCCCGTATCGGACCGAGAACAGGAAGTTTCAGCCCTTGCGTCACCCGAGACGGCTTCGCTCAGGACTGTGTGCCCAACCAGCCCACGGGGCTGCGTCGCCGCGCCGCTACGCAGCGACGCGGCTTCGCAGCAGCGCGGAACCGCCGTAGCCTTGCCGGCCCCGTCCCGGAGCCGCCCGATGACCTTCTCCATCCTCGCCCGCTGCCCGGACACGCGCATGCTCGGCATCGCCACCGCCACGCGCTCCTTCGCCGTCGGCGCGCGGGTTCCCTTCGTGCGCACGCGGCGCGGCGTGGTCGCCATCATGTCGCGCGCCGATGCGCGGCTCGGCGACCATGCGCTCGGCCTGCTGGACCGCGGCCACAAGGCGGCGATGGTCGTGGACATGCTGGTGCGCAACGACCCGCACGCCGAACACCGCCAGCTTGCCGTCATCGACGACGACGGCGACGCCGCCGCGCGGACCGGCGCGGCCAACACCGCCTGGGCCGGGCACCAGATCCATGACGGCTTCATCGTGCTCGGCAACGTGCTGCCCGGCGTGCAGACGATCGACGCCATGCGCGAGCGCTTCCTCCGCACCGCCGGCGCGCCCTTCGAGGAGCGGCTGCTGGGTGCGCTGGAGGCCGGGCGCGATGCCGGCGGGCAGGTCGGCGGCCAGGTCTCCGCGGCGCTGCGCGTGCATGACGCGGACCGCTTCGCGCGCGTGGACCTGCGGGTCGACCACCATGACGAGCCGGTGGGCGAGCTGCGCCGCGTCTTCGAGGCCTACAGGCCCTACATCCCCTACTACATCCAGCGCCAGCGCGACCCGCGCGTGCCGCCCTGGCACGAGTGGAAACCCGGGGGAGCAGGGGCATGACCGGCGCGTTGGAGGGCAAGGTGGCGCTGGTCACCGGGGCCGGGCGCAACATCGGCCGCGCCATCGCGCTGGCGCTCGCGCGCGACGGCGCCGCGGTGGTGGTGAACGGCCGCAGCGACGGGGCGGCCGTGGATGGCGTCGTCGCCGAGATCACGGCCCTGGGCGGCCGCGCCGCCGGCGCCATGGCCGACGTCGCCGACCCGGATCAGGTGGCGCGGATGATCGCGGCGGCGGAGGCTGCCTTCGGCGGCATCGACATCGCCGTCTCGAACGCGGGGCTGCGGCGGCAGACCGGGTTCCTGGAGATGTCGCTGGCCGAGTGGCGGGAGATCCTCTCGGTGGCGCTCGATGGAGCCTTCATCCTGGCGCAGGCGGTGGTGCCCTCGATGATCCGCCGCGGCGGTGGCTCGATCATCGGCCTCTCCGGCATCTCGACGCATGTCGGCACGCCGAGCCGCGCGCATGTGTCGGCCTCGAAGGCGGGGCTGGAGGGGCTGATGCGGGCGCTGGCGGTGGAGCTGGCGCCGCACGGCATCCGCTGCAATTGCGTGGCGCCCGGCTCGATCGAGACGCTGCGCGGCGCCTCCGCCGGCGCGCGGCCCGCGACGATGACGGAGGCCGGCATCCCGCTGCGCCGCAAGGGCGGCGTCGACGAGATCGCCGCCGTCGTGCGCCTGCTGGCGGGGCCTGAGGGGGGCTACATCACGGGCCAGACCCTCCATGTGAACGGCGGGGCGTTCCTGACGTGAAGACTTCTCCCGCCCCGCTGGCGGGGGCAGGGCCAGGGTGGGGGTGGATGCTCCGGTGGGGGTGGAGGTCCGGCGCCCCCTCGCCCTTGCCGCACCCCGTTGCGGGGCATAGCGTTCCCGCACCACGCCCCGGGGGAAACGCGCGCCATGCCGGTCATCGACGCCCAGGTCCATGTCTATGAGCGCAACCACCCGGGCCGCCCCTGGGTGGACGTGCTGCACGGCCCGCCCGAGGTGACGGATGCCGACATGATCCGCGCCATGGACGAGGTCGGCGTGGATGGCGGGCTGCTGGTCTCGGTGCACACCATGTACCGCTACGATGCCTCCTACGCGATCGAGGCCTACAACCGCCACCCGGACCGCTTCGCGCTGATCAAGCCGGTCGATCCCACGGACCCGGGCGTGGCGGAGACCATCGCCGCGTGGCGGGGGCAGGAGGGCGCGGTCGCCATCCGCATCATGATGCGCGCCGGCGTCTCCACCGATGCCGCCGACCCCGGCATCAACGCGGTGCTGGCGGCGGCCGGGAAGCACGGCTTCCCGGTGAACCTGCTGGCCTATGGGCGGCTCGACACGCAGGTGGCGCCGCTCGCGGCGCGGCATCCGGGCACGCAGCTCGTCATCGACCATCTCGGCCTGCAGCAGCCCTTCGAGCCGCCGGCACCGCCCGAACCCTGGGCCGACCTGCCGAAGCTGCTCGGCCTTGCGCAGTACCCGAACGTCGCGGTGAAGATCACCGGCGCCTGCACGCTCTCGCACGAGCCGTTTCCGTACCGCGACATCTGGGATCCGCTGGCGCGGATCTTCGATGCCTTCACCCTCGATCGCTGCATGTGGGGCACGGACTGGACGCGCGCCGTCGGGCTGCTGACCTACCGGCAGGGCGTCGATGCCTTCCGCGTCACGGACCGGCTCTCGGACGGCGACCGCGCACGGCTGATGGGCGGCACGATCACGAAGATCTACGGCTGGGCGCCCGGCAGGGGCTGAGCCCGCCGCGCGATTTTCATCGACCCGCACGCCGCGCCTCGGGCATGCTCCCGCCCGGGCGCGACGCCCCGGCGCCCGCGCCCCCGACAAGAACGGGAGGCCAGGGATGCCATCGCGGATCAGGACGGGGATCGCCGGCGCGGCCTTCCTCGCGGCGATGCTCGCGGGCGCGGCGGCGCTTGCCGAACCGCAGCGGGGCGGCACGCTCCGCGTCTACCACCGGGAGAACCCGGCTTCGGCCTCGATGCACGAGGAAGCCTCGATCGCCACCGTCATGCCCTTCATGGCGGTGTTCAACAACCTCGTCGTCTACAACCAGCAGGCCGAGCGCAACGACCCGGACGACCTGACGGCGGAGCTCGCCACGGAATGGCAGTGGAGCGCCGACCACAGGCGCCTCACCTTCCGCCTGCGCGAGGGCGTGACGTGGCATGACGGCAAGCCCTTCACCAGCGCCGACGTGAAGTGCACCTGGGACACCATCGCCGGGTGGCGCAACGCCGGCTGGCGCAAGAACCCGCGGCGCGACTGGTATGCCAACCTGCAGGCGGTGGAAACCAGCGGCGACTTCGAGGTGAGCTTCCTGCTCGGCCGGCCGCAGCCCTCCTTCATCGCCTTCCTGGCCAGCGGCATGTCGCCGGTCTATCCCTGCCACGTGGATGGCCGCACCATGCGGCAGAAGCCGATCGGCACCGGTCCCTTCCGCGTCGTGGAGTTCCGCCCGAACAACAGCATCGAGCTGGCGCGCAACCCGGCCTACTGGCGGCCGGGCCGGCCCTACCTGGACGCCATCACCTACCGCATCATCCGCAACCGCTCGACACGCATCCTGGCCTTCGCCGCCGGCGAATTCGACCTCACCTTCCAGAGCGACGTCACCGCGCCGCTGCTGCGCGACCTGGCCGGGCAGGCGCCGAGCGCGGTCTGCGAGTTCCACAGCTCGAACGTCACCGGCCAGATCCTGATCAACCGCGAGACGCCGCCCTTCGACAACCCCGAGATCCGCCGCGCGGTCGCGCTGGCGGTCGACCACCAGGCCTATGTCGACATCCTGAGCGAGGGGCGCTTCGCGCTCGGCGGCGCCCTGCTCGTGCCGCCCGCGGGGGTCTGGGGCGTCACCGCGCAGGATCTCGCCGAGGCCGGCGTGGAGGGCTGGACCGGCAGCGTCGAGCAGCGGCGCGCGGCGGCGCGGCGCATCATGCAGGCGCTCGGCTACGGCCCGGACAACCCGCTGCGCACCAAGGTCAGCACGCGCGACATCGCCACCTACCGCGACCCCGCGGTGATCATGATCGACCAGCTCAAGGCGATCCACATCGAGGCCGAGCTGCAGACCTTCGACACCTCGCTCTGGTACGGCCACATGGCGCGGCCGGGCTGGACGCTGGCCATGAACCTGAACGGCGCGGCGATCGACGATCCGGACGTCGTGCTGTTCGAGAACTACGCCTGCGACAGCGGCCGCAACTACCCGCGCTACTGCAACCGGGACCTCGAGCGGCGCTTCACCGAGCAGTCCATGACGCTGGACCGCGCGGCGCGCCTGCGCCTGGTGCGCGAGATCGACATCCAGCTGCAGCGGGACGTGGCGCGGCCCATCCTGTACCACTCGGGCGGCGCCACCTGCCGCTACCCGCATGTTCACGGCATCCGGCTGGCGAAGAACAGCATCTACAACCACTGGCGGCTGGAGGATGCGTGGATGGCGCCGCGCTGACGCGGTGGCTATGCTCGCCCCGGATGGCGGGGAAGGCACGCGCATGGCCACGCACGACCACGGCCGGTGGGGCTGCGCCTGCTGGGGCAGCGATGATCAGCTCGGCGCCGCCAACCTGCTGACGCCGGAGCGGCGCCTTGCCGCGCTGAGGTCCATCGGGACGGGGCGAACCTACGACCTGAGCCATGCTTTCGGCATGGGTGCCCCGGCCATGGCGCCGAACCAGACGCCCTTCCTGATGTCGATGTGGGCGACCGCCCGCGACGCCATCCGCCGCGCCCGGAAGATGGGCTTCACCAACGAGGCCGGCGTGAACATCGAGCGCATCGAGATGACGGCGCATGTGGGCACGCATATCGACGCGCTCGGCCATGTCTCGAAGGGCATGCAGCTCTACAACGGCTTCGCCTGCGAGGACGTGACGACCGGCTGGGGCCTGGAGAAGCTCGGCATCGAGCACATCCCGCCGATCATCACCCGCGGCGTGCTGCTGGATGTTGCCGCGCTGGATGGCGGGCCGCACCTGCAGGCCGGGCGCGTCGTCGCCCCCGACGACCTGGCCCGCGCCGCCGGGATGGCGGGCGTCTCGATCGAGCCCGGGGACGTGGCGATGATCCGCACCGGCTGGGGGCGCTACTTCGACGTCGACAACGCGAAGTACCTCTCCGGCTCGCCCGGCATCGACGTGCCCGCTGCGCAATGGCTGACGCAGCAGGGCGTGGTGGCGATCGGCTCGGACAACATGGCGCTCGAGGTCCTGCCGAACCCGGACCACACGAAGCGGCTGCCGGTGCACCAGCACTGCCTGGCGGAAGCGGGCGTGCACATCATCGAGAACCTGATGCTGGAGGAGCTCGCCGCCGCTGGGGTCGCGACCTTCTGCCTCATCGTGCTGCCGCCGAAGATGCGCGGCGCGACCGGCGCGCCGGTCAGGCCGGTGGCGATCCTGTAAGCGCGGCGGGCGCACCCAGCCGCGCCGCCAGCCGCGCCTGCCCGGCCGCATCCATGTGCAGGCCGAGCTTGCTGCGCCGCCACAGCACGTCCTCGGCGGTGCGCGCCCATTCGCGCGTGGTCAGCCAGGCCAGCTCGCGCTCGGTGAAGCCGGCGCCGAACGCCTCCCCCATCGCCGCCAGCGATCCCGCGCCGCCCAGCAGCGCGTCGAGGTCGGAGCCGTAGGCGCGCACCATCCGCCGCAGCATCCCGGCGGGCATCCATGGATGCCGCCGTGCCGCCTCCGCCGTGAAGGCTTCCAGATCGAGGCCGCCGAATTCGCCGCCCGGCAGCGCCGAAGTCGCCGTCCAGGGCGTCCCCGCCCGGCCGAGCGCCCCGGCGATCTCGCCCACCGCATCCTCGGCGAGACGGCGGAAGGTGGTGATCTTGCCGCCATAGATCGTCAGCAGAGGCGCCTCCTCGCCCGCGCCGCGGTCCACGCGCAGCACGTAGTCGCGCGTCACCTCGGACGCGGAGGCGGCGCCGTCATCATGCAGCGGCCGCACGCCGGAATAGGTCCAGACGATGTCGGCGGGCGCGGGTGCGGCGCGGAACTGCCGCGCCACGGCGGCGCAGAGGTATTCGGCCTCCTCCGGCGAGCAGCGCGCCTCGCGCGGGTCGCCCGCATGCGGCACGTCGGTGGTGCCGACGAGCGAGAAGCGCCCCTCATAGGGAATGACGAAGACCACGCGGCGGTCGTCGTTCTGCAGGATATAGGCCTGCTCGCCCGCATAGAGCGCCGGCAGCACGATGTGGCTGCCGCGGACCAGCCGCACCCGGCCATGGGGGGGCGTATGCGCTGCGTCCTGCGCCTGCATCACCCACGGCCCGGCGGCATTCACCAGGGCGCGGGCGCGCACCA
This sequence comes from Acetobacteraceae bacterium, assembly GCA_019750465.1. Taxonomy (GTDB): domain Bacteria; phylum Pseudomonadota; class Alphaproteobacteria; order Acetobacterales; family Acetobacteraceae; genus JAIEOP01. The sequence goes on along the minus strand of JAIEOP010000003.1, from coordinate 47,555 downwards.
CGCGGTGCGTGCCGGCCTCGTCGCGCAGCCGGCAGGTCCAGCCCGCGGCATCGCGCTCGGCCCCCACGAAGGTGGTGCGCACCAGCACCGCCGCGCCGCGCGCCGCCGCGTCGCGCGCATTCAGCACGACCAGGCGGCTGTCCTCCACCCAGCAGTCGGAATAGGCAAAGGCGTCGGTGATGTCCGGCCGCAGCGGCGCGCCATAGGCATGGCCCGCCAGCGCCACGCCCTCCGCCCCCGGCAGGCTGACGCGGCGCGCCAGGTGGTCGTACAGGAACAGCCCGGCGCGGATCATCCAGCGCGGCCGCATCTCCGGCCGGTGCGGCAGCACGAAGCGCATGGGCCAGACGATGTGCGGCGCGATGCGCAGCAGCACCTCGCGCTCGGCCAGCGCCTCCCGCACCAGGCGGAACTCGTACTGCTCCAGGTAGCGCAGCCCGCCATGGATCAGCTTGGAGGAGGCGGAGGAGGTGGCGCCGCCAAGATCGGCACGCTCCACCAGGCAGGTCGAGAGCCCCCGGCCCTGCGCGTCGCGCGCGATGCCGGCGCCGTTGATGCCGCCGCCGATGACGAGAAGGTCGAAGCTGTCACTGGCCATCAGGATGCGCTCGCGCGGGCGGCCAGCAGGGCGTTGGCGAATTCAGCGAAGCCGGCACCGCCCGCGCCCGGCGTGATGAAGGCGGGCGGCGCGGCCAGGCCGGGCAGGAAGGGCGCGATGTTGGCGACGCCGACGGAGAGCGGCAGGGCCGCGAACAGCGGCGCGTCGTTCGGGCTGTCGCCGAGATAGGCGACCTGGTCCAGCACCGCGTCCAGCGGCTGCCACAGCGCCGCGAACAGGTGGCGCAGGCCGGAGAGCTTGTCCCAGTCGCCGATCCAGGCATTCACGTGGATCGAGCTGACCTTCGCCTCGGCGCCGCCGGCGCGGAACACCGCCGCGATGCGCTCCGCCGCGGCGATCGGCAGCGGGCCGGCATCCTCGGCGAAGTCCACGGCGATGTCGAAGGCCCGGAAGGCCTGGTCGGCCGCGATGCGGGCGCCGGGCACTGCGCGCAGGGCCGCCGCGGCCAGCGCCTCCAGCCGGGCGCGGTTGGCCAGGCGCAGCGCCTCCTCCTGCGCGTGGTGGCGGCGCATGCGGCGGGTGGCGTGGTCGTGGGCGTACCAGAGCGCGCCATTCTCGCCCACCACGGCGGCGACGGGCCAGACGCGCGCCACCATGTCGCACCAGCCCGCCGGCCGCCCGGTGACGGGCACGACGTGCAACCCGGCCGCCGCCAGCCGCTCCAGCGCGGCATAGGCCGCGGCAGTCAGCCGGCCCCCGGTGGTCAGGGTGTCGTCGATGTCGGTCAGCACCCAGCGCAGCCCCGCCAGCCCTGCGCGGGGCGCCTCGGCGAGCGGCGCGGGCATCCGGGCGGCGGCTTCGGCGGGCAAGGCATCCATGGCGGTTCTTGTGGCAGGTCGGGCAAGAAATGTTGAATCCTGCATACTACTTCGCCAGGCCGGTTGCCAGGGTTACCGCAACGGCGGCACGCGCCAGCGCCGCGGAAAGGCCGGGCGGCGGCGGCGCCTCGGTCACCAGGTCGGTCACCGAGCCCAGCGGGCAGACCCGCTCCAGCAGGGCGCGGCCGAATTTCGCGGAATCCACCACCAGCACCCGGCGCGCGGCGCGGTCGAGCATCGCCCGCTTCACCCAGGCGGCCCGGGAAACGGCGTCGGAGGGGCCCTCCTCGGTCAGCCCGCTGGCGCCGATCACGGCCAGGTCGGCGTTGAAGCGGCGCAGGAAGGCCTCGGCCTCCGAGCCATAGACCCCGCGCTCCCCGGCGCTCACCTCGCCCGGGCAAAGCAGCACGCGGATGGTCCCACCGGGCGCGGCGGCCAGGTCGGTCGCGGCGCTGAGGCTGTTCGTCAGCACCGTGGCCTGCACGCCGCGCGCCGCCAGGGCGCGGGCCACATGCGCCGTGGTGCTGCCGGCATCCAGCATCACCACCGCCCCGGGTTCCACCAGGGCCGCGGCCGCGGCGCCGATGCGGGCCCGCTCCGCCACCGCCATGCGCTCGCGCGAGGAGAGTTCCGGCTGCACCCCGGCATGCACGACGGAGGCCCCGCCATAGGTCCGCCGCACCACGCCCTGGCGGGACAGCTCCTCGATGTCGCGCCGCACCGTCTCGGCCGAGACGCCGAAGCCCGCGGCGAGCGCGGAGATCCGCACCGTGGGGTCGGTCGCGAGCGCGGCGAGGATGCTGCGGTGGCGCTGCGCCTTGGCGGGTGCGCCGTCGGTCCGGCGGGGCATGTGTGGAAACTACCACAGGAACCGGGGGAGGTCGCCGCCTTTCGCGTCGGCGGGGCGAGCCCTGCCCCGCCCCGCGGCCCCGCCGCCTCAGCCCTGCACGATGAACCGCTTCGCCTGCGTGTCGTACTCGCCGTAGCCGAGCATCTCGCGGTGCTCCGCCGCCGGCAGCGCGCCCGCGGCCTCCGAGCCGCCGGCGCGGATCGCCGCCAGCCCGGCCTTCATCCCCGCCGCGGCCGGGGAGATCATGCCGGTCGGGAAGGTGCCGATCCTGAAGCCCAGCGCCGCCGCCTGCTCCTGGTTCGGCGTCGCCCGCCCGCCGCCGGGCGACAGCACGGCGAAGCTCGGCCGGCCCTTCGCGGCGGCGACGGCGCGGCGGATCTCGGCGTCGTCCGCCGGGCTGTCGAGGAACAGGATATCGGCGCCCTCCTCCACGTACATCTCGATGCGCGCCACCGCCTCGTCGATGCCGGCGGTGGGACGGCAATCGGTGCGGGCGAGGATGAGGATGCCGCTGTCCTTCGCTGCCTCCACCGCGGCGCGGATCTTCATGCGCGCCTCCTCGCGCGGGATGCAGGGCTTGCCGGCGGCGGTGAGCGCGCGCGGCGTGATCTTGTCCTCGATCAGGATGGCGGCGGCGCCGGCCTGGCCATAGGCGCGCACCGTGCGCTGCACGTTCATGGGGTTGCCGTAGCCGTGGTCGCCGTCGGCGAGCACCAGCAGGTCGGGCGCGGCGCGGCGCACCATGGTGAAGCTGTCGAACATCTCGCCGAAGGAGATCAGGTCGAGGTCCGGCCCGCCGAGCCGGGAGGCAGCGACGCAGGAGCCGGAGAGGAAGGCGGTGGCGAAGCCCGCGCCGCTCGCCAGCTTGGCCGAGAGCCCGTCCCAGACCGCCGGCATGGCGATGAATTCCGGCCGCGCCAGCAGGGCGCGCATGCGGTCGGGCGGAGTCATGGACATCTCCTCGGGGGTTCTTGCCGCAGGACGATAGGCGGGCCGGCGCGGCCGGGCCATATCCCTCCCGATGACCGAGAATCCGCTGCTCGCGCCCTGGACGGCGACCCCCTTCGGCCTGCCGCCCTTCGACCGCATCGAGGCGGCGCATTTCCCCCCAGCCTTCGCGCAGGCCATGGCGGCGCACCGGGGCGAGATCGCGGCCATCGGCACCGATCCCGCGCCGCCGGGCTTCGCCAATACGGTCGAGGCGCTGGAGCGCGCCGGCGCGCCGCTGCGCCGCATCGCCGCCTGCTTCTTCAATCTCGTCTCCAGCCAATCCAGTCCGGCGCTGCTGGGTGTGGAGCGCGAGATCGCGCCGCTGCTCGCCCGCCACCGCGCCGAGGTCATGCTGGACCAGGGCGTGTTCCGCCGGGTCGCGGCGCTGCGCGCCATGCGCGGGGGCCTGGCGCTGGCGCCGGACGGGGCGCGGCTTCTGGACCGGTTGCACGCCGGCGTGGTGCGCGCCGGCGCCGGGCTGGACGCGGCGGGGCGCGAGCGGCTCGCCGTGATCTCCACCCGCCTTGCCGAGTTGCACACCGCCTTCGGCCAGAACGTGCTGCACGACGAGGATTCCTGGCAGATGGTGCTGACCGATGCGGACCTCGAAGGGCTGCCGGGCTTCGCCGTCGAGGCGGCGCGGCAGGCGGCGCGGGAGCGTGGCGTGGAGGATGGCTACGCCATCACCCTCGCGCGCTCCTCCATCGATCCCTTCCTGACCTTCTCCGCGCGGCGTGACCTGCGCGAGCGCGCCTGGCGCGCCTGGGTGGCGCGTGGCACGGCGCCCGGGCCGCGCGACAATGCGCCGATCATCCGCGAGATCCTGGCGCTGCGGGCCGAGCGGGCGCGGCTGCTCGGCCATGCCGATTTCGCCGAATGGCGGCTGGCCGACACCATGGCGCGCACGCCGGAGGCGGTGCACGACCTGCTGCTGCGCGTCTGGGAACCGGCCAGGCGCCGCGCCGCCGCCGAGGGGGCCGAGCTGGAGGCGCTGGCCCGCGCCGCCGGCGGGAACGCCCCGATCGAGGCCTGGGACTGGCGCTACTGGGCGGAGCGGTCGCGGCGCGCGCGACACGACCTCGATGAGGGCCGCCTGAAGCCCTTCTTCCCGCTCGAGGCCATGCTGCGCGCCGCATTCGCCACCGCCGAGCGGCTGTTCGGCGTGCGCTTCGAGGAGCGCCACGGCCTGCCGCTCTACCACCCGGACGTGCGCGCCTTCGAGATGCTGGACGCGGCGAGCGGCGCGCATCGCGGGCTGTTCCTGCTGGATGCCTTCGCCCGGCCCGGCAAGCGTTCCGGCGCCTGGATGAGCAGCCTCCGCGTGGCGGAGGCGCTGGACGGGCCGGTGACGCCGATCGTGGTGAACAACAACAACATCGCCAGGGGCGACCCCGCGCTGCTGTCCTGGGACGACGCGCGCACGCTGTTCCACGAATTCGGCCATGCGCTGCATGGGCTGCTCAGCACGGCGCGCTACCCCTCGCAGAGCGGCACCGCGGTGCTGAGCGACTTCGTGGAGTTCCCGAGCCAGGTCTTCGAGCACTGGCTGGCCGTGCCGGAAACGCTCGCGCGCTTCGCCCGGCACCATGCCACGGGCGAGACCCTGGACGCGGCAGTGGTGGAGCGGCTGCTCGGCGCGCGCACCGCGGGCGCCGGCTTCGCCGCGGTGGAGTTCGTCGCCTCGGCGTTGATCGACATGGCGCTGCACCGGCACGCCGCACCCGAAGCCATCGACCTCGATGCCTTCGAGCGGGAGTTCCTCGCCGGCATCGGCATGCCGGCGGCGATCGGGCTGCGCCACCGGCCGGCGCATTTCCAGCACCTGTTCGCCGGCGGCGGCTATGCCGCGGGCTACTACGCCTATCTCTGGGCCGAGGTGCTGGACGCCGACGCCTTCGAGGCCTTCCGCGAGGCCGGCGATCCCTTCCACCCGGACCTCGCCGCCGGGCTGCGCGCCATCTACGAGGCAGGCGACACGCGGGAGCCGATGGAGCTCTACACCGCCTTCCGCGGCCGCCCGCCCGCGGTGGAGCCGCTGCTCAGGAAGCGCGGGCTGCTGGAGGCGTGACGCCCGGCGCGTCCAGCGCGCCCTCCGCCCAGGCGACGATCTGGCTCGCCGGCATCGCCCCGGCGCGGCGCGACACCTCCCGCCCGTCGGCGAAGAGGCCGAGCAGCGGGATGCCGGTGATGCGCAGACGCTGCGCCACCTCCGGTGCCTCCTCGGTGGAGAGCTTGGCCAGGCGCATGCGGGGCTCGAGCTGCCTTGCCGCGGCCTCGAATTCCGGCGCCATGGCGCGGCAGGGGCCGCACCAGGAAGCCCAGAAATCCACCAGCAGCGGCACGCTGTCATGCTGCAGGTGCCGCTTGAAGCGCGCCGCATCCAGCGCGATCGGTTGGCCGGGAAAGAGCTGCGCGCGGCAACGGCCGCAGACGGGCCGGTCGCCGAGGCGTTCCGGCGGGAGCCGGTTGATCGCGTCGCAGCCTTGGCAGACGAGCTGGATCATCTCCGTCATGGTCGTCCCTCCTCACGCCGCGGCGCCGGCGCCGCCCTTCATCCTCACCGGGATGCGCAGGTAGCGCACGCCGTTCTCCTCGGCCTCCGGGAAGCGCCCGGCGCGGATGTTCACCTGGATGGAGGGCAGCAGCAGCGTCGGTGCCGCCAGGCCGGCGTCGCGGCCGGTGCGGAAGGCGACGAACTCCTCCTCCGTCGTGCCCTCCTTCACATGCGGGTTGTGGGCGCGCTGCGCGGCCACCGTGCTCTGCCAGGCATACTCCTCGCGGCCCGGCGCCTTGTAGTCGTGGCACATCCAGAGCCGCGTCGCGGGCGGCAGCGCCAGCAGGCGCTGGATGGAGCGCCAGAGTTGATGCGCGTCGCCGCCCGGGAAGTCGGCCCGCGCGGTGCCGTAGTCGTGCATGAAGATGGTGTCGCCGACGAAGACGTCGTCACCCAGGCGGTACGCCACGTCCGCCGGGGTATGGCCGGGCAGGTGCATCACCTCCACCTCCAGCGTGCCGAGGGGGAAGCGCTCGCCGTCGCGGAACAGCCGGTCGAAGTCGCCGCCCTCCGGCTTCACGTCGCGCGCGTCGAAGACGGGGCGGAAGATGCGCTGCACGTCCCTGATGTGCTCGCCGATGCCGATGGGCGCGCCGGTGCGGGCCTTGATGTAGGGCGCGGCGGTGAGGTGATCGGCATGAGCGTGGGTTTCCAGCACCCAGCGGATGCTCACCCCCTCCTGCGACGCCGCGGCGAGGATGCGGTCGGCGAAGGCGGTGTCGGCGGTACCCGACTTGTGGTCCCAGTCCAGCACCGGGTCGATCACCGCGCCGTCCCGCGTGGCGGGGTCCCAGACCAGGTAGCTGACGGTGTTGGTCGGCTCGTCGAAGAAGGGTCGGATGACGGGGGTGGCCTGCATGCTGTCCTCCGGTGTCTCGGGATTGGGGCTTGAAGGTCATATAAGCGACCACTTAATAAGCTCAAGCTTATCGAAACCGCTAACATCGCACCGCCATGATGCCCCCCTGCAACGCCGAGGCGCCCGCGACGGCGCCGCCCGATCTTGCGGCCCTGGCCGCGAAGGCCGCCGAGGCGGCGCGCCTGCTGCGGCTGCTGGCGAACGAGAACCGCCTGCTGCTGCTCTGCCGCCTCGTCGCCGAGGGGGAGGTCGCGGTCGGCCCGTTGGCGGCCGGGCTCGGCATCTCCCAGCCCGCCCTGTCGCAGCACCTCGCGCTCCTGCGCGAGCACGGCCTCGTCGCCACCCGCAAGTCGGCGCAGGCCGTGTTCTACCGCCTGACCGACCATGCCACGGCGCGCGTGCTGGACGTGCTCTGCGAACTCTACGGCCGACCCGGGCACAACCCCGAGACCGCGAGGACCGAACCATGCTGACGACCATCACCCCCGAGGACGCCGCCCGCCTGCTGCGCGAGGAGGGCGCCACCCTGGTCGATGTGCGCGAACCGGACGAACATGCGCGCGAGCGCATTCCCGGCGCGCGCAACCTGCCGCTGTCGCGGCTGGAGGAGGCCGAGCTTGCCGTGCAGGGCGGACGGCCGGTGCTGTTCCACTGCCGCTCGGACGCCGGGCGCCGCGCATCCGCGCGCCCTGGCTTCGTGCCAGTGGGCGCGGGCCGCGTTCGCGGCCTCGGCGCGCCATCCGGCGCGCCGCATGGGTCAACAACTCGGCGCGCTGGTATAAATACCACCTCTCCAACCTGCCGCCGCGGATCTCGCGGCGCGCCCTCGCCGCGGCCATCAAGGCGCGCTGGGTCTGCGAACAGGGGCACCAGCAGCTCAAACAGGAACTCGGCCTCGGCCACTTCGAGGGGCGGTCCTGGACCGGTCTGCACCGGCACGCGCTGTTGACCTGCATCGCCGTCGCCTACTTGCAGCACCTCCGCCTCGCCGGGCAGCGCCCGACGGGGACGGGGAAAAATGCCGCGCCATATTCCGGCACCGCCACCATCCCCGAGCCTGCCGGCCCTGCGCCGCACCATCATGGCACGGCTGTTCGCCAACCTTGTCGCGCCCATCCGCTGGCCGCACTGCAGGCGCAAACTCAGGCCAACACCTGATTTCAGACTGCCGAGGTGGTGGTAGAGCGTGTTGCGTTCGCATGCGCTCACGCAACACGCTCCAGCCTTTGCCGGGTCGCGGGATGCAGCGTTTGCGGCGATTCTGCCTCAACGCATCCCGCCCTAGAGCAGGACATCCGATCAGATGATTCCACCTGACCGGATATCGCTCTAGGCGATGCAGAACTCGTTGGTCGGCTGCGCCGGCACGCCGTCCGGGTCGTCGACGGAGATGAAGCAGCCCGAATCGCCGCCAGCGGCGTGTTCGAAGTCGTCCACGTTGTTGCCGACGAACTCCATCGGCGGGGTTTCCCCGGAGGTGAAGTCGTCGGCGGCATTGGCGATGTAGATGAAGCTGCCGTCGCTCAGCGCGATCGCCACGTCGTTGGCGTTGCCGTCATTGTCGAAGGAGCCGAAGTCGATCTTGGTGACGTTGTAGAAGAACGGCGACTGGCCGCACAGCACGATCACGTCGCCGGCGTCCCAGTCGCGGATGTAGTTGATCGTGCCGACCGCGTCCTCGTCCTGGCGGAAGATGAAGCGGTCCGCACCGCCGCCGCCCCACAGCGTGTCGGCGCCGGAGCTGCCGGCGATCCAGTCGTCGCCGTCGCCGCCGCGCACGACGTCGTTGCCCGAGCCGCCGTCGAGGCTGTCGTTCTCGGCGCCGCCATCCATGCTGTCGTTGCCGGCTCCGCCGAGCATGGTGTCGGATCCGGCGCCGCCGGTCATGGTGTCGTTGCCGTCGCCGCCCGTCATCCCGTCGTTGCCGTTGCCGCCGTCCAGGCGGTCATTGCCGTCGCGGCCGGCGATCAGGTCGTCGCCGTCGCCGCCCGAGACGGAGTCGTCGCCCTTGCCGGCATCGATATCGTCGTCGCCGGCGCCGCCCCGCAGCGTGTCGTTGCCGCCGCCGCCGTCGATCGAATCGTCGCCGTTGCCGCCGTCGACATAGTCCTTGCCGCCGCCGGCGCGGATCGCGTCGCTGCCGGCGCCGCCATCTATGGTGTCGGCGCCCGAGCCGCCATCGAGGTAGTCGTTGCCCGTCCCGCCGCTCAGCCAGTCCGCGCCGTCCTGCCCGAACACCGTGTCGTCGCCGCCGGTCGCATAGACCGTGTCGGCGCCGGCGCCGGCCAGGATGTAGTCCGACCCGTCGCCCATGGTCTCGAGGCTGCCGTTGTCGCCGTAGATGACGTCGTTGCCGTCGCCGCCGTCGATCTGATCGGCATCGTCGCCGCCATAGACCTTGTCGTTGCCGCCCTGGGCGCAGATGTCGTCGGCGCCGCCGAGGCCGCGGATCACGTCGCCGAAATCGGTGGTCCGGCGGTAGCGGGGATCGTCTGGCGACACGCCGATGACGGGGCCGATCTGGTCGGTGTTCTCGGTACCGTTGATGACAACGCCTGGCATGGCTGGATTCCCTCTCGTCGCGTTCATGCAGCTGTGCAGCGCCCGGTGGAGCGCAGCACCGAGCTACCAAGCCCGGCCTATCGGTTTCTCCCCCCAAACGGGTGCACAAACCGCTGTGGAGCGGAGCATCGGCGGCACCGGCGTGACGGCGACGTGACGCTTCGAAGCGGCACATGGCGCGCGTGTGCGCATGCCGCGGAATGCCAATCAACTTTCGGCCCCAAGATCATCCGGCGCACAGCGCGCGTCGGTAGAAGGAATGCGCCACGCACATCGATGCGCGATCAACAAGGCTTGCGCAGGGTCGCGAGCGCATTGCACCGGCGCCGCGGACCGGCGTTCATGGCGCGCATCGCCGACGGCCGCGCGGGTGCCGATCGGATGCGGCCCCGGGAGCGGTTCGACGGCATGGCGATGCACGAAATCCTGGAACCCGGCCTTGACCCCTCCTGCGCGGTGAGCGAGGCGGCGTCCGCGGCCTGGACAGCGTCGCCGCGCCCGGCGCAGGGCCCCTTCGGGGCATGGCGCGACGCGCTGTCGGCGCTGCGCGAGGTGGTGGACTTCACCGACGCCATCATCGGCCCGGACGTCGAGGCCGACCACGCGGCCACCCGTCCCGATAGCCTCGAGGCGCGGCGGCAGGCGATGCTGCCGGCGGGATGGCGGGTGCCGCTCGAGGACGTCCCGGGCACCGCCGTGCCGGCCGTGCCCGGCGGCGCGCCGCACATCCTCGACCTCGTCGCCGAGGGCGGCGGCGGCATCCTGCGCGTACGCCTGCTGCGCGAGCCGGGGAACCCGTTCAGCGTCGCGGACGCCACGCTGGTGTCGCGTCTCGCACCGGTGCTGCGCCTGCTGGTGCGCTGCTGCGGCGGCGCGGCGCTGCCGGCCATTCCCCCACGCCTCGACGTCAGCGTCACCGAGTCACTGCTCGCGGTGTTCGACCAGCTCGGCCTCGGGCTCTGCCTGGTGGATGCGGAGCTGCGCCCGATCCTGGTCTCCGGCCGGGCGTTGCGCAGCGGGGTCCTCCGGCGCCGCCAGGACCGGCTCGGCACCGCCGATCGCGGCACCGACGCCCGGCTGCGCGCGGCCGTCGCCGACGTGCTCGCGGCGCGCGACGGACCCGTGCAGGGGCTGAACCTCGGCGGCGGCGCGCGCCCGTCCCGCGTCCTGGTCACGGCGCTTGGCGGCAAGGCCGCCGCGCCGCCCGCGCGCATCGCGGCGCTGATCCTGCTGCCGGACGGGCCGCCGCGCCATATCGAGCGCGTCATCCAGTCGATGTTCGGCCTGACGCCGGTGGAAGCGCGGATCGCCAAGCTGCTGGGCGATGGGATGACGCCGAATGAGGCGGCGCTGGCGATGCGCATGCGCCCCGCCACGCTGCGCAGCTACCGGAAGTCGGTCTTCGTCAAGCTCGACGTGCACCGGCAGAGCGAGCTGGTGCGGCTGGTCTGCACCACGGCCGGGATGCTGCGCGGGACGGCATCGGCGATGGCTTCGGCGACCGAAGTGGCGTGATGCGCCGGCGCGGCCGCGCCATGCCCGCCCCCGTCAGCTCCTTCGCCGGAACCGCTCCACCGCCGAGACCAGCGCGGTGCGCACGCCGGGCTCCAGCGCCGAGTGCCCGGCATCCGGCACCACGGTCAGCCGCGCCCGGGGCCAGGCGGCCGCCAGCTCGAACGCCGTCTCGGCGGGGCAGACCATGTCGTAGCGGCCCTGCACGATCTCGGCGGGAATGTGGGCGATGCGGTCCATCCGCCCGAGCAGCCCCTCGGGCGGGAGGAACAGGTCGTTGGCGAAGTACCAGGCCTCGATGCGGGCCAGGCCGAGCGCGGTGCGGTCCTGCGCGAAGCTCGCCACGGTGTCGGGGCTGGGCAGCAGCGTGCTGCACGATCCCTCGTACTGGCTCCAGGCGCGCGCCGCCGGCATGTGCAGCATCGGGTCGGGGTCGCAGAGCCGGCGCAGGTAGCCGGCCAGCAGGTTGGACCGCTCCGCCGCCGGCAGGTGTTCGGCGAACTGCGCCCAAGCATCGGGGAAGACGCGGCGCAGGCCGGTGAGGAACCACTCGACCTCCTGCTTGCGGCCGAGGAAGACGCCGCGCAGCACGGAGCCGATCACGCGGTCCGGATGCTCCTGCGCATAGGTCAGTGCGAGCGTCGAGCCCCAGGACCCGCCGAACAGCAGCCAGCGCTCGACGCCAAGGAAGCGGCGCAGCGCCTCGATGTCGGATACCAGGTGGGCGGTGGTGTTCTCGCGCAGCTCGCCGAGGGGTCGGGACCGGCCGGCGCCGCGCTGGTCGAAGATCACCACGCGCCAATGGCCGGGGTCGAAGAAGCGGCGGTGCACGGCGCCGGCGCCCGCACCCGGTCCGCCATGCAGGAACAGCACCGGCTGGCCGCGCGGGTTGCCGACCTGCTCCCAGTACATGACGTGCCCGCCCGACAGCGGCAGCAGGCCGGTCTCGTAGGGCGCGATGTCGGGGAAAAGGTCGCCGCGGGGCATCGAATTCCACATAGTCCGGCCCCCGGCCGGCGGGCAACAGCGGCAGCGCCGGAGCGGTGGCCCGCGCACGGATCATGCGGCCGGGCCCGACACGGTTCGCGGCGCCCGGCGCTGCCCCCCTTCGCCTTTCGCCTCGCCGCGCCTACCTTCCGTCGATGTCCGCTCCGTCCCCCGCCAGTTCCCGCCCCAGCGCGGGTGAGCCGCAGGTGGTCTGCGCCGTCTGCGGCACGGCCAGCCACCAGCCGCCGTTCCGCCCGAGCCCGCCGGAGCAGGCGCCCGACCTCGATCTCCGCCCCGGCGAGCCGGTGCGCGGCACCATGCGGTGGTGGCTGCAGCAGTGCCCGCGCTGCGGCTACGCCGCGCCCTCCATCGCCAAGGCGCATCCGGCGGCCGCGCAGGCGGTGGGCGCGGCGCCGTTCCGCGCGCTGCTGGCGGACTCCAGCTACCCGCCGCTGGGCCGCCGCTTCCTCGCCTGGGCGCATGTTCTGGAGGAGACCGGGGCGCTGCACGCCGCCGCCGAGGCGACGCTGCAGGCGGCCTGGGTGGCGGACGACCTGAACCGCCCGGACCTCGCCCGTCCCTGGCGGCTGGAAGCGGTGGCGCTGTGGCGCGCCGGGCCCGCCCTCGATGCCGAGCAGACGGTGCGGGTGGTCGATGCGCTGCGCCGCGCCGGCGCGCATGACGACGCGCGGGCGACGGCCGAGGCGCTGCAGCGCGCGGAGCCGGTGGAAGCGGTGGCCCAGGTCCTTGCCCTCGAGCTCCGGCTGATCGAGGCCGGCGACGAGGGGCGGCACACCGTGGCGAGCGCCCTGCCGCCGCCCGCGCGCCGGCCGCACGTGACGCACCAGCGCCTGCCCGGCCGCACGGCGGATCCGGGGGGCGGGCTGCTCGGCCGGCTGCGGCGGCTGTTCCGGCGCGGGTGAGCGGCCCGGGTGGGGTTGCAAGATGGGCGGCGCCGTGAAATGTTATGATATAACGTTTCTGGACCCTGAGCCGTGCACCGCCGCTTCCTTCTCGCCCTTCCCGTCCTCGGCCTCGCACCGCGTCCTGCCGCAGCGCAGGACCGCACGGCCGTGGTCGCCTCCTTCAGCATCCTCGGCGACATGGTGCGCGAGATCGCCGGCAACCGCGTCGCGCTGCGCGTCATCGCGGGACCGGACACCGACGCGCACAGCTTCCAGCCGCGCCCCTCGGATGCGGAGGCGCTGCGCGGCGCCGCCGTGCTGGTGCGCAACGGGCTCGGCTTCGATCCCTGGTTCGACCGGCTGGCGCGCGCCGCCGGCGGGCCGCGCCAGCCGATCATCGTCACCGCGACCGAGGGCATCACGCCGCGCAGCATGGAGGCGCACGCGCACGGCCACGGGCCGACCGAGCGACGCACCCAGCACAGCGTCGGCCCGCGCCGCGTCGCCGACCCGCATGCCTGGCAGGACCTGCGGCTGGCGCAGAGCTACGTCCGCGCCATCGCGCGCGGCCTCGTCGCCGCGGATCCGGCCGGCGCCGCGGCCATCGAGCGCGGCGCGGACGCCTATGCCGGGCGCCTCGGCGCGCTCGATGCCTGGGTGCGCGCGCAGGTGGCGACGGTGCCGGAGGCGCGGCGCAGGGTCATCACCTCGCACGACGCCTTCGGCTACTTCGGCGCCGCCTACGGCATCCAGTTCATGGCGCCGCAGGGCCTGTCCAGCGCAGCCGAGGCCTCCGCGGCGGAGGTGGCGCGGCTGATCCGCCAGGTCCGCGCCGAAGCCATCACGGCGGTCTTCGTCGAGAGCGCGACCTCGCCGGCGACGCTGCAGCGCCTGGCGCAGGAGGCGGGCGTGCGGGTGCGCGGCCGGCTCTATGCCGATGCGCTGTCGCCGCCGAACGGCCCCGCCCCGACCTTCGAGGCGATGGTGCGGCACAATGTCGGGCTGCTGGTGCCCGCGATGCGCGGGGAGGCCTGATGCGCCGACAGATCATCACCGGCGCGGGCGCGGCGGCAGCGGCGTTCGCGCTCGGCGCCGCCGGCGCAGCCGCGCAGACCCCGCCTCTTTCCGCCGCCACGATCGCACAGGCCGGCGCTGCGCCGGGTGAGACCGTGGCGACCCTGCCCGATGTCGTGGTGGAAGCCGAGCGGGCGCGCGCCCTGCGCCAGAGCATCCTCGCCCGCTTCGGCGCGCGCGAGACGGTGGTGGATCGCTCGACCATCGACGGCCTCCCTGGCGGCGCCAACCAGCCGCTCAACCAGGTGCTGCTGCAGACGCCGGGCGTCGTGCAGGACGGCTTCGGCGACATCCACATCCGCGGCGAGCACCGCAACCTGCAGTACCGGCTCAACGGCGTCGCCCTGCCCGAGGCGATCGGCGGCTTTGGCCAGGTGTTCCAGCCCCGCGCCTTCAGCAGCGTCTCCGTTCTGACCGGCGCCCTGCCCGCGCAGTTCGGCTTCCGCACCAACGCAGTGATCGAGCTCGAGACCCGCAGCGGCGCGCTCGATCCCGGCGGATCGGCGGGCGTCTATGGCGGCAGCCGGGGCCTGTTCCAGCCACACCTGACGTACAGCGACGTCGTCGATGGATGGGACGTCTTCGCGACTGGCACCTGGATCCGCAGCAACATGGGCATCGAGAATCCGGCGCCAACGCGCTCCGCCTTGAACGACCGTACCTACCAGACCCACGGCCTCGGCTACGCAGCGCGGCAGCTCAGCGACGCCACGCGCCTCGCCTTCATCGCCGGCACGGCGCTGAACGATTTCCGCATCCCCAACCGCGAGGGCGTGCCACCGCAATTCTCCGCCTTCGGCCAGAGCGACATCGACAGCACCACCCTGCGCTCGCGGCAGTGGGAGCGCACCTGGTACGGCGTCGCCAGCCTGCAGCACCGCTTCACCGACAATCTTGAGCTGCAGAGCTCGGTCTTCACCCGCTACACCTCGACCAGCTATACGCCGAGCACGGCCGGCGAGCTGATCCTCAACGGCGTCGCCTCCAGCAGCTTCCGCTCCGGCACGGCGATCGGGACGCAGTCGGACCTCGTGTGGCGCGTGCATCCGCAGCACACGATCCGGGCCGGCGTGCAGGCGACGGGCGAGCGTGCGCGCTTCCGCAACGCCTCCTACACGCTGCCGCTGGATGCCAATGGCGATCCCGTGGATGATCCCTTCGTCATCGACAACCGCGGCGGGCGCACGGGCTGGCTCTACGGCGTCTACGTGCAGGACGAGTGGCGGGTCACCGGTCGGCTGACGCTGAATTTCGGCCTGCGCTGGGACCAGATGGTGCAGTACGTCACCGCCGGTCAGGTCTCGCCAAGGCTCAACCTGGTCTGGCGTGCGACCGACAGCACGGTGGTGCACGCCGGCTACGCCCGCACTTTCACGCCACCCCAGTTCGAGCTTGTGACGACGCCGGCGCTGGCGGCCTTCGAGAACACCACCAACGCACCGTTCAGCCTGGCCAACGGCCTGCCGCGGCCGGAGCGCGCGAACCGCTTCGACATCGGGGTGTCGCAGCGCCTGTTCGGCAATCTCACCCTCGGCATCGACGCCTACTACAAGGACGTGCAGGACCTGCTGGATTTCGGCCAGTTCGGCAACGCCATCATCTTCACGCCGTTCAACTACTCGCGCGGCAAGGTCTATGGCGTGGAGTTCTCCGGCAACTGGCGCACGGACCGGCTGCTGGTCTATGCCAACCTGGCGATCAGCCGTGCCATGGGCCGCAACATCAACAGCGCGCAATACAATTTCGAGCCCGATGAGCTCGCCTATGCCGCCTCGAAATACGTGCGCACGGACCACGACCAGATGTACACCGGCTCGGCCGGCGCGATCTGGAACGCATGGCGGGGCGCGCGCCTCTCGGCCAGCATGCTCTACGGTAACGGGTTGCGCGCCGGCTTTGCCAATTCCGAGAAGCTCTCGCCCTACGCCACGCTGAACCTCGGCGTGCAGCAGGACTTCGTGCTGCCCGACCGCGGCGTCTGGACGGCGCGGTTCGACATCGTGAACATCACCGACACGCGCTACCAGCTGCGCGACGGCACCGGCATCGGCGTCGGCGCGCCGCAATTCGGCTGGCGCCGCGGCCTCTTCGTGGGGCTGAGCCGGGCAATCTGACGAGCCGCCGGAGGAACTCCCGATATGCCCCCGCGCTGCCTTCCCACGCGGCATCAGCCGGCGCAGCCTGCCCGGCATCGATGCCGCGCTGGGCCAGCGCCAGCGCTTCTCCACCGCCAGCGCCCGATCGAGGCGGTTCCGACGCCGCAATGGCCGGAGCCGAGCGCCGGGCGCGACCTGTTCCGGGGCTTCGGCGTCGACATCGGCGACCAGCATGCGCAGAACGCCAATGAGGAGGGCGTGCGCAGCCGGACCAACGGCATCGTCAGCCGCATCGGGTTCCAGCGCGGATTCCAGCTGCCGCTCACGGACATGTGACGCGCCCGGGCCCGGCATCATGTCGCCGACGTTGCATGCCGGCGCGAGGGGATGGTTCGCTGCTGGCACTGCGTGCAACGGGCAGGAGACGGGCATGGCCAGCATCTTCAGCGTGACGCTCACCGGCGACCAGGAAGTCGCGGCGCCCCCCGTGGTGACGGATGCCTCCGGCACCGGCACCGTGGTGTGGGACGAGGCGGCGAACACCGCGACCTACACCATCACGGTCCGCAACCTGGATTTCGGCACGGCGCTCGGCCTCGCGCCGCAGACCGCCGATCCGCTCGACGACGTCACCGGCATGCATGTGCACGCGCAGGCGCGCGGCGCGAACGGGCCGGTGGTGTTCGGCCAGGTGAACCCGGCGCAGGACACCGACGACCGCGACGTCGTGCTCAACGCCGACGGTTCCTGGACGATCCGCGGCGTCTGGGAGACCACGGACCCCGCCACCCAGCCGATCACCAATTTCGCGGCGGCGCTGACGGCGGCCGTGATCGGCGCCGATGTCGGGCTGTACTTCAACGTCCACTCGCAGCAGTTCATGGGCGGCGAGATCCGCGGCCAGTGGGTGGCGGCGGGCAACACGCAGGACGGCACCAGCGGCGACGACACCATCGCCTCGCCGGCCGGCGAGGCGCTGCTCTCCCGCGGCGGCCAGGGCAATGACAGCATCGCCGGCGGGGCGCTGACCGACGTGCTGTTCGGCGGTGGCGACAACGACACCCTGCTCGGCAACGACGGCGACGACACCATCGCCGGCGGCGGCGGCAACGACAGCATCAACACCGGCCTCGGCAACGACCTGATCCGCGGCGGCGACGGCGACGACAGCATCGGCGGCTTGGCCGGGCGCGATACCGTGCGTGGCGGCGGGGGCAACGACTTCGTCGCCTGGAACGACCCGACCGGCGACCTGGTCTCCGGCGGCGCTGGCGACGACACCATCATCGGCGGCAACATCGCCGCCGACACCATCGCGGGCGGCGCCGGCAACGATTCGATCCAGGCCTTCGCCACCGCAGCCGCGGATGCGACGGCAGGCGACACCATCTCGGGCGGCGCGGGCAACGACACCATAGCCGGCGGCGATGCCGCCGACGCGCTGGCGGGCGACGCCGGCGACGACGTGCTGGCCGGCAATGGCGGCGACGACACCCTCTCGGGCGGCGGCGGCAACGACAGCATCAACACCGGGCTCGGCAACGACCTGGTCAGCGGCGGCGCGGGCAACGACACGATCGGCGGCATGGCCGGCAACGACACGGTCGATGGCGGCGCCGGCGATGATTTCATTGCCTGGAACGACCCGACCGGCGACCTGGTCTCCGGCGGCGCCGGCGACGACACCATCATCGGCGGCAACATCGCCGCCGACACCATCGCGGGCGGCGCCGGCGACGATTCGATCCAGGCCTTCGCCACGGCGCCCGGCGATGCGACGGCGGCCGACGTGCTCTCCGGCGGCGCCGGCAACGACACCATCGCCGGCGGCAACGCCGCCGACACCATCGAGGGCGGCAAGGGCGAGGACAACCTCACCGGCAATGGCGGCAACGACGTGTACGTGTTCCGCGACGGCCAGGACACCGGCGCCGACGTGGTCACCGACTTCGCCACCGGCGACGTGGTGCGGCTGGAGGGTTTCGGCGCCGGCTTCGATCCGCTGGCCGCGCTCAGCGCCTCGGGCGGCGACACCTTCCTGGCACTCGGCGGCGGCGACAGCGTGCTCTTCCAGGGCCGCGCCATCGGCGACTTCACCCTGGCCGATTTCGTGATCGCCTGACCGCCCAAAGGGGTGGCCAGGGGGCTGGCCAGCGCGCCGGCCCCGCGCCAGCCTGCCCGCGCGGCACCCCCGCCGCGCCGCGCCGGAGGCAGGGCTGGAACCGATCGGGACGCTCGCCGCGGCGAAGGCGGCACAGATCGCGCTCGCCGCGCGCGTGGTGCGGGAGGACGCCCATGGACCCGTGCACCGCATCGCCGGCGTCGATATCAGCAGCACGCGCTTCGATCCCGCCAACCTGGTGCACGCCGCGGTGGTGGTGCTGTCCTGGCCGGAACTCACCCCCCTGGCCACGGCGGCCGCGACGGAGCGCGCGACGATGCCCTACATCCCCGGCTATCTCGGCTTCCGCGAGGTGCCGGCGCTGCTGGTCGCGTGGCAGCGCCTGGCCACGACGCCGGACCTGGTGCCGGACCTGGTGATGGTGGATGGCCATGGCGTCGCGCATCCGCGCGGCCTCGGCATCGCCGCCCATCTCGGTGCGCTGCTGGACGTGCCGGCGATCGGCGTCGCCAAGTCGGTGCTGGTCGGCAGGCCGGCGGCCCCCCTGCCGGAGGAACCCGGCGCGACGGTGCCGCTGCTCTGGAAGGGCAGGCGCCTCGGCACGGTGCTGCGCACGAAGCGGCGCTCCAACCCGCTGATCATCTCCACCGGCCACCGCGTCGGCGAGGCCAGCGCGGTGGAATGGGTCCGGCGCTGCCTGCGCGGCTACCGGCTGCCGGAACCGACGCGGCTGGCGCACCTGGCGGCGAATGCCGAGCGGTGCGACGCGCATGGCGGGTAGCTGGCGCGGCACCGGGCAGCATGGCCCCGCGAATACGCCTTCGAGCCCGGCAGACGGCCGCGCGGGGTCCCATGCCGGCACCTACCCGCCACTGGATGTGCCGAAGCCGGTGGCCGACGGTCTCTGGGTGGTGGACAGCGGGCCGCAGACGGTGCTCGGCCTGGCGGTGCCGGTGCGCATGACGGTGCTGCGGCTGGCCGATGGCGGGCTGTTCCTGCACTCGCCCACGCGGCACACCCCGGCCCTGCAGGCGGCGCTGGAGGCGCTCGGGCCGATCCGCCACCTTGTGGCGCCGGACACCGCGCACTGGATGCACGTCTCGCCCTGGCGCAAGGCGGTGCCGGGGGCGGCGCTCTGGGCGGCGCCCGGTGTGGTGGAGCGGGCGCATGGCCAGGGCGTGACGCTGGCGCGGGCCGGGACGCTCTCGGCAACGCCGCCGGCGGACTGGGCGGGCGAGATGGCGCAGGCGCTGTTCAGCGGCCCCGGCTTCGCGGAAATCGCCTTCCACCACCGGCCAAGCCGCACCCTGATCCTGACCGACACGGTGCAGGCGCTGGAGCGGTCGCGGCTGGGGCTGGCGACGCGGCTGGTCGCGGGACTGGTGGGCTCGGCGACGGAGGGGGGGACGACGCCGGCCCACCTGCGGCTGATCCTCGGCCGGCGCCGTGCGGCGAACCGCGCGGCGGCGGAAGCGCTGCTGGCGCTGGCGCCGGAGCGGGTGATCTTCGCGCATGGCGCCCCGTTCGAGCGCGACGGGGCGGCGCGGCTGCGCGCGGCGCTGGGCTGGCTGCTCGACTGAGCCGGGGCGCCGTGGAATGCTGCTCCGGCCGCCCGGGAGCCCCGCCATGAGCCACCTCGTCCACCGCAGCCTGCGCGCCGAACCGCCCGTCGCGGTGCGCGGGGAGGGCATCTGGCTGCACGGCCGGGACGGCCACGCGGTGATCGACGGCTCGGGCGGCGCGGCGGTCGCCTGCCTCGGCCATGCGCATCCGGGCGTGCTGGCGGCGATGCGGGCGCAGATGGACCGGCTCTGCTACGCCCATACCGCGCTCTATTCCTGCGAGAGCGCGGAGCGGCTGGCGGAGATGATGGTGGGCCACGCGCCGGGCGGCCTCACCCACGCCTATTTCTGCTCCTCCGGCTCCGAGGGCAACGAGGCCGCGATCAAGATGGCGCGGCAGTATTTCCTCGAGATCGGCCAGCCCGGGCGCGTGCATGTCGTCGCGCGGCGGCAGAGCTACCACGGCAACACGCTGGGCGCGCTGAGCGCCGGCGGCAACGCCATGCGCCGCGCGCCCTACGCGCCGCTGCTCTCGCCCGCCTTCTCCCATGTCTCGCCCTGCTACGCCTACCGCGACCGCCGCGACGGCGAGAGCGACGCCGACATGGTGGCGCGCCTCGCCGCGGAGCTGGAGGCCGAGTTCCAGCGCCTCGGCCCCGATACCGTCATCGCCTTCATGGCGGAGACGGTGGTCGGCGCGACCTTGGGCTGCGTCGCCGCGCTGCCCGGCTATTTCGAGGCGGTGCGCGCGGTCTGCGACCGCCATGGCGCGCTGCTCATCCTCGACGAGGTGATGAGCGGCATGGGCCGCTGCGGCACGCTGCACGCCTGGGAGGGGGAAGGCATCGCCCCCGACATCCAGATCGTCGCCAAGGGGCTGGGCGGCGGCTACCAGCCGATCGGCGGCATTCTGGTTTCCGGCAAGGTGATCCAGCGGCTGGAGGCCGGGTCCGGCGCCTTCATGCACGGCCACACCTACCAGGCCCACCCGCTGGCCTGCGCCGCCGCGGTGGCGGTGCAGGAGGCGATCCACGCCGACGGGCTGCTGGAGAACGTCCGCGTCATGGGGCGCCGCCTGGAGCAGCGGCTGACCGAGCGCCTCGGCAACCACCGCTGCGTCGGCGACATCCGCGGCCGCGGGCTGTTCTGGGCGGTGGAGCTCGTGCAGGACCGCGCCACGAAGGCGGTCTTCGACCCCGCGCTGAAGCTGAACGAGCGGGTGAAGCAGGAAGCCTTCGCGCGCGGCCTGGCCTGCTACCCGATGGGCGGCACCATCGACGGCAGGCACGGCGACCACGTGATCCTGGCGCCGCCCTACATCGTGACGGGCGCGGAGATCGACATGATCGTAGAACGCTTCGGCGACGCCGTGGATGCGGCGCTCGCGGGCGTCTGACGGGCCTAAAGCGACGGGGGGAATGCAACATGGAAAGGAACATCCACGGGTGGCGGGTGACCGCCATCGCTGCGCTGGCCGCATTGGTCCTGGCAGGCTGCGACGAAGCAGCGCAGCCAAGTTCCACCGCGTGGGCGTCCTGCCTGGGCCGCTTCGACCTGCCGGCTGGCACCAGCTTCCGCGTCCACGTGCCACCGGGCAGCAGCGACGGAGTCCGGCTGCGCCGCCCGCCCGCCGATGCCGACACGACCCTGACGGCCGAGCAGATGGCATCATGGCGTGCAGGCCGACCCGTCGCGCTGGCGACCGCGGAGCTTGAGATGCCGTCGGCTGACACCCGGCTGGTCCTCACCACTGGCACCGATGGGCAAGACCTGTTGGTGACGGGCCCACGGCGTCTGCGACTGCTGCCGGCCGGCCAAACGCCACTTGTGGCACTCGACGGGGCTCCGCCGCCCGAGGGTGACGTATTACCCAAGGGGACGGCCGGCGTGGTGACCATCCCGCTTGGCGCCGCCACGGACGCTCCCGGAGGACTCATCGTCCAGGTGGCAGAGGCTGGGCAGGCACGCCTCGTGCCACAGGTGCGCGACGGCCTAGTGCCACGGTTGGTACCGAGCGACGACGGACCAATCCTGCGCGTGCGCTTGCCGCGGCCGGGTATCGAGTTTACGGCCGAGAGGCAGCGCGAGCTACGCGCGTGCGTGCTGCCGGCCGAACGCACAGACGCTGTGCGCGCTGAGATCGTTGCGGTGCGCCCGGAGGGGACCGGCGCTGCGCTGGTCTCCGCGCGGGTTCCGGACGGCACGCTGCAGCCTACCGCTTGGGCGCAATGGCAGCCAATCCGCCTTCTGGTGGCCGACTCGAACGGAGGCAACGCGCGCTTCGGCGCGGTCTGGACACTGTGGCCGCCCGCCGCCGCGGTGGCCGCAGCCCTCCTCGTCGCCGCGACCGCCGCAGCGCTGGGCTGGCTCGTGGCACGCGGCGCCGACCGCCTCGACCAGACGAAAAAGCGCAATTGGCTGCTCGGCCTCTTCGCGGGGCGGGACAACGTCCCGAGCCTATCGCTATTCCAGGTCTTCCTGTGGACCCTGGTAACGCTCTGGGCGCTTGTGTACGTAGCTCTGCGCACGGCGCAGCCAGTGGCGCTGACGGCGCAGGTCATGGCGCTGCTTGGCTTCGCCGGCGCGACTTCGGTCGCCGCTCGCTGGATCGCCGCCGACCGCACGCCCGGCACCTTTCCAGAATCCACGGACGTCGGCGGCTTCTGGAGCATGGTCATGACGGACGGCAAGCCGGACCTGCTGCGCGTCCAACTCCTCGCCTTCACTCTTTTTGCCGTGGCTTACGTGACGGTCCAGGTGCTGCGCAACGCGGCCTTCCCCGTGCTGGATGACAACCTGCTGCTGCTGATGGGAGTGAGCAACCTGACCTACCTCGGAGGCAAGCTGGCGGAGCCGACGCCCCTTCAACGCGCGGCTGCGCTACAACCGATCCGGGATGCGGCGGAGCGACGGCTGAAAGACCTGAAGGACGTGCGCAACAAGGCGAAGAAGGGCCTGGACGAAGTGCAGAAAAGCGCTGCGGCTATCCCGGCGCCGCCGAACAAGTCGGAGCTGGAGGTCGAAGCGAAGCGGCTGGCAGACGAAGTCAAACGCCTTGAGGGGCCGCCAGCCGAGGCCGGTGAAATCGGGAAAGCCGAGAAGACGCTGGCAGATCTCGACAAGGCATGGAAGGACGCGCTGGCTAGCGTGCCACGCACCTAGACGCTGAACGGATGGTACGGGAGGCGACCTTTTCATGAAGCGGCTTCTTTTCGCTCTTGGTTTCCTGCTCGCTGCGGCCGTGCCGTTCGGTGACGCCGTAGCCCAGCAAACCCTCGCCACCGTCAAGCAGCGCGGCACGCTGGTCTGCGGCGTCTCCCAGGGCTTCGCCGGCTTCTCCACGCCGGACAGCCGCGGCGAGTTCCGCGGCCTCGATGCCGACTACTGCCGCGCGCTGGCCGCCGCGGTGCTCGGCGATCCCGCCAAGGTGCGCTTCATCCCGCTGACCGCGCAGGCGCGCTTCACCGCGCTGCAGACCGGCGAGATCGACGTGCTCTACCGCAACAGCACGCAGACCTTCCTGCGCGACACCTCGCTCGGGCTGAACCAGGGGCCGGTGACCTTCTACGACGGCCAGGGCTTCGCCGTGCGGCGCGACGCCAACGTCACGAAGGTGCAGGAGCTGGACGGCGCCAGCATCTGCCTCGCCCAGGGCACCACGCACGAGCTGAACCTGAACGACGTCTTCCGCGCCCGCCGCATCCGCTTCCAGCCCGTGGTGTTCGAGCGCATCGACACGATGTACGAGGCGTTCTTCGCCGGCCGCTGCGACGCCATGACGCAGGATGCCTCGGCCCTGGCCGGCGCGCTGACCGTGGCGCGCGACCCGGCGGCCTACCGCGTGCTGGAGGAGACCATCAGCAAGGAGCCGCTCGGCCCCTTCACCCGCAACGGCGACGACGGGTGGTCCAACATCGTGCTCTGGCTGCACATGGCGCTGGTGGAGGCGGAGGAGCTGGGCGTCACGGCGGCGAATGCCGAATCCCGTGCGCGCGACGCCAACCCCACGGTGCAGCGCCTGCTCGGCACCACGGGCGAGTTCGGCCAGCGCCTCGGCCTCGACGACCGCTGGGCGATGAACGCCATCCGCGCCGTTGGCAATTACGGCGAGATCTTCGAGCGCAATGTCGGCCAGGGCAGCCCGCTGAAGCTGCAACGCGGCCTGAACGGGCTATGGACCGCGGGCGGGCTGATGTACGCCATCCCGTTCCGGTAGAACGGCACGAGGCAACCTTTCGCCTGCCGCCCGCGTTTTCGACCTGACGCCGCCGCATTCCCGTGGCGCGCGCGTTCGGGAGACGAGACATGGACAAGGATCGCATCGCCGGTGCCGCCAAGCAGGCCAAGGGCGCCGTGAAGGACGCGGCGGGCAAGCTCTCCGGCGACACCAAGCTGCAGGCCGAGGGCAAGGCCGACAAGGCGGAGGGCAAGGTGCAGAACGCCGTCGGCGGCGCCAAGGACGCGGCGCGCGACGCGATGGACAAGGACCGCGCCTGATCCGCGACCCGGGCGTTTCGGCCGGCACGCCGTGCAGGCGTGCCGGCGATCACGCCCGCGGGCATGCGCGGCGACGGCCGCGGGCGGGCCCGTACCGCCGCCGGGATGCACTGCCGCATTTCCGCCCTGGCGCTACTCGGCGCGCAGGCCGGCGTCGCGGATGACCTTGCCCCAGACCCCGTAGTCATCGGCAAGGGTCTGGGCGAGCAGCGCCGCGTCGCCGGTCCAGGCCTCGACGCCCTGCTCGGCCATGCGGCGGCGTGTGGTTTCGTCGGTCGTCGCGGCACGCAGCGCGGTGCCAAGGCGCGCCACGACCGGCTCCGGCAGCCCCGCCGGCCCGAACAGCCCCTGCCAGAAGATCGTCTCGAATCCCGGCAGCGTGTCCGCGATCGGCGGCACGTCGGGGAAGGCGGGCGAGCGGGTCGCCGAACTGATGCCGAGGGCCCGCGTCCTTCCAGCGCCGACCGAACCCACCGCCTCCTGCAGCGCCGCGAACATCGCCTGGATGCGTCCGGCCTGCAGGTCCAGCAGCGCCGGTGCCCCACCGCGGTAGGGGACATGCTCGACATCGATGCCGGCACGGGCACGGAACAGTTCCAGCGTCATGTGGTTGATCGCGCCGATGCCGGAGCTGCCCCAGCTCAGCTTGCCGGGATTGGCCTTCGCGTAGGCGATCAGCTCCGCCACGCTGCGCGCCGGCAGGTCCGGGTGCACGTGCAGCAGGAAGGCGGAGCGGGTGGCGGTGCCGATCGGCGTGAAGGCGCTGCGGGGATCGCGCGGCTGCGAGCCTGGCTGGAGGTGCGGCACGACGGCCAGGGAGGTGGTGCCCATCAGCAGCGTGTAGCCATCCGGCTGCTGCCCCGCGACATAGGCGTTGGCAACGGCCGTGCCCGCGCCCGGCCGGTTGTCCACCACCACGGACTGCCCGAGCTGGGCCTCCATCCCCGCCGCGACCAGGCGGGCACCGAAGTCGGTCGCGCCGCCGGGCGGGTAGGGATTGATGATCGTCAGGGACCGGTTGGGAAAGCCGCCCTGCTGTGCCCGGGCGCCACGGTTCCGTGACAGGAGGGCAACGGCCAGCGCGGGGGCGATGGCAAGGATCCGGCGACGTGAGGACATGGTGCTGCGTCTCCCGATTTGGTCCATCGCCCTGGTCGGCGGCGGACCACCGACGCTTACAGCGAGACAGCCCCGAACGTCACCGGCCGCCTGCGGCGGCGACCGGCGTCAGGCGTGCCCGATCGCCCCCGAGAGCAGCACCGGATCGACCTTCAGCCGCGCCATCGCCAGGCGCCACTTGCCGGCATCCTCGGCGTCGAACAGCAGTTCCTCGTCGGCCGGCACGGAGAGCCAGGCGTTGCGCTGGATCTCCTCCTCCAGCTGGCCCGGCCCCCAACCCGCATAGCCCAGCGCCAGGACCCCCCGCCGTGGCCCGCCGCCGCCCGCGATCGCCTTCAGGATGTCGATGCTGGCGGTCATCGCCAGCTCCTTCGTCACGGCCAGCGAACCATCGGTGGACCAGTCGGGCGTATGCAGCACGAAGCCGCGCCCGCCATCCACCGGCCCGCCCTGCAGCATGCGGATGCTCCGCTGCGGCGGCACCGGCTCGAGCCCGAGCTGGCGCACCAGGTCGTCGAAGGACAGGCCGTCCATGGGCTTGTTGACGACGATCCCCATGGCGCCATCGGCCGAATGCGCGACCAGGCAGATCACCGTCCGCGCGAAGCGCGGATCCTGCATGCCGGGCATCGCGATCAGCATCTGCCCGCTGAGATAGCCCTCGCCCGGCCGGTCCTCGCGGGCCCCGACCCTGGCCGTCGTGCGCGTTCGCCTCGCCATGGGCGCAAGATGGCGGCGCCGGCCGGGAGTCGCAAGGATGCCGGACGGGCCTGCCGGACACGCCGCCGCGCGCACCCCTGCCCTCCCGCCGGGAACGGCGGTGACAGCCCCCGGGCGGCGGGCTACATGCGGCCCGTCGAGGAGGAGGACCCCCGCAGTGACGATCAAGGCAGGCGACGCGATCCCGTCCAGCAAGCTGGTGCAGGGCACGGCCGAGGGGCCGAAGGAGGTCTCCACGGACGAGCTGTTCAAGGGCAAGACCGTGGTGCTGTTCGGCGTGCCCGGTGCCTTCACCCCCACCTGCTCGGCCAAGCACCTGCCGAGCTTCCTGCAGAACATCGACGCGCTGAAGGCCAAGGGCGTCGACGTCATCGCCTGCATGGCGGTGAACGATGCCTTCGTGATGGGCGCCTGGGGCAAGGACCAGGGCGTCGGCGACAAGGTCGTGATGCTGGCCGACGGCAGCGCCGAGTTCACGAGGAAGCTCGGGCTGGAGTTGGACCTGACCGCGCGCGGCCTCGGCGTGCGCTGCCAGCGCTTCGCCCTGGTCGCGAAGGACGGCAAGGTGACGCATGTCGCCGTGGAGGCGCCGGGCGCCTTCGAGGTGAGCGGGGGCGAGGCGATCCTGAAGGCGCTCTGAGCCGCCTCGGCCCTCCGCTGCGCGCGACGTGAGGCGCGGCGCGGCCAGGAACCTGCTATACGCGGTGGCATGAACCCATTTGCCACCGCGATGCTGGCCTGGCAGGCCGGCACTGTCTTCACGCTTCGCAGCCTGTCCATGTGGTCCGAACCGGCACGCGCCCAGGCGCTGCTGGTGGAATACGCCATGGAGAAGCAGCGTGCCTTCGCCGCCGGCGGCTTCGCCGCGGGACGCGCCGTGCTCACCGGCGCCGACCCGGCCGCGGTGATGGCCGCGGCGCTGCGCCCGGCGCACCGCCGGCTGCGCGCCAACCACCGCACGCTGACGCGCCTGCCCTGATCAGGCGGCCACAGCGCCGGCCATGCGCGGGCGATGCCGCAGGTGGCGCCACAGCAGCGTCGCCACCAGCGCCACCTGCACCACGTTCAGCGCGATCCCCACCTCCCAGGCCACGGCGTAATTGCCGAAGCGGTCGTACATCCACCCGGCCAGCCAGGCACCGAAGGCCATGCCGGCAAGGCCCGGGAACAGCACGCAGGGCATCCGCCAGGATGCCTCCCCCGCCGGGAAGAGCTGGCGCACCGCCAGCATCCAGGACGGGATGATGCCGGAAAACCCCATGCCGTAGATCGCCGCCACGACGAACAGCCCGGCCTCGTCCTGCGTCACGAGGAACAGCGACATCCCCACCACCTGGGCGATGTTGCCGGCCAGCACGCTCTGCAGCCCGCCGATGCGGTCGGCGACCCAGCCCCAGGCCTGGCGCGCCAGGAAGGCCGCCACCAGCAGCACCGAGACCATCAGCGCGCCCTGCTGCGCGGCGATGCCGAGATCCGTGCAGAAGGCCACCAGGTGCGCCGCCGGCATCGCCATCGGCACGCAGCAGAGGAAGATGCCGCAGCCCATGATCGCCATGGCCAGGTTCGGCGGCAGGCCGAGCACCGGCGCGCCCGGCGCTGCCTCGCCGGACCGCGTCCCCGTCGAGGCCGGCGGGACGGGGGCCGGCCGCAGCACCAGCGCCGCAATCGGCAGCACGCCGGCCAGAACCACGACGGCGAAGCCCCGCATCGTCGCCTGCCAGCCCCAGAGCGCCACCGCACGCTCGAACAGCACGGGCCAGAGCACGCCGGCGACGTATTGCCCGGAGGAGACGAGCGCGAGCGCGGTGCCGCGGCGCCGGTCGAACCAGCGCGAGACGTAGGCCAGCATCGGCGGGAACAGCGCGCCGTTGCCGAGCAGCCCGACGAAGACGCCGTAGCCCAGCAGCAGCTGCCAGTCCGTGCCGCCGCTGGCGAGAACCAGGCCGGCGCCGACCATGACGGCGCCGATCATCGCCACGGCGCGCATGCCGATCCGCCCCGAGAGCCAGCCCATCAGGATGCCGCCCGCCCCGGCGCCGAGGAAGGCGAGCGAGGAGGCCAGCGCCGGCACCGCGCGCTCCGCGCCGAGATCGGCCGCGACCGGCTTCAGCGCGATGACGACGATGAGCGGCGCGCCGAAGGCGAAGGAGAGGATGGCGACGGCCGCCATCGCCACCGCCCAGGAGGCGCGCGTCTCGATGCTGCCGGACGGCCCGGTCCCCTGCATGCCCGGTGTTCCTCCCCCGAA
The DNA here is from genome assembly GCA_019750465.1 of Acetobacteraceae bacterium. Taxonomy (GTDB): domain Bacteria; phylum Pseudomonadota; class Alphaproteobacteria; order Acetobacterales; family Acetobacteraceae; genus JAIEOP01. The sequence goes on along the minus strand of JAIEOP010000003.1, from coordinate 19,461 downwards.
GGCAGCCAGCCTGGGACAGGCGGCGGGGTAGCGCCAGGGGCCTTTCCGGGGCGGCGCGCTTCACCTAGTTTCGCGGCCATACGGGACGTCCGGGAGACAGAATCGTCATGCGCCTCACCGCCCTCGCCGCCGCGCTGCTCTGCGGCTCCGCGCTCGCCGCGCCCCTGCCCGCCGCCGCCCAGGTCTTCCGCTGGGCCAATGACGGCGACGTCAACTCGATGGATCCCTATACCAGGAACGAAACCTTCCTGCTCGCCTTCAACTCCCACATCTATGAGCCGCTGGTGCGCCGCAACCGGCAGATGGAGCCGGAGCCGGCCCTGGCCGAGCGCTGGGAACAGCCCAGCCCCACCGTCTGGCGCTTCCACCTGCGGCGGGGCGTGCGCTTCACCGACGGCACGCCCTTCACGGCGGACGACGTGGTCTTCAGCGTGCAGCGGGCGCGCGGCCCGGGCTCGCAGCTCAACGCCAACTTCGCCACGGTGAAGGAGGTGCGGAAGATCGACGACCACACCGTCGAGTTCGAGACCGTCGAGCCCAACCCCATCTTCGCGCGCGAGATCGCCACGGTCGGCATGATGTCCAGGACCTGGGCGGAGCGGAACAACGCGGTGCGCCCCGCCGACCTGACGACGCGGGAGGAGAATTTCGCCACCCGCAACGCCATGGGCACCGGCCCCTTCCGCCTGGTCAGCCGCGAGCCCGACCGCCGCACGGTGCTGGAGCGCAACCCGACCTGGTGGGACACGCCGACGCACAACATCGAGCGCGCGGAGCTCAACATCATCGCCAACGACGCGACGCGCGTGGCGGCGCTGCTCTCGGGCGAGGTGGACTTCGTCTATACCGTGCCGCCGCAGGACGTGGAGCGCATCTCGCGCAGCCAAGGCGTGCGCACCATCCAGGGGCCGGAGCTGCGCACCATCTACCTCGGCATGGACCAGTCCCGCGCCGAGCTGCTGAAGTCCGACGTGAAGGGGCGGAATCCCTTCCAGGACGTGCGCGTGCGCCGCGCCATCTACCAGGCGATCGACGTGAACGCCATCCAGCGTACCGTCATGCGCGGCCAGTCGCGCCCGACAGGGCTGATGTGGGGTCCTGGCGTGAACGGCTTCGTCGAGGCCGACGACCGGCGCCTCCCCCTCGATCTCGACGCCTCGCGCAAGCTGCTGGCGGAGGCCGGCTATCCGAACGGCTTCGGCGTGACGCTGGACTGCCCGAACGACCGCTACGTGAACGACGAGGCGATCTGCACCGCGGTGGTGGCGATGCTGGCGCGGATCGGCGTGCGCGTGACCCTGGCGGCGCAGACCCGCGCGCGCTTCTTCGCCGAGGTGAACTCGCCGCGCTACAATACCAGTTTCTACCTGCTGGGCTGGACCCCGGCGACGGCCGACGCGCACAACGCGCTGTTCAACCTGCTCGGCACGCGCGACGGCACGCGCGGCGTGTTCAACAACGGCGGCTATTCCAACCCGCGGCTCGATGCGCTGATCGGGCGCATCGGCGTCGAGACCGACGCGGCGAAGCGCCAGGCCATGATTTCGGAGACGGCGGCGATCGTGCGCGACGACGTCGCCTACATCCCGCTGCACCAGCAGCAGATCGTCTGGGCCGCGCGCGCCAATGTCGAGATCGCGCAGACCGCGGACAACTACATCCAGCTCCGCTTCGCCCGCATGCAGGGGCGCTGACCGGCGCCGGCCCGGGTGCGCCGGGCGCCCGGACCGGCCCATGCGCGGGGCGATTGCACCCTTCGGCTCGCCATCCGGACCGAAAGGGAGAAGCCGCCGCAAACGGCGCGGCCCTGCCTGCGTTCATCCCGGATGCCGATGAACAGCCCTGCCGGCGGCGCGCCCGCCGAGCCGCCCCCGCCCGAATTGCCGGGCCTGCCACCCACCGCTCCCACCGAGACGCCGCCGGTCACCCCGCCGCCCGGCCCGGGGCCGGAACTGCCGGGCTTGCCGCCCAGCCTGCCCGACCCGGGACGGCCGCCGGCGGAAACCCCGGTTCCGGATCGCCCGGCCGAGATCCCGCCCATGACCCCGCCGGGGCCGCAGATGCCCCAGCCGGTTGCCTGGAGCGTATTGCGTTCGCCTGCGCTCACGCAACACGCTCCAGCCTTTGCCGGGTCGCGGGATTCAGCGTTTGCGGCGATTCTGCCTCAACGCATCCCGCTCTAGAGCGTATTGCGTTCGCATGCGCTCACGCAACACGCTCCAGCCTTTGCCGGGTCGCGGGATTCAGCGTTTGCGGCGATTCTGCCTCAACGCATCCCGCTCTAGCGATAGACGAACTCGGCGCCGCTCAGGTCGATCGCCGGGAACTCGTCCTTCTCGGCCCAGTAGTCCTGGGTGTGCTGCCATTCCGGCTTGTCGCCGCGGCGCGGCAGCAGGTGCATGCCGCGCATCATGTAGCCCGGGTTGAAGTTGTCCGCGTCGATCCAGTCGAGCAGGGGCATGTCCCGGTCCTCCGGCCGCAGCGCGACCTCGACGCGGCGCTTCTGCGTGGCCCGCATGTGCTTCAGCAGCCGGCACACGAAATCCGCCACCAGGTCGGAGCGCAGGGTCCAGCTCGCGCGGAAATAGCCGAAGACCCAGGCCATGTTCGGCACGCCGGTGAACATCATGCCGCGGTAGGTGACGGTCTCGTGGAAGTCTAGCGGCCTGCCGTCGATCTCGAAGGCGATGTCGCCGAGCGCGCAGAGGTCGAAGCCGGTCGCCGTGACGATGATGTCGGCATCCAGGTGCCGGCCGGACTTCAGGCGGATGCCGGTCTCGTCGAAGGCCTCGATCTCGTCGGTGACGACGCTGGCCTGGCCCTTGGCGATGCCCTGGAACAGGTCGGCGTCGGGCACGAAGGCCAGGCGCTGGCGCCAGGGCCGGTAGGGCGGCGTGAAATGCGTCTCCACGTCGTAGTCGGGCCCGAGCAGGCTGCGGATGTTGCCGATCAGCTCGTCGCGCACCCGGTCCGGCTCGCGGAAGGTGCGCTCGGTGAACCTGGCCTGCTCCGCCAGGATCTTCCGCCGGGTGATCTCGTGCACCCAGGTCTCGTCGATGCCGAGCGCGCGCAGCTCCTCGGCGATCTCGATGGCGTTGCGGCCGGTGCGGAAATAGGTCGGCGTGCGCTGCAGCATCGTCACATGCGCGGCGACGCCGGCCATGGCCGGCACCACGGTCGCGGCGGTGGCGCCGGAGCCGATGACGACCACCTGCTTGCCCCGGTAGTCCAGGTTCTCCGGCCAGGTCTGCGGATGGACGATGATGCCCTTGAAGCGGTCCATGCCGGGCCAGTCCGGCGTGTAGCCCTGCTCGTGCCGGTAGTAGCCCTGGCACATGAACAGGAAGCCGCAGGTGAAGCGCCGCGTCTCGCCGGTATCGGTGCGCGTCGCCTCGACGGTCCAGAGGTTGTCCCCGCCTGACCACCGGGCGTGGCTGATGCGATGGCCGTAGCGGATGCGGGGCCCGAGGCCGTTCTCCTCGATGACCTCGCCCATGTACTTGCGGATCTCGTCGGCGGTGGCGATGGGCGGGCCGACCCAGGGCTTGAAGCGGTAGCCGAAGGTGTGCAGGTCGCTGTCGGAGCGGATGCCGGGGTATTTGTGCGTCCACCAGGTGCCGCCGAAGGTTTCCTGCGCCTCCAGGATGACGAAGCTGCGATCCGGGCATTGCTGCCGCAGGTGGTAGGCGGCGCCGATGCCCGAGATGCCGGCACCGACGATCAGCACGTCGACATGCTCGGGCTCGGCCACGGTGGAGGGGCTCGGCAGGGGGGCCTCGGGCATCGGCGTCTCATCTCCCATCCGTCGCGGCCCGACGGGGGGCAGGGCGATACGACTCAGCCTGCCGGGCGCGCGGGCGTGCGCCATCGATCGTGTCGAATGACCGTCTCTGCGACCTTTGGCGGCGCTTGACCATCCCCCTTTCCGCGCAGCAGCATCACGCTTTCCTCAAGGCCGGCATGCGCCGGCCCCTTGAGGCCGGCCCGCGCCGGACCGCTTTCTCGAACCGGACCGGCAGGGGGCCTCGGCATGGCGTGGCGCATCGGCGTCGATATCGGCGGCACCTTCACCGACGTGGCGCTGGTGGAGGAAGGCAGCGGCCGCATCGCCATCGCCAAGGTGCTGACCACGCCGGAGGATTTCGGCGCCGGCGTGCTGGCCGGGCTGCGCCAGGGGCTCGACGAGCACGGCATCGCCGCGGCCGAGGTGACCCTGCTGTCCCATGCCACCACCGTGGTGACGAACGCCCTTCTGGAGGGCAAGGGCGCCCCGGCCGGCTTCATCGCCACGCGCGGCTTCCGCGACGTCCTCGAACTCCGCCGCAGCGCGCGGGCCGACCTCTACGACCTGTTCCAGGACGGCCCGGCGGTGCTGATCCCGCGCCGCCACCGCTTCGAGATCACCGGCCGCATCGACGCCCAGGGGCAGGAGGTCACGCCGCTCGCGGAGGAGGAGATGCCCGCCCTGGTCGCCGCGATCCGCGCCGCCGGCCTGCGGACGCTGGCCGTCTCTCTGCTGTTCTCCTTCCTCAACGACGCGCAGGAGCGGCGGCTCGGCGCGCTGCTGCGCGAGGCGCTGCCCGGGGTGCAGGTCTTCCTTTCCTGCGAGGTGCTGCCCGAAATCCGCGAATACGAGCGCGCCAGCACCACCGCCGTCTGCGCCACCGTCGGCCCGTTGCTGGAAGGCTACCTGGCACGGCTGCAGGCGGCGACCGGCGCGCTCGGCCTGCCAAGGCTGCACGTGATGGGCAGCTCGGGCGGCGTGCTGGACGTGGCGGAATGCCTGCGCATGCCGGCCGCGGCGGTGGAGAGCGGCCCGGCCGCGGGGGTGGTCGCCGCCGCGCTGGTGGGGCGGCAGCTCGGGATCGGCAACATCCTCTCCTTCGACATGGGCGGCACCACGGCGAAGGCCAGCGTCATCGCCGATGGCGAGGTCGCCGTCACCGCCGACTACGAGGTCGGCGGCGGCACCAATTCGCGGCGCTGGATCGCCGGCACCGGCCACCCGATCCGCGTTCCCGTGGTGGACCTGGCCGAGGTCAGCGCCGGCGGCGGCTCGATTGCCTGGATCGATCCCGGGGGCGCGCTGAAGGTCGGCCCGCACAGCGCCGGCGCGTTGCCCGGCCCTGCCGCCTACGGCCGCGGCGGCACGCAGCCGACGGTGACGGACGCCAACGTGGTGCTGGGCTACCTGGACGCGCTGCTGGACGGGCGGCTGCTGATCGACCGCGCAGCCGCCGCAAGCGCGATCCGGGAGCACGTCGCGGCGCCGCTCGGCCTCCCGGTGCAGGAGGCCGCGGCGCGCATCGTCGAGGTGGTGAACGCCAACATGTGCGACGCGCTGCGCATCGTCTCCGTGCAGCGCGGCCACGATCCGCGCGAATTCGCCCTCATGGCCTTCGGCGGCGCCGGCCCCGTGCACGCCGCCGCCCTGGCCGAGGAGCTGGCGGTGCCGGAGGTGATCGTGCCGCCCGCGCCAGGCGCCTTCTCGGCGCTCGGGCTGGTCGCCACGGACCTGCGGCGGGATTTCGCGCGCACCCTCTACGCCTCGCTCGAGGGCGTGGACCCCGCGCGCATCGCCGCGGTGCTGGCGGGGATGGAGGCGGAGGGCACGGCCATGCTCGCCGCCGCCGGCGTGCCCCCGGAGCGCCGCGCGCTGCTGCGCGGGGCCGATTGCCGCTACCGCCGGCAGGCCTATGAGCTGACCGTGGCGATGGAGGATGGGCCCGTCACCGCCGCGACCCTGGCCACCCTGGCGGAGGGCTTCCATGCCCGCCACGAACTCACCTACGGCCACGCCAACCGGCGGGAGGCGGTGCAGCTGGTGAACCTGCGCCTGACGGCACTCGGCCGCCAGGCGCCGCTGGCGCTGGTGCAGCCGATGCGGCCCGAGGCGGCGCGGCAGGGCCGCCGCGAGGTCTGGTTCCCCGGCGGCGCGCGCCCCTGCCCCGTGCTGTGGCGCGAGGGGCTCGCCCCCGGCGCCGCGATCCCCGGCCCCGTGGTGATCGAGGCTCTGGAGTCCACCACCGTCGTCCCGCCGGGCTGGACCGCCCGCGTCGCCGCGCAGGGCTTCCTGCGCCTGGCCCGGAGCTGAGCGCCATGGCGAACCCGCTGCACGGCATCGACCCCGCCCGCTTCGAGGTGGTGAAGAACGCCCTCATCTCCGCCGCCGAGGAGATGAAGATCGTCCTCGCCAAGACCGCCTACTCGCCGCTGCTGAAGGTGGCCGGCGACTATTCCTGCGGCATCTTCTCGGCGCGCGGCGAGATGGTGGCGCAGGGGCCCGACCTGCCGATCCACCTGGGCTCCATGCCCGACGCCGTGCGCACCATCGCGGAAACCTTCCCCGACGCCGCCGAGGGCGACGTCTTCATCCACAACGACCCCTATCGCGGCGGCTCGCATTTGCCCGACGTGAACGTGGTGATGCCGGCCTTCCACCAGGGGCGGCTGCTCGGCTTCGGCTGCGTGCGCGCGCATTGGCCGGATGTCGGCAGCGCCACGCCCGGCAGCTACGGCGCGGTGACGGAGATCTACGGGGAGGGGCTGCGGCTGCCGCCTGTCCGGCTCTATCGCGGCGGCCAGCCGATCCCGGACGTGGAGGCGATCATCCTGGCCAATGTCCGCACGCCGGCCGAGCGGCTGGGCGACCTGCGCGCCCAGGTCGCCGCCAACCGCCGCGCCGCCGAGCGCATGGCGGGGCTGGCCGCGAAGTACGGCGCGGCGGAGCTGCTGCGCATCATGGATGCCGTGCTCGACTATTCCGAGGCGATGATGCGCGGCGCGCTGCGCGGCCTGCCCGACGGCGACGCGGTGTTCGAGGACATCTTCGACGGCGACGGCATCATCGAGGATGGCGACACGGCGGACCGCACCTTCCGCGTCCGCATCGCGCTGAGCAAGTGTGGCGACACCATCACCGCCGACTTCGCGGGGTCCGACCCCGCCGTCGCCGGGCCGATGAACGCGCCGCTCAGCGTCACCGCCTCCGGCGTCTATTGCGCGCTGAAGATGGTGGTGGACCCGCGCAGCCACATCCCGCCGAACAGCGGCTGCTGGCGCGCGGTGCGGGTGACGGCGCCGCCGGGCTGCGTCGCCAACGCGCAGGAGCCCTCGCCCGTGGTCTATGCCAACCACGAGATGTCGCACCGCATCGCCGACATGACCTTCGCGGCCATGGCGCAGCTCGCGCCGGACCGGGTGATGTGCGGATCGCAGGGCACCTCCGCGGTCACCACCTTCGGCGGCGTGGACTACCGGACGGGAGAGCGCTTCGTCTCCTACGAAAGCACCAAGGGCGGCTATGGCGCGCGGCCGATGAAGGACGGCATCAACGCCGTCTCCTCCACCGTGAGCAACATGCTCAACACGCCGATCGAGGTCCTGGAGATGAGCTTCCCGCTGCGCGTCGAGGAATATTCGGTGGTGCCGGACAGCGGCGGCGCCGGCACCTTCCGCGGCGGCTGCGGCGTGCGCCGCGCCTGGCGTATCCTGGACCGCGACCTCCGCGCCTCCACCTGCTTCGAGCGCACGGTCACGCCGCCCTTCGGCCTGGCCGGCGGCCTGCCGGGCGGACGCGCGCGGCTGTCCATGACGCTGCCGGACGGCACGCGGCGGGCGGTGCCGGGCAAGGGCGCCTATACCGCCCCGGCCGGCGCGGTGGTGACCATCGAGGCGCCGGGTTCGGGGGGCTACGGCCCGCCGGCCGCGCGCGACCCGGCGGCGCTGCGGGCCGACCTGGCCGATGGCTACGTCTCGCCCGAGGCGGCGGCGCGGGACTACGGCATGACCGACCGGGACTAGCCTCGTCGGGGCGCCGCGGGCCGCCCGCCCCGGCGGCCGCTACGATCGCGTTGCGTTCCGGATCGGGCACGCGGTAGCCTCGCGCCAACACACGGGGAGGAAACCATGCGTGCCCTGATCCGGCCCCTGGCGGCCGCGCTGCTGGCGTTGGCCGCCGCGGTCATGCCCGCCGCCGCGCAGCAGACCATCGTCATCACCACCAGCTTCGGACCCGCCGCGGCAACCGACGTGATCGCCCGCCTGCTCGCTGCCGAGTTCACGCCGATCTTCAACCAGAATTTCGTGGTGAAGAACGTCACCGGCGCCGCCGGCACCATCGCCACCAACGAGGTGGTGCGCGCCCGGCCGGACGGCACGAACATCCTGCTCAGCCCGATCGGCCCGATCACCATCCAGCCCACCTTCATGCGCAATGCCGGCTACCGCACCACGGACCTGATCCCGATCTGCATGACCACGCGCGCGCCGCTGGTGCTGATGACGCATGAGCGCACCGGCTTCACCAGCCTGGCCGACGTGCTCGCGCGCGGCCGGGTGGCGGGCAATACGCTGAACTACGGCAGCACCGGGCCGGGCACCACGCCGCATCTCAGCATGGCGACCTTCGCGCGCATGAGCGGCATCCCGCTCACCCATATCAGCTACCGCGGCCCGGCCGAGCTGGTGATCGCGCTGCAGGCCGGCGACGTCCATCTGTATGCCGACATCCCGAACCTGGTGCTGAAGGAGAGCGGCTTCCGCGTGCTGGCGACGCTCTCGCCCGAGCGCAACGCCGCCTTCCCCGATGCGCCGACGATGCGGGAGCTGGGCTTCGACCTCGACTTCTCCATCTGGCTCGGCCTGTTCGCGCCGCTGAACACGCCGCAGCCGATCATCGACCGATACGAGGCGGCCTGCGAGCGCGCGACCAGGGCGGCGGCGGTCATCCTGGGGCATGAGCGGCTGCAGATGCCGACGATGTTCCGCAACGCGCGCGACTTCACCGCCATCGTCGCCGGCGACGCCGAGCGCTTCCGCCGCATCATCGAGGAGGGCAACCTCCGCGCGGCGGAGTGATCCGGTGAAGGGCATGCGGGGCCCGGGCCTCTTCGTCGCGCAATTCGCCGGCCCGGCGCCGCCCTTCGACAGCCTGGCCGGCCTGGCCGGCTGGGCGAAGGGGCTCGGCTTCCTGGCCCTGCAGGTGCCGCTGCACGATGCGCGGCTGATCAGCCTGGAGCAGGTGGCCGAGAGCCGCGACGCGGCGCAGGCGATGCTGGACGGCATGGCGGGGCTGGCGCTGTCGGAGCTGGCGGCGCAGCGCCTCGGCTTCCAGCTGGCGCGGCACCCAGCCTATGCGCTGGCGGATGTCGCGCCGGATGGCGCCGACCCGTCCGCCTATGCGGCGGAGCGGCTGCGGCTCGCGGCGCGCGCCTGCGCGCATCTCGGCGTCACGCGCATCGCCGCATTCTCCGGCGCGCTGGCCTGGCCCTACGTGCATCCCTGGCCGCTGCGCGAGCCGGGGCTGATCGAGGAAGCCTTCCAGGAGCTCGGCCGGCGCTGGCGGCCCGTGCTGGATGCCTTCGATGCCGCCGGCGTCGATGTCTGCTTCGAGCCCCATCCGGGCTGCGACGTGCATGACGGCGTCACCTTCGAGCGCTTCCTCGCCGCCACCGGCAACCACCCGCGCTGCCGCATCCTGTATGATCCCTCGCACATGATCCTGCAGGGCATGGACCCGGTCGCCTTCATCGAGGCCTATGGCCCGCTGATACGCGCCTTCCACGTGAAGGACGCCGAGTTCCGGCGCAGCGGCCGCAGCGGCGCCTTCGGCGGCTTCCAGAACTGGCTCGACCGTCCCGGCCGCTACCGCACGCCGGGCGATGGCGACGTGCCCTGGCCCGCGGTCTTCGCCGCACTGACGGGGGCGGGCTATGACGGCTGGGCCGTGCTGGAGTGGGAGGACCCGCTGAAGCGCGCGGAGGACGGCGCGGTGCAGGGCGCCGCGCTGATCCGCCGCCACCTCATCCGCCCGCCGGAGCGCGACTTCGATGCCTCGCTGCTGCGCGGCCATCCGCGGACGGCGCTGCGTGGCGCGCTGGGCCTGCCGCCGGAGTGATCCGGCTCGGCCTCATCGGCGGCGGCTTCGTCGCCGGCCTGCATCTCGGCGCCGCCGCGCTGTCCGGTGCGTTCCGTCCCGTCGCCGCCATGGGTTCGGCCGATCCGGCGCGCGCCGCAGCCTTCGCCGCGGCGCACGGCCTGCGCGCGTACCACAATCTCGAGGCGATGCTCGCCGGGGAGGCGGCGCTGCCGGATGGCATGCAGGCGGTGGCGCTGCTCACGCCGAACCACCTGCACCGCGCGCAGGCCATCGCCGTGCTGGAAGCCGGCCTCGACCTGCTGTGCGAGAAGCCGCTGGCGGCGACGCTCGAGGATGCGCGCGCGGTCCGGGACGCAGCGCGCGCCAGCGGTTGCGCGCTGGTGCTGGCGCATGGCTATTCCGGCTACCCGATGCTGCGCCAGGCGCGCGCCCTGGTCGGCGAGGGCGCGATCGGCGCCGTGCGCGCCGTGCAGGCGGAATACCTCGGCGGCGGCCTGGCCGAGCGCGTGGAGGGCACGCCCGATGGCGCGCGGCGCTGGCGGCTCGATCCGGCCCGGGCCGGGGAGTGCCTGGTGCTGCTCGATCTCGGGACGCATGCGCATCACGCGCTGGGCTTCATCCTGGGCGAGTGGCCGGATCGCGTCTCGGCGGAGCTTGGCGCGCTGGTGCCGGGGCGGCGCGCGACGGACTATGCCAGCCTGCGCCTCGGCTTCGCCTCCGGCGCCCGCGGCACGCTGGTGGCGAGCAGCGCCGCCGCCGGGCAGGAGAACCACTTCGCGCTCCGCATCATCGGCGAGCGCGGCAGCCTGGAATGGCGCGGGGCCCGGCTCGGGGAGTTGTGGCTGCGGCCGCTGCGCGGCCCGGCGCAACTCTTCACGCGCGGCATGCCGGAGCTCGCGCCGGCGGCGCGCCGTGCCACCCGCATCCCGCGCACCGGCCATCCGGAGGGGCTGCACGAGGGTTTCGCCACGCTCTACGCCGATCTCGCCGAACGCATCCTGGCACGGCGGGAAGCCCGCGCGCCGGACCCCTTGGCGCTCCACTCGCCGGGCGCGGAGGAGGGCGTGCGCGGCCTCGGCTTCGTCGACGCGGCCGTGCGGTCCGCGGCAGCGGAGGGCGCCTGGTGCGTCATCCCTGGCCCCGGCTGACCGCGCGGTTTGCCCCCAAGCGGCCCGCGGGGATAGCCTTGCCCTCCAGGAGGACCGCCCATGAACTTCGAATTCGCCGACGAGCTGCTCGCCGTGCGCGATGGGGCGCGGTCCTTCCTGGCGAAGAACGCACCCACCGCCGCGGTGCGCCGCGTGCTGGACGGCGAGGCGCCCTACGATGCCGCCACCTGGCGCGCCATCGGCGAGCTGGGCTGGCTCGGCGCGGCCATCCCGGAGGAGCTGGGCGGCAGCGGCCTCGGCCATGAGGGGCTCTGCGTGCTGGCCGAGGAGATCGGCGCCGCGGTCGCCGCCATCCCCTTCACCTCCGCCTGCATGGCGGCCGAGGCCATCCTGCTGGCCGGCGACGCGGAGCAGCAGCGCGCGCTGCTGCCGGGGCTGGCGACGGGGGAGACGATCTTCTGCCTCGCCCTGGCGGAAGGGCCCGGCAACCCGCATCCGCGCGCGGTGAAGGCCGAGGTGCGCGGGGGTCGGCTGACCGGGACGAAGTGGCCCGTCGCCGATGGCGGCATCGCCGACCGGGCCGTGGTGGTGGCGGGGGACGCGGATGGCGGGATCGGGCTGTTCCTGGTGGAGCTCGCCGGCCCCGGCGTGACGCGCACCGCGCTGGAGAGCCTCGATCCCACGCGCAACCAGGCGCGGCTGGACTTCGCCGGCGCGCCCGCCCTGCCCTTGCCCGCGGCGCGCGGCTGGGCGGCGGTGGAGGCGGTGCTGGAGCGCAGCGCCGTGCCGATCGCCTTCGAGCAGATCGGCGGCGCCCGCGCCTGCCTCGACATGGCGCGCGACTTCGCCATGGAGCGCCACGCCTTCGGCCGGCCCATCGCCTCCTTCCAGGCGATCAAGCACAAGCTGGTGGACATCTACGTGGCGAACGAGCTGGCGCGGTCCAACTGCTACTACGCCGCCTGGGCGCTGGGAGCGGATGCGCCGGACCTCTCCACCGCCGCCGCCGCCGCGCGCGTCAGCGCGACGGAGGCCTTCCACCTGGCGTCGAAGGAGAACATCCAGGTGCATGGCGGCATGGGCTTCACCTGGGCGGCGGACTGCCACCTGTACTACCGGCGCGCGAAGCTGCTCTCGCTGATGCTGGGCGGCGCGCCCTGGTGGAAGGACCGGCTGGTCACCCGCCTCGAACTCACCAATGCGGACCAGGGGGCCTGAGATGGACTTCGCCGACACGCCAGGGGAAGCCGAATTCCGCGCCGAGGCCGCGGCCTTCCTGGAGCGGCACGCCGAGCCGCTCACCGGCGCCAACGCCGTCATCCGCGGCCGCGTGCCGGATGAGGAGCTGCTGCGCCGCGCCCGCGAATGGCAGGCCCTGAAGGCCGAGGCCGGCTTCGCCGCCATCACCTGGGCGCCCGAGCATGGCGGCCGCGGCGGCACGCCGATGGAGCAGGTGATCTACGCGCAGGAGGAGGCGCGCTTCGCCGTGCCGCGCGGAGTGTATGAGATCGGCCTCGGCATGTGCGTGCCCACCGTCATCACCCATGGCACGCCGGACCAGCACGCGCGGCATGTGGCGCCCGCGGTGCGCGGCGAGGAGATCTGGTGCCAGCTCTTCTCCGAGCCCGCAGCGGGGTCGGACGTGGCCGGCCTGCGGACGCGCGCCGTGAAGGATGGCGAGGACTGGGTGATCAACGGCCAGAAGATCTGGACCTCCGGCGCGCACTACGCCGACTGGGGCCTGCTGCTGGCGCGCACCGACCCGCACGCCGCCAAGCATGCCGGGCTGACCATGTTCGTGATCCCGATGCGCGCGCCGGGCGTGGAGGTGCGGCGGATCAAGCAGGTCGCCGGTACCTCGAACTTCAACGAGGTGTTCTTCACCGACCTGCGCGTCCCGGACAGCGCGCGGGTCGGCGCGGTGGGCGCGGGATGGAAGGTCGGGCTGACGACGCTGATGAACGAGCGGCTGACCGTCGGCGGCAGCGTCGGCACCGATTTCGACGAAGTGTTCGCGTTCGTGCGCGACCTCGACACCGAGGATGGGCCGGCGATCCGCAACCCGGCGGTGCGCGAGCGGCTGGCGGAGTGGTACGTGCGCTCGCGCGGCCTGAAATACACGCGCTTCCGCACCATCACGCGCCTCTCGCGCGGCCAGACGCCGGGGCCGGAGAGTTCCATCGGCAAGCTGGTGACGGCGGGCAAGATGCAGGAGATCGCGAGCTTCGCGCTGGATCTGCAGGGCGCCGCCGGGGTGGTGACGGATCGCGCCGTGGCGCCGATGGGGGCGCTGTTCCAGGAGACGCTGCTCTCCGCGCCGGGCCTGCGCATCGCCGGCGGCACGGACGAGATCATGCGGAACATCATCGCCGAGCGCGTCCTCGGCCTGCCCGGCGACGTGCGGGTGGACCGCGACCGGCCGTTCAGCGAGATCCCGGCCGGCAAGCGGTAGGGCCGGCTACTCGCCCACCCGGTTCACGATCCGGCTCGGCGAGGCGTGGATGCCGAGGATCCGCAGCACCGTGTCGCCGGGGTTGCGGAAGACATGCGGCGTGCCGGCGGGCAGCACGATCATGTCGCCGGGGCCGAGCCGCACCGGCGTCTCCTCCCTGCCCTCCGTCCAGGCCTCCAGGCTGCCCTCCAGGACAAAGAGGCTCTCGACATAGGGGTGCCAGTGCAGCGGCGTGGCGTAGCCGGGCTGGCAGGTCTGCACGCCGGTGAACAGCGGGTGCCCGTCCTCGCCGGTCAGGCGCTGGTACCGGGCGAGCGGGCCGAAGGACACCGCCTCGGCCTCCGCGAGGCGCACCACCTTGGCGTCGGCGAGCGGGCGCATGCTGAACCTCCCAGTGTGGGCGCCCCGTGGAGGCGCGGGCCGATGGGCGCCCGGTGCGGACGCCGGCGCGATTCGAGCAATAGCTGGAGCAGCTTATCTCCGATCGAATGGAACGCATGCGCATTCCATCCGACCGGAAGCTGCTCCAGGGTAGCACCCATCGCCTTGCGGGCAACGCCACGCGCGCGACGCGGCCCCGGGCCGCCGGCCATGACCTCCGGCGGCTTTGCCGGCCTGTGCCCGCGCGCCTACCATCGGCGCGAAGCACGAGAGGAGCGGAACGCGATGTCGGCAACGGAAACCCTGGAACGGCGCGATGCGGCGAAGGGCCTCGACTTCGACGCCATCGTCATCGGCGCCGGCATGTCGGGGATGTACCAGCTCATCCGCCTGCGCGAGCTTGGCCTGAAGGCCCGGGTCTTCGAGGCCGGCACCGGCGTCGGTGGCACCTGGTACTGGAACCGCTACCCCGGCGCCCGCTTCGATTCCGAGAGCTATTCCTACGGCTATTCCTTCGACAAGGAGCTGCTGGAGGAATGGGACTGGCCGGAGCATTTCGCGGCCCAGCCAGACACGCTGCGCTACCTGAACAGGGTCGCCGACAAGTACGACCTGCGGCGCGACATCGGGTTCCGCAGCCGCGTCACCGCGGCGCGCTGGGACGAGGCCGGGCGGCGCTGGCACGTGACGCTGGAGGACGGCAGCCGCCACAGCGCGCGCTTCCTGGTCACGGCCATCGGCGCGCTCTCCACGCCGACCCTGCCGAAGATCGAGGGCATGGAGAGCTTCAAGGGGCAGGCCTGGCACACCGCCATGATGCCCACCGAGCCGGTGGACTTCACCGGCAAGCGGGTCGCCGTCATCGGCACCGGCGCCACGGGCGTGCAGACCATCCAGGAGGTGGCCAAGACCTGCGGGCAGCTCACCGTGTTCCAGCGCACGCCGAACTGGTGTGCGCCGCTGCACAACCGCCCGATCACGCCGGAGGAGCAGCGGGAGATCAAGGCGGGCTACCCGGAGATGTTCCGCCGCTGCGCCGAGACCTTCTCCTGCTTCCTGCACACCCCCGACCCGCGCGCCACCTTCGAGGTGTCGCGGGAGGAGCGCGAGGCGTTCTGGGAACGGCTCTACGCCTCACCCGGCTTCGGCATCTGGGTCGGCAATTTCCGCGATATGCTGACGGACCGCGCCGCCAACGCGGAGATGTCGGAATTCGTCGCGGGCAAGATCCGCCAGCGGGTGAAGGACCCGAAGGTGGCGGAGATGCTGATCCCGAAGAACCACGGCTTCGGCACGCGGCGCGTGCCGCTGGAGACGCGCTACTACGAGGTGTACAACCAGCCCAACGTGGAGCTGGTGGACAGCCGGGCGACGCCGATCACCCGCGTGACGCCGACCGGCCTGGAGACCACCGACCGTGCCTTCGAATTCGACATCATCATCTACGCCACCGGCTTCGATGCGCTGACCGGCGCCTTCGACCGCATCGATTTCCGCGGGACGGAGGGTGTGGGCCTGAAGCAGCGCTGGTCCGGTGGAGCCCGCACCTTCGTCGGCATGATGGTGGCGGAATTTCCCAACCTGTTCATGCTGCTCGGGCCGCATACCGCGCTCGGCAACATCCCGCGCAGCATCGAGTACAACGTGGATTGGGTGACCGGCATCCTGCGCCACATGGGCGCGCGCGGCCTGACCCGGGCGGAGGCCCGGCCGGATTCGGTTGCCGCCTGGATGGAGCACGTCGTGGCCTGCGCGGCCGGCCTGCTGACGAACGAAGTGGATTCCTGGATGACCGGCGTCAACCGCAACGTCGAAGGCAAGGGGACCCGCATCATCGCGCGCTACAGCGGCAGCGCGCCGGACTACCGCGCCTGGTGCGACAGGGTGGCGGAGGAGGGCTACCGCGGCGTCACCCTGGGCTGAGCCGCGGGACGTCCCCGCCGGGCCCGAGGGCCCGGCGGGGTTGTTGGTCGGCGTGGCTCAGGCCCGCATGCGGCTGCGCACCGCGGCGAGGCCAAGCAGGCCGAGGCCGAGGAGCGCCAGCGAGGCGGGCTCCGGCACGACGGTGGGAGTGCCGACGACGATCGATTCGGTCGCCGAGGAGGTGAACGACAGGGTGTAGGCCTGCCCCGCGTCCAGCACCGGCGTGAGCAGGTTGAACGGGATGGCGATCGGGCCGATCGACGCGATCGGCGGCACGCCTGCGCCCGACCCCACGATGCGGTTGATGTCACTCGGATCGGCTCGGAAGATCTCGGTGCCGGCGGCGTTGAAGACCGAGAAGGTGTTGGCGATGCGCGCGCTCGCGCTCTCGCCCATGTTCGGCGCCGTGGAGGCGATCAGCTGGATCAGGTCGATACCGCTGACCTGGACCGCCTGGCCGACGCCGACGAGGTTGAAGGTGATGAGGGCGGTATTGGTGGCGGTGGAGGTGCCGGCGGTGCCGACCGCGCCGGCGCTGTAGCCCTCGGCGACGTTGCTCACGGTGATGCCACCCGCGGAGGCGTTGCCGGCTCCGATCTGGGCGTCGGCGCGGGTGCCAGTGAAGGTGCCGGGCGGACCGGCCGGTGTGAAGGTATTGTCGGCCGGCATCGGTCCGGGCCCGGCCAAGGCTTGGCCCGGTGCGGGCAGGTTCAGCGCGTTGCCGACAAGGCCGTTGTTGGACAGGGCGACGCCGGGGAAGCCGCTGAAGACAGCATGAGGCGGGGGACAGCATGCAGGACCAAGGCAGCGACGCCGTGTCCATGTTCGACCGGCATTTCCTGGTGGAACGGGCCGACAACCAATCAGCACTCCAGGAGGCACAGCGGCTCCGTCACCAGGTGTTCCGGCTGGAGCGGGGAATCCTGCCGGGACACGCCCAGGCACGGCTCGAGGCCGACGAATTCGACCATGCCTCGCACCACGTGATCCTGCGCCAGCGGCGCAGCGGCCAGGCCGTCGGCACCGCCCGCCTTGTCGTCGGCGGCTGGCAGGACGGCCGGATCGCCGGCTTCCCGATGCTGCGCTACTGCGCGTCCGGGATGCTGCGCGACCTGCCCATGGGCACCACGGCGGAGATCTCGCGCTTCGCGCTGTCGAAGGTGCGGCGCCAGGGCGGCGCCTGCATGGATGGCCTGCTGCGCTACGGCCTCATGCGCGGCATCCTGCGCATCAGCCTCGACCTCGGGCTGACGCACTGGTGTGCCCTGATGGAGCCCTCGCTGCTGCGCCTGCTGCGGGTCGCCGGCATCGATTTCGCCCCGCTCGGGCCGGTCGTGGAGGCGCACGGGTTGCGCCAGCCCTCCGCGGCCGCGATCACCCGCATCCTCGCCGACGGCGCGCACCGCTGCCCGGAACTGTACGGCTTCGTCGCCGGCGCAGAGCGCACCGCCTGGCACCGCCATTGGGGCAGCGGCGCCGGGCACGCCTTCCATGGCCTGGCGGGCGACGGCGTGGCCCGCGCCGACCATGGCAGGTTGGCGCAGGCGCGGGTCCAGGCCGCTTGAGCGCCGCGCCCCACCCCGGCCTGGGCGTCATACCAACTCGGTCAAAGGCTGACCCATGCGGCGCGCCAGATGGCGCGCCGAGGCCGCGGACGCGGCCCGCGCCCAATGGCGCGAAGCCAAGCCGCGCGGATGCGCGGCGCCCGGCGTCTGAGGGGCGTTGATGTGTCAACATCAACGCGCGTTGGTATCACATCCCCCGGATCAGCGCCGCCCAGCGGTCGAGCACCGGCAGGATCGCGTCCTCCTTCTCGGAATCCAGCGAGACCACCACGCGCGACACGCCGAGGTCGCGGTAGCGCTTCAGCAGATCCGCATCCTCCGCCGCGCCGAAGGCGGTGATGGGAAGCTCCGCGGGGTCGCGCCCCATCTCCTTCGCCAGCTCGCGGAACTTCGCCAGCGCGTTCTCCATCGGCGCCCGGCCGGTGATCGGGATCCAGCCATTGCCGTAGCGGATGGCGCGCCGCGCCGCCTGCGGGAAGCCGCCGCCGACGATGATCGGCGGATAGGGCTTCTGCACCGGCTTGGGCCAGGTCATCATCGGGTCGAAATTGACGAACTCGCCGTGGTATTCCGGCTTCGACTTCGTCCAGATCTCCTTCATCGCCTCCACGCGCTCGCGCACCAGCTTGGCGCGGGTCTCGAAGACCGTGCCGTGGTTCTCCATCTCGTCCTGGTTCCAGCCGATGCCGATCCCGAACAGGAAGCGGCCGCCGGAGACCTGGTCGATGGAGGCGACGAGCTTCGCCAGCTGGATGGGGTCGCGCTGGTTCACCAGGCAGACGCCGGTGCCGAGGCGCAGCCGCTGCGTCGCCGCCGCGGCGGCGGTCAGCGATACGAAGGGGTCCATGCAGTCGTAGTAGCGCTTCGGCAGCTCGCCCCCGCCGGGCCAGGGCGACTTGCGCGACAGCGGGATATGGCTGTGCTCCGGCGCCCAGACCGATTCGAAGCCGCGCTCCTCGAGCGCCCGCGCCAGGGCAGCGGGCGTCATCGAGTAGTCGGTGAAGAACATCGAGGCGCCGAAATCCATGGTGGGTCCCTCCCGCATGTCGGGGGAGACTACACGCCGCATTGCCGCAGGGGGCAAGCGTCCCCTCCGCCGTCGGCGGGGGAGGGCCAGGGTGGGGGTGGTGTCGAGGGCCGAGGGCCGCATCGCCCGGTCACGCTGAAGCGGTGGCACTGCCGCCCCCACCCCGGCCCTCCCCCGCCGGCGGGGGAGGGAGGGAGCGTCACTCCACCACGATCCGCGGCCCTGCCTTCGCAGCACCCGCGCCCTCCAGCTTCGCCCAGAGCCGCGCGGCGATCGCGCGGTAGGCCGCGGCCTCCTCGCCCTCCGGCCGGGCCGCGACGATCGGGCTGCCGGCGTCCGCCAGCTCCCGGATCGCGAGCTTCAGCGGCAGCTCGCCGAGGAACTCGACGCCCAGCCGCTCCGCCTCCGCCCGCGCGCCGCCATGGCCGAAGATGTCGCTGCGGTGGCCGCAATTCGGGCAGCAGAAGAAGCTCATGTTCTCGATGATGCCGAGCACGGGCACGTTCACCTTCTCGAACATCTTCACCCCGCGCCGCGCGTCGATCAGCGCCACGTCCTGCGGCGTGGAGACGATCACGGCGCCGGCCAGCGGCACGCGCTGGCTCATCGTCAGCTGCGCGTCGCCCGTGCCGGGCGGCATGTCCACCACCATGATGTCGAGGCTGCCCCACTCCACCTGGCCCATCATCTGCTCCAGCGCGCCCATCACCATCGGGCCGCGCCAGATCATCGCCGTGTCGGCATCCACAAGGAAGCCGATGGACATGGCGGTCAGCCCCCAGCGCTGCAGCGGGATGATGCGCTGCCCCTCGACGCGGGGCTTCTCCCGCGCGCCGAGCATCTGCGGCAGGGAGGGACCGTAGATGTCGGCATCCAGCAGGCCGACGCGCAGCCCCTGCACGGCCAGCGCCACCGCCAGGTTCACCGCGGTGGTGGACTTGCCGACCCCGCCCTTGCCGGACGCGACGGCGACGATGTGCTTCACGCCGGGCAGCAGCATCGCGCCCTGGCCCGCGGGGGCGGCCGCCTTCGGCTGCTGCGCGCCCCGGCCGCGCTGCGCCTGCGGGTGGACATGCGGCGCCGGTCCGGCCGCAGGCCCTCGAGGACGTCTGACGGGAACTTCC